>DATLBJ010000104.1:0-22065 GCA_035526975.1 Ramlibacter sp.
AGTTCCTCGAGGTTCGAGATGCGGTCGGCGCCTTCGCGCTCGGACTTGTAGTGGTCGATCAGCCCCGACTCGTGCACGACGTGCTCGATGATCTCGCGCAGCGTGAGGTTCTGCGTTGCCGCGCGCATCGCGTCGATCTTCTGCGCGAACACCGCCAGTTTCGTGCCCGCTGCGCCCGTGGTTGCACCGACTGCATCGTGCAGCGAACTCCCTTTGGCCTTGGCGGCGTCCTGCAATTGCTCGACGGACCGCGCCCCGATGCCACGCGGCGGAAAATTCACCACGCGAATGAAGCTCGTGTCGTCGTTCGCGTTCTCGAGCAGCCGCAGGTACGCCAGCGCGTGCTTGATCTCGGCGCGCTCGAAAAAGCGCAAGCCGCCGTAGACGCGGTATGGCACCGCCGCATTGAATAGCGCGGTTTCGATCACGCGGCTCTGCGCGTTGCTGCGGTACAGGATCGCGATCTCGTGGCGGGGAACGTCATCGCGAACGAGGTGCCGCGCTTCTTCCACCAGCCACTGCGCCTCGGCCATGTCCGTCGGTGCTTCGTACACGCGCACGGGCTCGCCCGGGCCGGCATCGGTGCGCAGGTTCTTTCCGAGGCGCGTCTTGTTGTGGCTGATCAGCGCGTTCGCCGAATCGAGGATGTTCGAGTGGCTGCGGTAGTTCTGCTCCAGCTTGATCTGGTGCCGCACGCTGAATTCGCGCACGAAATCGGCCATGTTGCCCACGCGTGCGCCGCGGAAGGCGTAGATGCTCTGGTCGTCGTCGCCCACCGCGAACAGTGCATTGTCCGTGCCGGCCAGCATTTTCAGCCACTGGTATTGCAGCCGGTTGGTGTCCTGGAACTCGTCGACCAGGATGTGCCGGAACCGGCGCTGGTAGTGCTCGCGCAAGGGATCGTTGTCGCGCAGGATCTCGTAGCTGCGCAGCATCAGCTCGCCGAAATCGACCACGCCTTCGCGCTGGCACTGGTCTTCGTACAGCTGGTAGATCTCGACCTTGCGGCGGTCATCCTCGCCGCGCACTTCCAGCATGTTCGGGCGCAGGCCGTCCTCCTTGGCGCCGGAGATGAAGTACTGCATCTCCTTGGGCGGGTAGCGCTCCTCGTCGACGCTGTTGGCCTTCATCACGCGCTTGACGGCCGAGAGCTGGTCCTGCGTATCGAGGATCTGGAAGCTTTGCGGCAGGTTGGCGTTGCGCCAGTGCGCCCGCAGGAAGCGGTTGCACAGGCCGTGGAAGGTGCCCACCCACATGCCGCGCACGTTGATCGGCAGCATCGCCTGGATGCGCGTCAGCATTTCCTTCGCGGCCTTGTTGGTGAAGGTCACGGCCAGCACGCCGCCCGGGCCGGCTTGCCCGGTGGAGATGAGCCACGCGATGCGCGTGGTCAGGACGCGGGTCTTGCCCGAGCCCGCGCCCGCGAGAATGAGCGCATGCTCCGCGGGAAGCGTGACGGCGGCGCGCTGCTCGGCATTGAGGTTCTGCAGGAACGGCGAATCAGCGGCGACATCTGGGAACATGACGGCATTGTAGGAACGTGAATGAACCGGAAGCTGGCATTGCTCATCCTGCCCCTGGCACTTGCTGCCAACGCGCAGCCGTCTTCGTGCTCCAGCGACGGCGCGCCGGCGCCGCGCGCGCTGCTCGAGCGTTTTATCAATGCCGACTGCGAGAATTGCTGGAAGGACCCGCAGACGCCCGATCCTGCGCCGGGAACGCTCGCGATCGACTGGGTTGCGGCGGGATCGCGCGGCGACGATGCGCCGCTGTCGGCCGTCGCCAGCCGCGATGGGGGCGATCGGCTCGACGCGCTTGGCAAGAAGATTCCCGCGCAATCGGCTACGCACTTTTCGCAGCGCAGCGGTGAAGCTCCGCCGAAGATGCGTGTCGCGCACGGCTTGCCGTTCAACGAATACATCGGCACGTCGATCGAGATGCAGGCTGCGCCGGGCGGGCCATGGAAGGCGTGGCTGTTGCTTGTGGAGACGTTGCCGGCGGGCAGTGAAGGAACGCCGGTGGAGCGAAACCTGGTTCGCAATGCGTTTGTCGCCGATTGGCCTACGGAGGCGAAGAAGCGCTATGAGTTGCGGCCGATGCGCATTGCGGAAGGCGCGAAGTTCGAACGGCTGAGGGTGGTGGGGTGGATCGAGGATGCGAAGGGGCGCGTGAGGGCGATTGCGCAAAGCCGTTGCGAAAGATAGGCCAACGGCCCCGGCCTGCGCCGGGGTGACCCCGCGGAGTAGAATCAAGCACCGGGCCCAAGCCATTTGCGCCCGGTATTTTTTTGCCATGGAAATCTTCGACTACGACAACGTCCTGCTCTTGCCGCGCAAGTGCCGCGTGCAAAGCCGCTCCGAATGCGATGCATCGATCGAGCTCGGCCCGCGCAGCTTCCGCATCCCCGTCGTACCCGCCAACATGAAAACGGTCGTCGACGAGCCGATCTGCCTGTGGCTGGCGAAGAACGGGTACTTCTACGTGATGCACCGCTTCGACATGGACAACGTCGCGTTCGTGCGGCGCATGCACGAAGCCGGCGCATACGCATCGATCTCGCTGGGCGTGAAGCAAGCCGATCACATGACGATCGACACGCTCGCGGCCGAAGGCCTTGTCCCCGAATACATCACGATCGACATCGCGCACGGCCACGCCGACACCGTCAAGGACACGATCGCGCACATCAAGCAGAAGCTGCCCTCGACCTTCGTGATCGCGGGCAACGTCGGCACGCCTGAAGCGGTGATTGATCTCGAGAACTGGGGCGCCGACGCGACGAAGGTCGGCATCGGCCCCGGCAAGGTCTGCATCACGCGCATGAAGACGGGTTTCGGCACCGGCGGATGGCAACTGTCGGCGCTGAAGTGGTGTGCGCGCGTCGCGACCAAGCCGATCATCGCGGACGGCGGCATTCGCGAACACGGCGACATCGCCAAGAGCGTGCGTTTCGGCGCGACGATGGTGATGATCGGCTCGATGCTCGCGGGCCACGAAGAGTCGCCCGGCAAGACGGTGGAAGAAGGCGGCAAGCTGTACAAGGAATATTTCGGCAGCGCGTCGGACTTCAACAAGGGCGAGTACCGCCACGTCGAAGGCAAGCGCATCCTCGAGCCCGTGAAAGGCAAGTTCGCCGACACCATGCGCGAGATGGAAGAAGACATCCAGAGCTCGATCAGCTATGCCGGCGGCCGCAAGCTGCTGGACCTGCGCAAGGTGAACTACGTGATCCTCGGCGGCGAGAACGCCGGGGAACACCTGCTGATGTAGCCGTTGTCATTGCGGGCTGGACCCGCAATCCAGTGGCTTGCGTCGAAGACGCTGGATGCCGGATCAAGTCCGGCATGACAACTATTTCTTGAACATCCCCGGCGGGCGGGTCATGTCCCCCAGCACCCGCGCCGGCTTGCTCACGAGGCTGGCGCTTTGCGCGGATTGCGGGCACGAACCGGTGGCGATGTAGCCCAGGGCCGTCTTCAGCTCGCCCTCGTTCGGGTCGCCGAGCTCGTGTTCGAGATCGTCGGCCGCCGCACACGTCGGCGTGAATCCGGTGGTATAGCCACCCACGCCCGCCGAGTTGACCACCTCGAAGTTCACGGCGTTGTAGGTCGTGCCGCAGTAGCTGTAGGGGACGAATCCATACGGCTTGCCGTAGGTGGTGCTGCCGACCAGCACGACGTCCATGAACGGCTTGAGCCCGTTGATCACCAGTTCGCTGGCCGATGCCGTGTTGGCCGACGCGATGATGACGATGCGCGGCAGCGTGCCCATGCTCGCCGCCGGAGCCTCGAAAAGGTAATCCTGGTTCTGCGATTGGTTCTTGCTGTTGAAGCGCAGCGATGCGTACACCTGCCCGGCAAGCCGCGCGCCGGCAATCAGGCTCGCCAGGTCGCGCGACGTGTCGATGTCGCCGCCGCCGTTGTAGCGCATGTCCAGCACGAGTTCGCTCGCGCCTTGCGCTGCGAAGCTGGAGACCGCCGCGACCAGGTCGTTGCGGCTGTACGAGACGAACTGCGTGTAGTCGAGGTAGCCGACCTTCACGGGCTGGCCGTTGCGGGTGCCGTTGAGCACGGCCACATCGCGCACCGGCTTGAGCGGGAACGTCGCGGACACCATCTGCAGCGTCTTCGTGCTGCCCGCGGTATCGCGCACGACGATCGTCCGCGGCACGCCTTCGGTACCGACGCTGGTCACCGAGCCCGCGACGATTTGCGCCGGCGTGAAGCCGTCGATGCTGACGATCGTGTCGCCGCGCCTCATGCCGGCGGCCATCGCGGGCCCGTTCGGCTCGACGATGCGCACGCGCAGGACCATGTTGGCCGCATCCGTCAGCGTCAACGTATAGCCGTAACCGGTGAAGGTGCCTTCGTCGAAAAGCTGCTGGTAGGCCTGCGTGGACTCGGAGAAGCTGAACCGGTCCGTCGGACGGAAGAGCAGCGACTGGAAATACGCATCCATCGTGGCGGCCGCGGTGTTCGGCGCGGGCATCTGCGAATACCAGTAGTACTCGTCCTGCATGAAGCCGAGCACGTGCTGCTGCTGGTCCGGAATAGAACACTGCGCGGCCGTGCCGCCGCCATTGTTCGAGACGGCCATCGTCGTGCCGCCTCCCCCGCCGCCGCAAGCCTGCAGCAGCGCGGCGACGACCAATATCCAGAGCTTGTTCATGCGCGCATTCATCCTTGGACAAGTTCGAGTCCAAGCTCGTGCAGGCGGTTCCCCGGCTCGGTGAAACCCTCGAGCACCGTGAAGTGGTTGCGCCCCGGCATTAATTCGCAAACAGGCACCCGCTTGTCGCCCCACACGTCGCGCATCAACCGGGTTTGCCGGTGGAATTCCTCGCTTTCGAGGCCGCCGCTCACGGAGTAGAGCTTTCCCTGATCCGGCGCCGGAAGGCGCGCGGGGCTTGCCTTTCGCACCTGTTCCGCAGTCAGGTGCAGCGACGGCTGCAGGAAAGGCGTGTGCATGATCGGCTCCAGGTCGTGCAGGCCCGAGATCGACATCGCACCTTTCACCACGTCCTTGGGCAACGCAGGATCGAACGCACTCCAGGCGCACGCGGCCATCATTGCAGCGAGGTGGCCGCCTGCCGAATGGCCGGCCACGTGGATCCGGTTGCGGTCGCCGCCGTACTGCTCGATGTGTTTCCACGTCCACGCGAGCGCGCGCACCATCTGCATGACGATGCCGGGAATCGTCACTGCCGGGCACAACGCGTAGTTGGGGACGACGACGCAAATCCCGTGGCGGGTGAACGGCGGTGCGACGAACGCGTGGTCCTTCTTGTCGAGCGAACGCCAGTAGCCGCCGTGGATGAACACCAGCACGGGCGCATGCTCCTTCTCAGTGCGGAAGATGTCCAGGTGCTCGTTCGACCCGCCGCCGTAGCGCACGTCCAGCGCGCGTGCGCCGCCGCGCATCGCGTCCTGCGACCACGCCGCCCACTTGCGGAAATGTTCCGCGTACCCGGGCACCGCCTCGCGTGCGTTGTACATGCGGTCGAGCTGGGCCCCGTCGTATTTCATCGCGCCAGTGTAGGGGCCCACTTGCCGGCCGGCGGCATCGGGAGTACTCTGTATACAGAATCCAATGCCTCAGCTCGTCAAGCTCGAAGCCGCGCCCGACCTCGTCGAGCTGGTCTACACGCGCCTGCTCGATGCGATCAGCGAAGGCTCGCTCGCACCCGGCCAGCGCATCACGCAGGAAGAAATCGCCGAGCAGCTCGCTGTCTCGCGCCAGCCGGTGCTGCAGGCCTTGTTGCTGCTCAAGAAGGATGGCTTCGTGATCGACGCGCCCGGCCGCGGCCTGCTCGTCGCGCCGCTCGATGCCGAGGGCGTGCTGCATGTCTACCAGGTGCGCGTCGCGCTCGACTCGCTCGCGGCGCGTCTCGCGGCGCTCCGGCGCACCCGGCTCGACCCCGCGCTGATCACCAACGGACGCAAGGCGGCAGGGGGGCGCAACGTCAAGGCAATGATCGATTGCGACATCGCGTTTCACGACGCGATCTATGCCGCGTCGGGCAATCCCACGATCGCCCAGACCGCGCAGCAGCAGTGGCGCCACCTGCGCCGCGTGATGGGTGCGGTGGTGCGCCTGTCGAACAGGCGCGCGGCAATCTGGGACGAACACGAAGAAATCTCGCGCGCCATCGCCGCCGGCGATGCGAGTCGCGCCGCACGCCTGATCGAACAGCATGGCCAGCGCGCGAGCGAGAACCTCGCCGAGCAGCTTGCCGCGCTGATCCAGGACAAAACGATCCAAGGAGACAAGGGATGAAATTGACGAAGGAGCAGCTCGAGCATTTCGACCGGGAGGGTTACCTGTTCTTTCCCGGCCTCTTCACCCGGGAAGAAACGAAGGTGCTGAACGAAGAAGTGCCGCGCCTGTATTCGCGGCGCGAGGCGTACAACGTGCGCGAGAAAGGCCGCGACGCGGTCCGCACGAACTTCGCCGCGCACATGTACAGCGAACCGTTCGCGCGGCTTGCGCGCCACCCCCGCATGGTGGAGCCGGTCATGGATCTCTTCGGCGAAGAGCTCTACATGCACCAGTTCAAGATCAACGGGAAGATGGCTTTCGAAGGCGACGTGTGGCAATGGCACCAGGACTACGGCACGTGGCTCAACGACGACATGATGCCGACGGAGCGTGCGATGAACGTCGCCATCTTCCTGGACGACGTCAATGAGTACAACGGCCCGCTGATGTTCATCCCCGGCAGCCACAAGAGGGGCGTCATCGAGGCGAACCACGATCTTTCGACCACGAGCTATCCGCTGTGGGTCGTCGACAAGGAGCTCGTCTCCAAACTCGTGGACCGCGCCGGCGGCAAGAACGGCGGCATCGTCGCACCGAAAGGCCCCGCGGGTTCGATGATCCTGTTCCACAGCTGCCTGGTGCATGCGTCGACCAGCAACCTCTCGCCGTGGAACCGCGTGAGCGTGTACCTCTCACTCTGCGCCGTGTCGAACCACATCCGCCGCTTCAAGCGGCCCGAATACATCGCGCATCGCGACTTCGCGCCGATCGAATGCCTGCCGGACGATTGCCTGCTGAAGCCTTACGCGGTGGACTTGCCGTGGAAGGATGGGCTGCCGGCGAGCGCGTTGCAGACGAGCACTGTGCCGATCGATGAAATGAAGAAAGCGGCGTGACACCATGAGCCTGTACGCCAAACTGCAGCAACGCGCCGCTGACAACAAACCGATCCGCATTGGCCTCATCGGCGCCGGCAAGTTCGGCTCGATGTACCTTGCGCAGATTCCGAACACGCCCGGCGTGCATCTCGCGGGGATCGCCGACCTGTCGCCTGCAAGCGCACGCACCAACCTTGCGCGCGTCGGATGGAAGGACGAGCGCACGCGTGCATCGTCGATCGACGACGCGATCAAGCACGGCACGACGCACGTCGGCGAAGACTGGCAAGCGCTCGTGCGCCACCCGGCGATCGACGTGATCGTCGAATGCACCGGCCATCCGATCGCCGCAGTCGACCACTGCCTCGAAGCGTTCACGAACGGCAAGCATGTCGTCAACGTCACAGTGGAAGCCGACGCGTTCTGCGGCCCGCTGCTCGCGCGCAAGGCGAAGGAAGCCGGCGTGATCTATTCGCTCGCTTTCGGCGACCAGCCCGCGCTGATCTGCGACCTGGTCGACTGGGCGCGCACGTGCGGCTTCCCGGTCGTGGCTGCAGGGCGTGGCCACAAATGGCAATCGCATTTTTCCGAATCCACCCCGGACACGGTGTGGGACAACTGGGGGCTGACGAAGGAACAGGCCGTTCGCGGCGGCTTGAACCCGAAGATGTTCAACAGCTTCCTCGATGGCTCGAAACCGTCGATCGAAAGCACCGCGGTGGCGAACGCGTGCGGGCTGCATGCGCCTTCCAACGGACTGCTGTTCCCCAGCGCCAGCGTGGACCGCATCCCGGACATGACCCGGCCGCGCAGTGAAGGCGGCGTGCTGGAACGCAAGGGGATGGTCGAAGTGATCAACTCGCTCGACGCGCAAGGACGCCCCATCGACTACGAAATCCGCATGGGCGTTTGGGTCACCGTCGAAGGCGAAACGCAGTACGTGCGCAACTGCTTCGAGGAATACAAGGCCAAGACCGACGACAGCGGGCGCTACTTCACGCTGTACAAGCGCTGGCACCTGATCGGGCTGGAAGTGGGCATGTCGGTGGCGAGCGTTGCGTTGCGCGGTGAAGCGACAGGCGTGGCGACATGCTGGAACGCCGACGTCGTCGCCACTGCGAAGCGCGACCTGCAACCAGGCGAAGTGCTCGATGGCGAAGGCGGCTACACGGTGTGGGGCAAGCTGCTGCCCGCGCCGAAGTCGGTGCAATCGGGCGGCTTGCCGCTGGGCCTTGCGCACGACGTGAAGGTGACGCGCGCCGTGAGAAAAGGCCAGTCGCTGTCGTGGGCGGACGTCGCGATCGACAGCACGACCCGCGCGTTTCGCATCCGCAAGGAAATGGAATCGCTCTTCGCGCCGCCGGTGTTGAAAGCGGCCTGAAAAAGTCCTGCTAAAATACGCGCTCTTCCGTGGGGGGGTAGCTCAGCTGGGAGAGCGTCGCGTTCGCAATGCGAAGGTCGGGAGTTCGATCCTCCTCCTCTCCACCACCGGAATCGTTTTCAAAGTGGGTTCTTAGCTCAGTTGGTAGAGCAGCGGACTCTTAATCCGTAGGTCGCAAGTTCGAGCCTTGCAGGACCCACCACTACACCCAATAGCGCCTCCATGAGGCGCTATTTCTTTGCAGCTTCAAAGGGGTGGCACGCTCAGGCGCGAGCCAGGACCGCCTGCAGGAACGCGCGTGTGCGTTCTTGCGTGGGGGCGGTAAAGATCATCGATGGCGGGCCGGTTTCGATGATGCCGCCGTGGTCCATCACGACGACGACGTCGGCGACTTCGCGAGCGAACTCCATCTCGTGCGTGACCACCATCATCGTCATGCCTTCGCTGGCCAGCAACTTCATGACCTGCAGGACCTCGCCCACGAGTTCGGGGTCGAGCGCCGACGTCGGCTCATCGAACAACATGACTCGCGGTTTCATCGCCAACGCGCGCGCGATCGCCACACGCTGTTTCTGGCCACCCGAGAGGCTCGCCGGCATGGCCTGGGCCTTCTGTGCCAGTCCCACTTTTTCCAGCAACGCCTGCGCTTGCGCTTCGGCCTGCTCGCGCGTGAGGCCGCGCAATTTGCGCGGGCCGAGGGCGATGTTCTGCAGGACGTTCAGGTGCGGGAACAGGTTGAACGACTGGAAAACCATGCCGACTTCCTGCCGCAGTGCGTTGCACTCCGCTTCGGCGAGGATGTGCCCGTCACGAACGAGCGTGCGCCCGCAGATGTCGACGCTGCCGCCTTCCGGCTGCTCCAGGCCGTTGCAGCAGCGCAGGAACGTGCTCTTGCCCGAGCCGCTGGGACCGATCACGACCACGACCTGCGAGGGCTGCACATCGAAGTCGATGCCCGTCAGCACCAAGTGTTCGCCGAAGGACTTGCGCAGGCCGCGGATGCTGATGATCGGTGCGGCGGCGGGACCTCCGGCCTTCATTGCACCATTCCTCCCGCGCGCAGCCGCAATTCGAGCCGGCCGAGCGCCAGTGTCGTCAAACCCGTCAGCACGAAGTAGATGACCGCCACCGCGAGATAGACCTCCAGCGACCGGTACGACACGCTGATGATCTTCTGGCCTTCGTGCATCAGGTCGTGGATGGTCAGGAGCGACACCAGCGCAGAGTTCTTGATCAGGGCGATGAACTCGTTGCCCAGCGGCGGGATCATCCGCACGGCCGCCTGCGGCAGGATGACGCTGACCATGGCCTGGCGTGACGACAAGCCAATCGAGCGCGCCGCCTCCATCTGGCCGCGGTCGACCGACTGGATCGCGCCGCGCACGATCTCTGATACGTACGCGCCGGAATAGATCCCCAGGCCAAGCATCCCGCACGCGAACGCAGGCAGCAGGATCCCGAACTGCGGCAGTCCGAAGAACAGGATGAACAGCTGCACGAGCAGGGGTGTCCCGCGGATCGCGGCCACGTAGGCGGTGCACAAGCCATAGATCACGCGCCGCTTCGGGTTGAGGCGGCCGATGCCGACCAGCAGACCGAGCAGGCAGCCGAGCATCAGCGAGACGGCGGTGATCTCCACCGTGATCGCTGCACCCCGCAGCAGTTCGCCCCAACCAGCCCATACGGGCGAGAAATCGAGATCCATCGGCGCCTGGCTACCTGCCGCTCGGGAACCACTTCTTCACGATGGCTGCATAGGTCCCGTCGCTTTTCAGTTTCGCGATGGCGTCGTTCACCGACTTGGTCAGCTGCGGCTCGTCCTTGCGCAGCGCCATCCCGTATTCCTCGGTCGTGAGCTGCTCGTCGAGCACCTTCAGGCCAGGACGGGTGCGCACATACTGGTACGCAGCCGGCTTGCCCGTCACCGCTGCATCGGCACGTCCGATGTCCACCAGGTTGAACATTTCCTGGTTCTTCTCCACTTCAACGCGCTGCACCTTGGGGTAGTGCTCCTGCAGGTAACTGACCGACTTCGTGCCGACCTGCACCGTGACTTTCTTGCCATCCAGGTCCGCGAGCTTCTTGATGGGACTGTTCTCCTTGACCATGGCGACCAGCCCGCCGGCGTAGTACGGGTTGGTGAAGTCGACCACCTTCTTGCGCTCGTCGGTGATGTAGATCGCCGAAACCGCCATGTCGAACCGCTTGGAGACCAGGCCCGGGATCAAGCCCTTGAAGTCGATGTCGATCCATTCGACCGGCCGCCCCAGCGCCTTTCCGATCGCCTCGACGAGGTCCACGTCGAAGCCCGTGCGCGTTCCGTTCTCGACGAATTCCATCGGCGGGAATGTGGCGTCGGTCCCGACGCGAAGCGGCGCGTTGCTCTGCGCGTGCGCGACGGCACCCCCGAGCGCGGCAGCGGCGACAGCGGCAATGATGAAGTGGCGGCGAATGCTCATTTGACGTCTCCGTTGGTTGACCAGGTTCATGGGCATTGTAGGGAGGCCGTGCGGCGACTGGCATGCGACGAACCGCGTGCGACGAAGCGGCCCTTTCTGTGCGCGGCGACAAGCAACAGCACGCCCAGCAGCGTACAAATCACGACAGCGACGATCGAAGCCTCCGGGCCAAACGCGCCCCCCGATACGAAGTCCGATCCATGCAGGCTGCCTTTCAGGTAGCCCTTGCCTTCGATACCGGAAGTCGCGACGCCGAAGATGCCGCTCTGCGTGAAGTTCCAGGCGGCGTGGATGCCGATCGGCAGCCAGATCCTGCGCGTCAACATGTACGCTGCTGCGAGCATGACCCCGGCTTCAAGTGCGATCGCTGCGCTGCTCACCCACGTCGCCTGCGGGTTCGGAAGGTGCAACGCCCCGAAAAGAACCGCTGTCAGGACGAGTGCAGCCCAGCTTCCTAGCCATTCCTCGAGGATGCGAAACGCCACGGCCCGCATCAGAACTTCCTCCGTCACGCCGGCCATGATTGCAACGACCAAGGTCGCCGCGACAGCACTGTTCGCATCGACGCCATCGACTTGATAGTTGCCGAGGATGAACAAGACTGCGATGACCAGCCCGAACAGCGTTGCGCCGATGACGATGCCCAGGACGGCTTCCCTCGCCCACGAAGGGCCGGTCATTTCAACGACCGGCCTTCTTTCGAAGATTCGCACGAAGGCGTAGTAGCCGGCGAGCGCACCGCCCGCCATGAACAACGGCGCCAGCGTCTTGTGCGCATCGGGCAGCAGCGCACCGAGCCCCGACCCCAGGCCGATCGACGCGCCAACCCAGAACGCCGCAAGGATGATCCTGACGGGAGGAAACCTGATCAGCCCGAGCAACCGGCGGCGAAGTTCGAATTTCCTGGCGATCATTCCACTGCCTCTGCCTCCTTGACACATGTCATGCACGCCAACGCATTGGCGATGTTCCTGCCGAACATGCGCGCTGTCTTGATATCACCCGGGGCGAAAGAGTTCGCAGCCGCCGAGTGGCCCGCCTGCGCCATCAGCCCCGACCAGGAGCCGAGCCTGTTGGCCGCTTCGTCGAACGATACGCCGCGATGCTGCTCCGGCAGTATGGCGTTGCCAACCCAGAACATCCCGTGCTGCATGGCAAAGACAAACATGGACAGCAGTGTCGATTGCTTGTCGCCCGATGGCAATGCAGACACGGTGAAGCCCGAGGCCAGCTTGCCTTTGAGGGCGTGGGTGTTCCACAACCGTCCCGTCGCGTCCATGAACGATTTGAACTGCCCGGACACACCCCCCAGGTAAGTGGGCGAGCCGAAGACGAAGCCATCGAAGTCGAGCAGCTTCCCGGGTGTGGCAATGAGGTCTTCGGCTTTGAGCAATGTCGTTCGAACTCCGGGCACCCCTGCTGCGCCCTCGACGACAAGCTGCGCGATGCGTTCGGTGTTGCCGTGGGCACTGTGATAGATGACGGCGAGATTTTTCATGGTGTTTTCCTTTTCAATTTGCGGGTCCGTGTCACGCGACGAAGAGCGCCGTGAGGTACAAGCCGAGCCCGAAGACGAAGTGGTTCGCAAGGCTCCTCGCGCGGTTTTGCGCAGGCGATTGCGTCTTCGCGGAGGCGATGCCGGCGCCCATGGCGGGTTGCATCACAAGCCAGGGGGCCAGCACGGTGGCGAGCCCGATGCACAGCGCGGGCGCAGCGGTGGGAGATTGGGTCCATGCCATTCCCTCGACGCCGATGAGAAGCGTCGCGAACGATATTCCCGTTGCGTAATGAACCAGCCAACCCAGCGCGAGTTCGCCGCGCACGGGACGCGCCTTCGCGATCGCGTCATGGCGGAAGGTGCCGCGCGGCCAATGCCCCACCCAACGGCCGATCATGGCGAAGTTCAGGGTTGGCACACCCAGGCGCTGCAGGAGCAGCACCCAGATATCCATGATGGCCGTTGCACCGGCACCTATCGCAGCAACGCGTGCGATGTTCTCGACGAGGGTGTTCATGTGTTTCCTTGTTGACTTGGGACGCGATGGCACCCACTATGCAAGTTCAAGTCAACTTGAGGTCAAGGGGTTTTTGCATGGACATCGCTGAAGTCGCCCGGAAGTCCGGGCTTTCCGCGTCGGCGCTGCGGTATTACGAAGAGAAGGGGTTGATCGCATCTGTCGGACGCGCCGGCCTGCGCCGGACATTCGCACCCACGGTGATGCACCAGCTGTCGTTGATTGCACTGGGCCAGGCTGCCGGCTTTTCGCTGGACGAAGTGGGCGGCATGTTTTCGGCCGACGGCCGCGCCAACATCGACCGCAGGTCCCTCGAGAAAAAGGCCGATGAAATCGACGCGACGATCCGGCGGCTGCAGGGGCTGAGCAAGGGCTTGCGCCACGCGGCCGTTTGCCCGGCGAGCAACCACTCCGAGTGCCCGACGTTCCAGCGCCTGCTACGTGCCGCCGTGGCCGGCAAGCTGGCAGCGCCCCCGAAGAAAATCGCGGGCTCGCGCAGGAAGGCGCACTAGCGGGCGCGCGCCGCGCGTCATCTCGCGGCGTGCCGTTGGCGCTTCGCGCCTCCAATTCGCGCTTCGTCGCAAAGCGCAAGACCGCCTGCAGGGGCGACCGGAGAATCGCCGGCGTCACCTCCTGAAAGCCCCTGACCCAATGAAAACGCTCACGACAAAATTGATGTTCGCAATCACCAGCCTGGTGATTGCGCTCGCCGCCAGCACTGCTCATGCCGCCGGCTTTCAACACGGCTTTGCCGCCGATCCCGGCGGCAAACCGCTGGAGATCGGCATCTGGTACCCGAGCGCGGCCACGCCGCAGCCGATCGCGATGGGACCGACGACGATGAGCGTCGCGGTCAACGGCATCGCGCAAGGCAAGGGCCTGCCGCTGGTCGTGATATCGCATGGAACGGGCAGCTCGTTCCTGAGTCACTACGACACCGCCATCGCGTTGGCCGACGCCGGCTTTGTCGTGGCGGCCGTCAGCCACACGGGCGACAACTACGCAGACCAGAGCCGCAACGTCGACGTCATGGACCGCCCGCGGCAGATCAGCCGGGTAATCGACCACATGCTGTCGAAATGGGAAGGCCACGCCACGATCGACCCGGCGCGCATCGGCATGTTCGGCTTCTCGGCGGGCGGCTTCACCACGCTGGTGAGCATCGGCGGCATTGCTGATTTTTCAAAAGTCGGCCCGATGTGCCGCCAGTACCCGGCGGACTTCGCATGCCAGCTCATTGCGAAGACCGGCAGCAGTGCCGCGATGCCCCTCGCGTCCGCCGCCGCCCGTGCGGACGATGCCCGCATCAAGGCCGCAGTGGTGGCCGCGCCTGCGCTCGGATTCGCTTTCTCCCCGGAAGGGCTCAAGAACGTGAAGGTGCCGGTGCAACTCTGGGGCGCCGAGAACGACACGTTACTCCCGCAGGCGCGCTACGCAGAAGCCGTGCGGCTCGCGCTGCCCCAAGCGCCGGACTATCACGCTGTCGCCAACGCCGGTCACTACGATTTCCTCGTACCGTGCAGCAATGCGCTGGCCACGATCGCACCCGCCATCTGCACCAGTGCCGCCGGCTTCGATCGGGGCGCGTTTCACGCGACCTTCAACGCAGCGGTTGCGAGCTTCTTCAGCAGGACCTTGCCTGCTGCATTGTGATGAAACGACCGCGACAATGGCGCCATGGGTCAAGGCAAATGGATATCGGTCGAGATCGATGAGGTCGCTCTAGTGCTTCGCGATCACCATGCACTGATCTGCGCTTGCCTGATCAGCCGTATCGCCCTCGGGCCAGGCCGGTGCTCCAGCGACGTCGGCAGCTGGACACAGTCCAGTGCCCTGCGGCCGGAGCTGATGGCGCAGGCTCGGTAAAGGGCCTTCATCCCAGCTTCGACCCGGCTTTGCACGGGCTGTCGGCGGCTGGACGGGGACCGATCATCGTTGTCAGCCGTCCGGCTCCATGCGTGGTCCATTTTTGCGCTCCATCGGTGAGGAGCCCAGTGTCCCTAGCGCATCACGCGCGCGCATCACCCGTTTGGGTGACGACCTTTAGCGCGCTTGCTCACCGGGAAACGTAAGACCCTTGAGCATCGCCGGCCCCGTCAGCACCACACGCACCAGATCGACCTGCCGTTTGGCTCCCGCTTTCGCCGCAGCGTCCTTCAACTGAGTCCGCACGGTGTTGAGCGTGACGCCACGTTGCTCCGCGTATTGCGCGAGCGACAGGCCGTTCACGAGCGCCTCGGTCAACGCGGCCTCTGCCGCCGTCATCTGGTAGACCGTTTGCAGCGCCACCGACAGCCCGCCGACCACTGCGTCCGCGTCCGCGCAAAACAGCGCGGCAGCGGCGCCGCGTCCAAACGGGGTGAGCTTGGCGGGCAGCGGCGTTATGAACACGGACAAGTGCCCGCCCTCGTTGCCGGGTAATCGAAGGGAGCCGCCCGGTGCCACGCCGCGGCCCGTTCCTGTCAGCACGGCCTGCCGAATGAGTGCCTTCAACTTGTCGCTCGCAGAGGTGGTTGCGCCACCTATCGCACCGCCGGCCCCGAGACGGATAGCGCCCGAATTTTTCGCGATCCGTTCCGCCGCCACATTGGCGTGCAGCACACGCCCTTCGGGGTTCAGCAGGATGACGCCATTGCGCAGCGAGTCGAGCGCGCCGATAGCGCCCGCGGCGAGCGACTCGAGCCGGAACAACTTGCGGTGCGTGGCAACGGACGATTGCAGGTGCGGCATGAGTTGCCGCATCAGTTGCAAGTCGTCGGAGCCGTACGCGCCGTCACGTTCCGAGCGAAGAAAACTCAGCTTGACGGCGCGCGTCTGCTCCTTCACGACCACCGACCCAAGCGAATAGAAGAAGTCCTGAGGCTTCAGCCAGTCGCAGTAAAACTCCGTACCTTTCAGTCGTGACTCGGGAAACAGCATCGAGCTTGTGACCGCCGACCCCGGAGGCAACGCGTCTTCTGCCGCGATCCACACGTTCCGGCCCCCGTAATAGGTCGCGTAACTCACCAGCGCCGATTCGTCGAACCCGAGGAATGCAGCAACGTTGCCGCCAGAGCACTCCAGGTTCGCGCTCCCGTCGTCGAAGTCGTGGATAAAGATAGTGCCGGCCGCGGAGTCCACCATGGAGGACATTCGCGCGAGGACGTCGGGCCATCGCGTGGCATCCAGTCCAGCTGCGTAGACATCTCCCACAAGTTCAGCGAATCGAAATTCGGCGCGATCCTGCATGAGCCTCGACTCCGGTGTCGGTCCTCACTCGGCAGTCCTGGTGAAGATCCGGTTTCTTCTCGGGCGGCAGTATCGCGTACAACATGAAGTTTTGGAAGTTTCCTGCAAATGGATCTGAGGGCGTTCAACCACGTCAACGAACTCGTTCCGTCTCGCTGGATCGGGATCCTAGGCCACGTTCAACGTGAAGATTTCGTAGCCCCTTTGGCTCGGTGGCCCGAAACTGACCCATCCTTCGACCGCCGCCGCGTTCCTGTGCAGCGCGCTGATCATCGAAGCTGTGGTGAAACTCATCGGGCCCAACTCGTCGCTGCGCAAGCGGCAAACCGGGTGGCGCTCGTCATCGAACGACGTGAGTGCGCCGCGCAAGTCTTCGAGCAGCGGCGTTCCTTGCCCGAGCCGTTGATCGAGTGAGCGCAGCCGCGCAACCGAGTTCTCCTCACCCTCCGGATACCGGGCGCCGCTCGCGATCGGATGGTTGGTATGCAGGGAGCGATCCGGAGTGCGCAGCGGGACATCCACCACGCCATCCGACGATGCCTCCAACGACACGATCAGCGATCCATCTGCAATGAGGTAGTGTTGATTCGTCGCATGCGGCAGCCGGCGGCACCAATCGCCCGCCTCGGCGGCGGTGCGCGCCTCCAGCAGTCGGCGAACCACGAAGGCCACGGGCACGCCTTCTGCCGCCGAAGGGACTTGTGGGATCGAATTGACACAAAGGCCAACGCCCGCGTCGTTCACTCCGAGCAACCCCAGCACGCCGGCAATCGTCACGATCATCGCCCCAGGCCGGCCGTCACACGGCGCGTGCTGCACCAGTCGCTGCAAGCCGTCGGTATACGCCCCGAGGTCCATGTTCTGCCCGATCCAGGTCACCCCAGCGGCTTCGTTGCGCACAGCCACGCTGCTGCATTTGTGCAGCGGCGGGCCGTCTTTCAGGCGCCGGCGGAATGCCCACTCTTCATCGAGGAGCTGCAATGCGTAGACCTCCTCGCGCGAAAGCCCGCTGCCATCAGCGATGCCTTCGACCTCGCGCAGGAGGTGCGGCGCGTGCCGCTCGATCGCATCTTCGAAGCGCGTTTCGCGCAACAGTTGCGCCCGGTACGCAATTGGATCGTCGATGCCCTGATTGCGCCACACCGCAAGCAACGATTCGCCATGGCGGGCGATGGCGTCGCGGAACGCGCGGCCCTGGGCGATGCCGCGGTCGTATGGCGATCCCGCCACGGCGAAAATGCAAGCGGAGTTGTTCATGTGTTCCTCTCGCTCTCATACGATCGCTTCGCGCAGCGAACGGCTGTAGGGATGGTCGGGCGTTCCATAAAACTGGGCTGCCGGGGCGACTTCCACGAACGCACCGGCGCGCATCACGGCGATGCGATGGGAGATGTAGCGCGTGGCTGCCAGGTCATGCGAAATGAAGAGCGCGGCGAACCCATGCTGCGCCTGCAGATCGCGGATCAGGTTCAGGATCTGCGCCTGGATGGAAACGTCGAGCGCACTCACGGCCTCGTCGAAAACAATGAAGCGCGGATGCGTGATGAGTGCACGCGCGATGGCCATGCGCTGCCGCTGTCCCCCGGAAAGCTCGCCGGGAAACCGCGTGGCGAGCGCGGGGTCGAGTCCGACTTGTGCAAGCATGGCCGCGACTTGTTCATGCCGCTCGGCGCGGTCCCCCACTTGCTGTATGTGCAGCGGTTCCGCGATGGAGCTTGCGCATCGCAAGCGCGGGTTCAGCGCCCATTCGGGATGCTGGAACACGACGGAAAGCGCGCCTGCCCTGCGCAGGCCGGTGTGAAACGGCCGTTGCTGGAACAGGAACTTCCCCGCACTCGGCCTGACCAGGCCGAGCATCACGCGCCCCAGGGTGGTCTTTCCGGAACCCGACTCACCCACGAGGCCCACTGTCTCACCGGCTGCGATCTGCAGCGTGACGCCGTTGACGGCGGGCACGGCCACGCGATTCCAAACGGGGCCGGTGCGGTACGTCACCGCCAGGTCCGTCAGGCTGATGATTGTTTGCGTCTCCGCACGTTCGTGGAGTTGCACTACGCTGCCTCGCTCGGCATGAGCGCGGGCTTGAGGCCTTGCTCGGTTGCGAAGTGGCAGGCGACGCGCCGGTCGCGTAGCTGAACTTCCAGGGGCCGCACCGTGCGACAGACATCCTGCGCGTAGGGGCAGCGCGGCGCAAACGCGCAGCTGCCTGCACTGTGCCGCAGCAACGGAGGAAGGCCGGGGATCGTGTGGAGACGCTCGCCCGGCTTCTCATTCCCCGCCTGCGCATGGATCAATGCCTGCGTGTACGGATGGCACGGCCTTTCGAATACGTCGCCGCTGGCCCCTTGTTCGACGATGCGGCCGCCGTACATGACGGCGATGCGGTCACAACGCCGCGCCACGCTGCGCAAGTCGTGGCTCATGATGATCAGGCTGGCGCCCATGTCGCCGCCCAGTGCCATCAGCAACTCGAGAATCGCGCCCTTGATCGAGGCGTCGAGGGAGGCGGTCGGCTCGTCGGCGATCACCACGGACGGCTCGCGCGCAATCGCCAGCGCAATCACCACACGTTGGGCCATTCCGCCAGAAAGTTCGTGTGGAAATTTCGTCGCGACCTGTTTCGGGTTGTCCAGCCGGGCGCGCTGCAGCAGTTGGTGCACCGCATCGCTGTCGTGCTTTTCGCCGATCAGCAGCCCCGCCTGCCGGCCGACCCGCATCGTCGGGTCGAGGGCCGTCATCGGGTTCTGGAAGACGAACCCCAGCTTGTCGCGGCGCAATGTCCGCAGCTGCGCGGAATCACTGCGCAGCACGGACTGTCCTTCGACGAAGATGTCGCCGCCATCGAACCGCGCGCTCGGGGCCAGCAGTTTCCCGATCGCCATGCCGACCGTCGTCTTGCCGGAGCCGCTTTCGCCGACGATGCCCAGGCTTTGGCCGGCCGCGAGCGCGAGGCTCACACCGTCAACGGCGCAGATACTGCCGTCCCCCGAGCCGTACGAGATGCGCAGGTCCTCGACCTGGATGCGCGCACTCATTTCAGCTCGCGTCCCCGAATCGGGTCCAACGCGTCCCGCAGCGTGTCGCCGAGCAGTTGCACGGAGCCGATGCACAGGGCCAGCATGAGCCCCGGGACCAGCGCGAGCCACGGCGCGGTGGTGAGGTAGACCGTGCCCAGCTGGAGCAGCGAACCGAGTGAGGCTTGGGGGGGCTGCACGCCGAAACCGAGGAAGCTGAGCCCGCTTTCGATCAGCATGCCCACCGACAGCGAGAACGTGAGCTGGATCATCGCCACACCCAGGATGTTGGGAAGGATGTGCACGATCATTGCGCGCAGGGACGAGCCGCCCGCCATCACGCTGGAGACCACGAAGTCGCGCTCGGCGACCGAAAGAGTCACCGCGCGAATCACGCGCACGAAGCGCGGGAGCGTGTCCAGCACGATCACGATGATGGCCGCCGTGTTTCCCATGCCGATGATGGCGGAGATCAGCAAGCCGAAGACCAGCGCCGGAAATGCGAAGAGCACATCGGCCACTCGCGCGACGATCGCGTCGAAGGTGCCGCCGTAGTAGGCCGCTGCGATCCCGATGAGGGTGCCCATCATCGCCATGATGAGGACCGCCACCGAAGAAATGAGAAAGGTGGTGCTGATGCCGCCCAGCACGCGCGGCAGGAAGTCTCGGCCGAGTTCGTCGGTGCCGAGGAGGAAGTGGCTGTTGGGCGCCGTCAGCCGTTCGCCGGCGCCGATCGCTTCAGGATCGCCGAGGGGCAGGTAGGGCGCGAGCGTCCCGACCAGGATGATCGTGAACAGGAGGATGGCGGCGGCGAGCCCGAGCCTGTCGGCAACCACCCTGCGCAACACGGGGTTGTCCTTGATCGCCAGCATCAGGTGGAGGATCTCTTGGCCCCGATGCGCGGATCGATGATGGCGTAAGCCACGTCGCACAACATGTTCATCGCAATGATGAAGAACGCGGACAGGAGCACTCCGGCCTGCACGATGGCAAAGTCGCGCGATTCGAGCGATTGCAGGAAGTAGTAGCCCACGCCGGGAATCGTGAACAGCCTCTCCACCACCACGACACCGCCCATCAGGCCGGCGAAATAGATCGCGATGAGCGTGACGACCGGGATCGACGCGTTGCGCAGGATGTGATGGCGCACGATTTGCCACGGCGTCTCGCCGCGGGCGACGGCAGCCAGGATGTAGCCCTCGGTCATCACGCGCATCACCGAATCGCGCGTGACGCGGATGAACACCGACATGATCAGGATGCCCAGTGAGACAGTCGGCAGTGTCATCACGAGGATGTTGCCCCAGGGGTCTTGCGAGAAAGGCACATACCCGCCCACGCGCAGCCCGAGGGACCAGTACGAGAAGATGAAGATGAGCGCCGTGGCGATCACCGACTCGGGCACGCTGATGCCGAATGCGCCGAGCAGGCGCACGGCGGCGCCCTGTTTTCCGCTTCCGGTTGCTACCGCAGCGACCACACCGAGCGGCACGCCCGCAGCGACGCCAACAGTCAGGCTCACGATGGCGATCTCGGCGGTGGCCGGCAGGCGGCGCACGTACTGCGCGAGCACGTCGCTGTGGTCCGCCATCGACACGCCGAAGTCGCCGGAAAGCGCCGCGCCGAACCACCTGAAAAACTGCACGAACACGGGCCTGTCCAGGCCGAAGCGCGCGGAAATATCGGCCTTGGTGGCGACATCGGCGAAGGGCCCCAGCACGACGTCGGCAAAGCCGCCGGGCAACAGCCGAAGGCAGAAGAACACCAGCAGCGAGACGCCGAACATCGTCAGCAGCGCGACGGCGATGCGGGGCACGAGAAAATAGACAAACCTCATGCTCGGCCCGCCGGCAGCATCACGTCCCGCGCTTGCTGACGAATTCTTCCATGTGGTTGTAGTTGGAGCCCGGCGCGACCCGGTCGAACTTGACGTCGATCAGGTCGGGGCGATGGACGATGAAGTCCACCCGCGTGACGAGCGCGAGCAGGTTGGCGCCGTCGTCGATGAGGCGGCAAGCCTCGACCAGCGCGGCGTCGCGTTGCGGACCGACGGGGGCAGCCATCATCTTCTCGAGCGCGGCATTCATCGCCGGGATGTTCTCGAAATAACCCTGGTTCCACACGGCAGTTTTCGGGTTCCACCACAGGGGCACCATGCCGGGGTCGCTGAAGCCCGCCATCCAGCTCGTGATGACCTCGAACTGGCCCTTGGTCCACACACGGTCGATGAAATCGGGCACTGCAACCTGCTGGATGCGGGCATGCATGTTGATCTCGCGCAGGTTCTGCTGGATCAACTGCGCCATCTTCGAGTAAGCCGGATCGCCGGGGTTCGTCATCAGCTCGAAGTCGACCCGGGTCTTGCCGGCAGCAGCCATGAGCTCGCGCGCTTTCTTCAGCCGCTCTGGCCGCGGCAGCTTGTAGCTGTCCAGGTCGCGACAGGCGGCCTTGCCGAAGACGGCCGGGATGGGGTACTCGGGGCGCGAGTACCCGGCGAATACGATCTTGGCGATGGCATCGCGGTCGATCGCAAGGTTGAGGGCTTGTCGCAGGCGTTTGTCCCTGAACGCGGACTTCTCGCCCAGCGCGTTGATGTCCAGGCGATAGAAGTTGGGAGTTTGCTGCGCCGTGACGGCAAGCCTGGCGTCGCCATGCGTGAGCCGGCTGATGTCCGGGTTGGTGAACCCCGCAAAGTCGACGCGGCCATCGCGCAGCGCGGCCAGCCGCGCCGCCTCGTCCGGGATGATCGCGACATTCAGTACGTCGGCCTTCGGATAGCCGGCGTGCCAGTAGTGGGGATTGCGGGCGAAGACCCAACTCTCCTTGGGCTTG
>DATLBJ010000105.1:0-6388 GCA_035526975.1 Ramlibacter sp.
TCCGTGACGGTGAGGACGAGGTCCGTCGCCGTGCAGCCTTCGCGCAATTTTCCGGTGAGCTCGAACCCGACGACGTCGGGCGTGAGCATGTACACGGGCTGCCCGAGCATGGCCGCTTCGGCTTCGATGCCACCGACGCCCCAGCCCACCACGCCGATGCCGTTGATCATCGTCGTGTGGCTGTCCGTGCCCACGAGCGTGTCGGGGTAGTACATGCCGCCGTCGCCCACGTGCACGCCGCGCGCGAGGTACTCGAGGTTCACCTGGTGCACGATGCCGAAGCCGGGCGGCACGACGCCGAAGGTCTTGAACGCCTGCATGCCCCACTTCATGAACTGGTAGCGCTCGCGATTGCGCTGGAACTCCAGTTTCATGTTCAAGTCGAGCGAGTCGCGTGTGCCGTAGTGGTCGACCATCACGGAGTGGTCCACGACCAGGTCGACTGGAACGAGGGGCTCGACCTGCGAGGGCTTCTTGCCCAGGCGCGCTGCGACGCTTCGCATCGCGGCGAGGTCCGCGAGCAAGGGCACGCCGGTGAAGTCCTGCAGCACGACGCGCGCAACGACGAAGGGAATTTCTTCGATGCGCGCCGCGTTCGCCGCCCAGTTCGCGACCTGCGCCACGTGCTCTGCAGTGACCTTCTTGCCGTCGCAGTTGCGCAGCACCGACTCGAGCACGATGCGCATCGACACCGGCAGCCGGTTGATCCTGGGAAATTCCCTGGCGAGTTCCGGCAGCGAGTAGTAGCTGCCCTTGCCGGAGCCGGTCTTGAACGACTTGAGCGTGTGTTCGAAGGCGTGCGGCATGGAATGATCGTCCTGGAATCGTTGTTGGTTCTGGAAGGATTTTGCCGCCGGAACCCAACCCCGTGGGCCGTGATGCCTTACTCGTCCTGGGGGAGGTAGCGCACTGCCAGGACGCCGTGGATCGCGCGCAGCCCGGCCATGACCGAATCGCTCACCGGACTGTCGACATCGACGAGCGTGTACGCCATCTCGCCGCGCGACTTGTTGACCATGTTGTGGATGTTCAGCCCCGCGTGCGCCATCGTGGTGGAGATCTGGCCGAGCATGTTCGGCACGTTCGAGTTCGCGATCGCCAGCCGGTAGCGCGACTCGCGCGCCATGGCCACGTTCGGAAAATTGACGGTATTGGTGACGTTGCCGTGCTCGAGGTACTCGCGCAACTGGTCGGCAACCATGATGGCGCAGTTCTCCTCCGCTTCGCGTGTCGATGCCCCCAGGTGGGGCAATGCGACCACTCCCGGATGCTTGAGGATGCCGGGGGTGGGAAAGTCGCACACGTACCAGCCGAGCTGCTTGGCGTCCAGTGCCGCAAGCACGGCCGCGTCATTCGCGACACCGTCGCGCGAGAAATTGAGCAGCACGGTCCCCGGCTTGACCAGCGTGAGGTTCCTGTCGTTGACGAGATCGCGCGTCGCGGCCACGAGCGGGACATGCAATGTGACGAAGTTCGAGTTCTTCAGAACTTCGTTGACGCTCGTTGCCTTCTTCACCTGGGCGGGAAGGCTCCAGGCCGCATCGACCGTGATGTCCGGGTCATAGCCGAGCACGTTCATCCCGAGCTTGATCGCCGCATCGGCGACCAGGCAACCCACCTTGCCCAGGCCGATGATGCCGAGCGTCTGGCCCGCGAGCTCGAAGCCGGCGAATTCCTTCTTGCCGTCCTCGACGACCTTGTCGAGGTCCTTCGACGCGGCATCGAGCTGCTCGACAAAACGGTGAGCGGGTGCGAGGTTGCGCGCGGCAATCAGCATGCCGGCGATCACGAGTTCCTTCACGGCGTTCGCGTTGCCGCCGGGCGCGTTGAACACGGGCACGCCCCGCTCGCTCATCGCCTTGACCGGGATGTTGTTCGTGCCGGCGCCGGCACGCGCGATCGCCTTCACGGTGGACGGGATCTCGATTGCGTGCATGTCAGCCGAGCGCACGAGCACTGCGTCAGGCTCGGCGATGTCCTTGCCCGTGACGTACTGACCCGCGGGCAGGCGCTGCAATCCCTTCTCCGAGACCTGGTTCAGCACCAGCACCCGGAACGGCGCCACGCTACGCATGCTGCGCCTCGAAGTCCTTCATGTAGGCCACCAGTGCCTTCACGCCTTCGACGGGCATCGCGTTGTAGATCGACGCGCGCATGCCGCCCACGGAGCGGTGCCCCTTCAGCTGGATCATTCCCCTGGCTTGCGCGCCCCTGAGGAAAGAATCGTCGAGCGCTTCGTCCTTCAGCTTGAACGGCACGTTCATCAGCGAGCGGTCTTCCTTCGCCACCGGGTTGCGGAAGAATTTCGATTCGTCGAGGTAGTCATAGAGGATCTTCGCCTTGGCGCGGTTGTGTTCCTCGATTGCCTTCAGTCCGCCTTGCTGCTTCATGTGCTTGAACACCAGCCCCGCGATGTAGATCGAATACGTGGGCGGCGTGTTGAACATCGAATCCGACTCCGCCTGCAACTTGTAGTCGAAAGCGGAGGGACACGCGGGCAGCGCATGGCCGAGCAGGTCGTCGCGCACGACCACGAGCGTCACGCCCGAAGGACCCATGTTCTTCTGCGCGCCGGCGTAGATCAGCCCGAAGCGATTGACATCGATCGGGCGCGACATGATGTCCGAAGACATGTCCGCCACGAGCGGCACGTTGCCGACGTCGGGGAACGAGTGGAACTGCACGCCACCGATCGTCTCGTTGGAGCAGATGTGCACGTACGAAGCGCCGGTGTCGAGCTTCCAGTCCGCGCGTTTCGGGATCGACATGAACTTGCCCGCTTCACCGCTGGCTGCGATGTTGACGGTGCCGTACTTGGCCGCTTCCTTTGCCGACTTCTTCGACCAGTCGCCGGTGACGACGTAGTCGGCCTTCCCCCGGGCCTGTCCCGAGCCTGCCGAACGGCCGATCAGGTTGAGCGGCACGATCGCGTTCTCGCCGATGGCGCCGCCCTGCATGAACAGCACCTTGTAGTTCTGGGGGATGCCGAGCAGTTCGCGCGCGAGTTGCTCCGCCTCGGCGTGGATCGCGATGAATTCCTTGCCGCGGTGGCTCATCTCCATCACCGACATGCCGCTGCCGTGCCAATCGAGCATCTCGTCGGCGGCCTGGCGCAGGACGGCCTCAGGCAGGGTCGCGGGTCCGGGGCTGAAATTGAAGACGCGGGTCATCGGGGCTCTCGCATGAAAAAGCCAGCATACAAGAACCCCAAGACCCTTTCAGGCCCAGCCCAGCCTCGCAGTGAGGCGCATTCCCATCCATTGCAACTCGGCGAGCACGACGACGGTCAGCGCCTGCGCGACCACCCACGCATCTCCGAGGAGCGTGGGCGCAACGGGCGTGGCTGCGAGCAGGGCGACACAGGCGGCCGCCCAACCGAAGTTGCCCGCGACGAACAACCCCACGAAGCCGCGCGGGATGGGATCGCGCGTCGCGACGGCCGCCACGACCGCTGCATACGCCAGCAGGAACCAGCCCGTCCCCTGCAACAGGAAGGAAGGCAGCCGCAGCATCTCGGCAAGCGGTGCAGTGAAGATCACCTGCAGCGCCCCGGTGGCAAGGCATGACGCCGCATCGGCGAACAGCACGTTGCGCAGGAATTTCGGGGAATCGAACATCGACATGATTGCTCCTTGGTTGATGACGGAGCAGATGATTCGCCGGCGTGCGGCCTGCGTCGATTACTCGCGAGGTAATGGCGGCACGGCATGCCGGCACTACCATCGGCGACATGAATACATCGGCTTCGATCGCGCATGCAGCGGCGCCGCGCCCGTTCGGCGACCACCTCAAGCACTGGCGGCAACACCGGCGGTTGTCGCAACTCGACCTGGCCCAGGAAGCCGACATCTCCACGCGGCACCTGAGTTTCGTCGAGACGGGGCGCTCGGTGCCGAGCCGCGAGATGGTCCTGCGTCTCGCAGAGCGCCTTGACGTTCCATTGCGGGAGCGCAATTCCCTGCTCGTCGCCGCGGGCTACGCACCGATGTACCGCGAACGGCCGCTTGAAGACCCGGCCCTTGCGTCCGCACGGCAGGCCGTCGAGACGATCCTGAAGTCGCACGAGCCTTATCCCGCGCTGGCCGTCGATCGTCACTGGAATCTCGTCGCCGCAAATCGCATGCTGCCCCACCTGATGCAAGGGGCCGATCCCTCCTTGCTGCAGGCGCCGGTGAACGTGCTGCGGCTGTCGCTGCACCCACGGGGGCTCGCCTCGAAGATCGCGAACCTCGTGCAATGGCGCGTGCACATTTTCGAGCGGCTGCGGCACCAGGTGCAGTTGACGGGCGACAGCGCCCTCGCTTTGCTGCTCGAAGAGTTGCGGGGCTACCCGGTGCCCGAGGGATGCGACGAGCGCGTCGAAGGCGAAATGCTGGGCGTGCTCATGCCCTTTCGCTTCCGCACGCCCGCGGGCACGCTGAGCTTCATCAGCACGACGACGATCTTCGGCACGCCGGTCGATGTGACACTGCAGGAGCTTGCGCTCGAGACTTTCTTTCCTGCCGACGAGGCAACGGCGCAGGCTCTGCGGCAACTCGCGTCGGCCGCGCACTGACAGCAAACCCCGCGCGCAGACGACGGCGCGCGCTCGCACTGCGGTCCAGCATCGGGGCACGTTCAAGGAGATCGACGTGACCTCATCGCAAGACCCGCACAAGCGCCTGTGGGAGCTGATCAAGCAAATGAAGTTCGGCATGCTCACGCATCGCCATGCCAACGGCAGCCTGCACGCGCATCCGCTCACGACGCAGAACAAGTCGCTGGAGGCGGACATGGTGCTGTACTTCTTCGTTTCGAAAAAGACGGAGCTGGGCCAGCGCATCGCCGCGGACGGCAATGTCAACGTGTCGTACAGCGATCCGGCGAAGGACACCTATGTGTCGATTTGCGGGCAGGCCAGCGTGAACGAGGACTCGCGGCTGAAAGCGCACCTGTTCAATGCGCTGGCGAAGGCATGGTTCCCCGGCGGCGTGACGGACCCGGACCTGGAACTCGTGCAGGTGCGCATCCTCAGCGCGGAGTACTGGGACATCAAGGAAAGCAAGACGACCCAGCTGTACAAGATCGCGAAGGCCGCCGTCACCGGCAACCCGCCGGACCTCGGCGAGCACCGCGAACTCGAGGTGCATTGAACCAAAAGCGGCCCGGGAGCCGCTTTTGTTTTTCCTAGGCGGCCACCTTGTCCGCCACGTCCTTGAAGTGGGCGATCTGGTCGAAGTTCATGTAGCGATAGATCTTGTCGCCGTTGGCGTTGATCACGCTGATGTCCGTCATGTATTCGTCCTTCGTCGGGATCCGGCCGAGGCGCGAGCAGATCGCCGCGAGTTCAGCGGAGCCCAGGTACACGTTGGAGTTCTTGCCCAGGCGATTGGGGAAGTTGCGCGTGGAGGTCGACATCACGGTCGCACCTTCGCGCACCTGCGCCTGGTTGCCCATGCACAGCGAGCAGCCGGGCATCTCCATGCGCGCGCCCGCGGTGCCGAGCACGCCGTAGTGGCCTTCCTCGGTCAACTGCTGCGCGTCCATCTTCGTCGGGGGAGCCACCCACAGCTTCACTGGGATGTCGCGCTTGCCTTCGAGCAGCTTCGACGCGGCGCGGAAGTGCCCGATGTTCGTCATGCACGAGCCGATGAACACCTCGTCGATCTTCGCGCCGGCGACTTCGGACAGCGTCTTGACGTCGTCCGGGTCATTCGGGCACGCGACGATCGGCTCATGCACGTCCGCCAGATCGATCTCGATCACCGCTGCGTATTCGGCATCGGCGTCGCCTTCCAGCAATTGCGGGTTCTTCACCCATGCTTCCTGCGCGGCGATGCGGCGAGCCAGCGAACGCGCGTCGGCATAGCCGTTCGCAATCATCCAGCGCATCAGCGTGATGTTGCTGTTCAGGTACTCGATGACCGGTTCCTTGTTCAGCTTCACGGTGCATCCGGCAGCGCTGCGTTCCGCGGACGCGTCCGAGAGTTCAAACGCCTGTTCCACCTTGAGGTCCGGTAAACCTTCGATCTCGAGAATGCGGCCGGAGAAGATGTTCTTCTTGCCCTTCTTCTCCACCGTCAACAGGCCTTGCTTGATCGCATAGAGCGGGATCGCGTTGACGAGGTCGCGCAGGGTGACGCCGGACTGCATCTCGCCCTTGAAGCGCACCAGCACCGATTCGGGCATGTCGAGCGGCATCACACCGGTCGCCGCGGCGAAAGCCACGAGGCCCGAGCCCGCCGGAAATGAAATGCCGATCGGGAAACGCGTGTGCGAATCGCCGCCGGTGCCGACCGTGTCCGGCAGAAGCATGCGATTGAGCCACGAGTGGATCACGCCGTCGCCCGGGCGCAGCGCGACACCGCCGCGCGTCGAGATGAATTCCGGCAGCTCGTGGTGCATCTTC
>DATLBJ010000106.1:0-20411 GCA_035526975.1 Ramlibacter sp.
GCCGGCACGGGCGCCAGTGGCACGGCGACGGACACCGACGTCGACAACGCCGCCAACACGTTCCAGGCGGTTGCCGCAGGAGCCGCCAGTGTCAACGGCTACGGCACCTGGGGCATCTCGTCCTCCGGTGCGTGGACGTACACCGTCAACGAAAGCAACGCAGCGGTACAGGCGCTCAACACCGGCGGCACCCTGACGGACACGTTCACGATCCACACCGTCGACAACACGCCGCAGGTCGTCACGGTGACGATCCACGGTGCGAACGACGCAGCGGTCCTCAGCGGCGGTTTCACGGGCTCGGTGATCGAGGCCGGCGGCGTTGGCAACTCGGTATCCGGCCAGTCCCTCACGGGGGGCTACGTGAGCGTCTCGGATGTCGACCTCACCAGCAGCGGACTGCAAAGTGACTCTGGCGCGACGAGCTACGGTTCCTTCGACGTCTTCGCGTCGGGCGACTGGTTGTACACAGTCGACGACAACAACGCGACGGTGGAGGCACTCAACGTCGGCGGCACACTGACCGACACGTTCAGCGTCCAGGCCGCAGACGGGACGTCGCACACGATCACGATCACGATCCATGGCGCGAACGACGCAGCGACGTTCAGCGGCACGTTGAGCGGAAACGCCACGGAAGCCGGCGGCGTCGCGAACGGCACGGCAGGCAGTGGCGCAAGCGGCACGGCGACGGTGGCCGACGTCGACAACGCCGCGAACGTGTTCCAGGCGGTTGCAGCAGGCGCTGCGAGCAACGGCGGTCACGGCACCTGGGGCATCACGGCGGGCGGCGCGTGGACCTACACGGTCAACGAAAGCGACGCCGCGGTGCAGGCGCTCAACGCGGGCGGCACGCTGACGGACACGTTCACCATCCACTCGGCCGACGGGACGGCGGCGACCGTGACGGTGACGATCAACGGCGCGAACGACACGGCGACGATCGGCGGGGCGTCCAGCGCCGCCGCAACCGAAGCGGGCGGTGTTGGCAACGCGACAGCGGGCACGACGGCCAGCGGCACGGCGACCGACAGCGACGTGGACAACACCGCCAACACGTTCCAGGCAGTGGCCGCGGGCGCAGCGAGCACCAACGGCTACGGCACGTGGGGCATCACCGCAGGCGGCACATGGACCTATACGGTCAACGAAAGCAACGCAGCCGTGCAGGCGCTGAACACCGGCGGCACGCTGACCGACACATTCACCATCCAGTCGGCGGACGGCACGGCGCAGACCATCACCATCACGGTCAATGGCGCGAACGACGCGGCGGTCGTCGGTGGCGCGCTGACCGGGAGCGCAACCGAAGCCGGTGGTGTCGGTAACGCCACAGCCGGCAGCGCCGCGAGCGGCACCGCGACTGCCGCGGATGTCGACAACACGGCGAACACTTTCCAGGCAGTGGCGGCCGGCGCAGCCAGCACCAACGGCTACGGCACGTGGGGCATCACCTCCGGCGGCGCGTGGACCTTCGCGGTGAACGAAAGCAATGCAGCGGTGCAGGCGCTGAACGCCGGCGGCACGCTGTCGGACACGTTCACCATCCACACGGCGGACGGCACGGCGCAGGTCGTGTCGGTGACGATCAACGGCGCGAACGACGCCGCCAACATCGGCGGCCAATCCAGCAACGCCGTCGTCGAAGCCGGCGGCGTGGGCAACGCCTCGCCGGGCACACAGGCGGCCAGCGGCACGCTCACGTCGACGGACGTCGACAACGCGGCGAACACTTTCCAGGCGGTCGCCGCCGGCGCGGCCACCGCGAACGGCTATGGCACGTTCAGCGTCACGGCCGGCGGCCTGTGGACGTACACGCTCAACGATTCGAACGCTTCGGTGAATGCGCTCGCGGTCGGGCAGACGCTCACGGATACCTTCACCGTCCTGTCGGCCGACGGCACGGCGCAAACCGTGACGATCACGGTCAACGGCGCGAACGACGCGGCGGTGGTCGGCGGCGCGACCAGCGGCAGCGCAACCGAAGCCGGCGGCGTCGGCAACGCGACACCCGGCAGCACGGCGAGTGGCACCGCGACGGACACGGACGTCGACAACACGGCGAACACATTCCAGGCAGTGGCTGCGGGCGCAGCCAGCACCAACGGACACGGCACGTGGGGCATCACGGCCGCCGGCCTGTGGACCTATACGGTCAACGAGAACGATGCGTCGGTTCAAGCGCTGAATGCCGGCGGCACGCTGTCGGACACGTTCACGATCCACACCGCCGATGGCACCGCGCAGGTGGTGACCGTCACGGTGAACGGCGCGAACGACGCAGCGACGATCGGCGGCACGACGTCGGGCAGCGTGATCGAAGCCGGCGGCGCCGCCAACGCCAATGCGGGCACCCCGACGGCCAGCGGCACCGCCACGTCGGCGGACCCGGACAACGCGGCCAACACGTTCCAGGCGGTCGGTTCGCCCACCGCGAGCGCGAATGGCTTCGGAACCTTCACGGTCACCAGCGGCGGGGCGTGGACGTACACGCTCAACAACTCGAACGCGGCGGTCGAGGCGCTCGCGCTCGGTGCGACGCTGAGCGACAACTTCACGATCCTCTCGGCCGACGGAACGGCGAAGACCGTGACGGTGACGATCAACGGCGCCAACGACAACCCGCTGGCCAACAGCGAGACTGCGATCGCTACAGAAGACGCCGCTTCAACGGTGGGCAACCTGCTGTCGAACGATACCGACGTCGACAACCCGCACATCCTGAGCGTCGCGAACGTGAACCTCATCGCGCCGGCCGCCAACGTGAACGGCACGTACGGCGTGCTGCACGTGACCTCCGCGGGGCACTTCACGTACCAGCTCGACAACTCGAGCGCGCTGGTGGATTCGCTCAAGGTCGGCGACCTGGTCAACGACACGTTCTCGTATGTGATCTCGGACGGCAACGGCGGCACGTCTTCGGCGCAGCTCGTGGTGCATGTGAACGGCGCAAACGATGCGCCGGTCGGGGTCGCGGACAGCGGCAGCGCGAATGAATCCGGGCTCGTCGCGGGTTCCCAGGCTACCGGCAACGTGCTGACCAACGACACGGACGTCGACAACGGCGCGACGCGCACGGCAGTCGCCGGCACGATCGTCGGCGTCTATGGCACGATGGTGCTGGGCAGCAACGGCGTGTACACGTACACGGCGAACGACGCGAATGCCGCCGTGAATGCGCTGGCCAGCGGCGAGACGCTGACCGACACGCTGTCGTACCAGGTGATGGACGAGCACAACGCCACCGGCGTGGGCCAGGTCACGATCACGATTCATGGTGCGGACGACGCGCCGGTCGCATCGAACGACACCGGCACGGCAGGTGAGGCCGGCGCGAGCACCAGCGGCTTCGACGCGAACGGCAACGTGCTGCCCAACGATGCGGACGTGGATCACCTCACGGTGCTCTCCGTGTCGGCTGTGAACGGCAACGCCGGGAACGTCGCGAATGCCGTGGACGGCAGCTTCGGTCAATTGGTGCTGAACGCGAACGGCACGTACACGTACGTGATCGACGACGCCGATGCCAACGTCGACGCGCTCGGCCCGACCGACGTGCTGCACGACATCTTCACGTACACCGTCAGCGACGGCAACGGCGGCACGTCGACGGCGCAACTGGACATCACGATCCAGGGCGCCAACGATTCGCCCACGGGCTTCGTCACGATCAACGGCACGGCCCTGCAGGGCAACACGCTCACGGCGACCAACAACCTGGCCGACCCCGAGGGGATGGGTACGCTGCACTACCAGTGGACGTCCAACGGCTTCGATATCCTGGGCGCGACGAACTCCTCGTTCACGGTGACGGCGTCGCAAGCCGGCACGACGATCGGTGTCGACGTCTCCTGGATCGATGGCGGCGGGACGACGGAAACTTCCTCGGCGACGGTCACCGCCATCCCCGGCCAGGACATCGTGGGCACGGGCCACGGCGACAACCTGGTCGGCACGGCGGGCGGCGATACGCTCGACGGCGGCGCAGGCGCCGACACCTTGGCGGGCGGCGCCGGCAACGACGTGTACTTCGTCGATATCGGGCGCGACTTGATCGTCGAGAACTTCAACGAGGGCAACGACTCTGTCATCTCGCGCGCGAGCTACACGCTTGTCGCGAACGTGGAGAACCTGACGCTGGCCGGAACGGCGGTGATCGCCATCGGCAACGGCGAGGACAACGTGATCATCGGCAACCGCTCCAACAACCAGATTACCGGCCTGGGCGGCTCGGACACGATGACCGGCGGCCTCGGCGCCGACATGTTCATCTTCAAGTCGGTCGGCGATTCGGACCCGAACAGCTACGACGTGATCACGGACTTCAACGCCGCGCAAAAGGACAAGATCGACCTGCGCGCCATCCACGCGCGGGCCAACCTGCCCAGCGACACGGCGTTCAAGTTCATCGGCACGGCGGCCTTCGACCCCAATGCGAACAACGCGGGCCTGCTGCGGTTCGACCCGATCACGCACATGCTCGAAGGCAGCATCAACGCCGACGCCACCGTCGAGTTCCGCATCCTGCTGGTCGGCGTGGACCACATCGGCAAGGACTTCGGCGGCATCAACGTCGCCAGCTTCCTGCTGTGAGGGCGTAACGCGCGACGAAACGGGGCCCTCGGGCCCCGTTTTCAATTCAGACTTCCGCGCCTTCGACCAGGAAGCGCACGCGGCGCACGCCCTGCCATTCGTCCGCATCGAGGCGGAAGGCGATCTTCACGCGCGCCGGCAGCGGCTCGGTGTGGCCGAACCAGATCGCGTCGACGGCCTGGCCCTGGTGGCGGATCTTCAGCTGGAGGTGCTTGTCGCCGACGAGCCGCTGCGACACCACCTCCACTTCTTCGCTGAACACCGGCGGGGCAAAGCCCTGGCCCCAGACGGCGGTGTGCAATGCATCGACGAGGTCGGGACGGCGGTACTCGGGTGCGAGCGGGCCGTCCGTGTCGATTCGCCGCATCAGCGTGGCCGCATCCAGCCATTCCTGCGCAACTTGCGCGAAGGCCTGCTCGAAAACGTCGATGTGTTCTTCGCCGACCGTGCAGCCCGCCGCCATCGCGTGCCCCCCGAAGCGCAGCAGCACGCCGGGATGGCGCTTGGCGACGAGGTCGAGCGCGTCACGCAAGTGAAAGCCCGGGATCGACCGCCCCGAGCCCTTCAGCTCGTGCTCCTTGCCATCGGCCTGGCTGGCCGCGAACACGAAGGTCGGCCGGTGCCACCTGTCCTTGACACGCGAAGCGACGATGCCGACGACGCCTTCGTGGAAGTCGGGATCGAACACACAAATGGCGGGGGGCGGCTGCTCGCTTTCGTCGAACAGCGTCTCGACGATTTCCATTGCCGCGTCTCGCATCCCGCCTTCGAGTTCCCGGCGCTCGCGATTGATCGCATCGAGCTGCCTCGCGAGTTCGTCGCCGTGCGCGGCGTCGTCGGTGAGCAGGCACTCGATGCCGATCGTCATGTCCGAGAGCCGCCCCGCGGCGTTGATGCGCGGGCCGAGTGCAAAGCCGAAATCGAACGTCGTCGCGACCGGGTGGTTGCGCCCCGCTGCGGTGAACAGGCTCGCCAGCCCGCAGGGCAATGCACCCGCACGGATGCGCTTGAGCCCCTGCGCGACCAGGCGGCGGTTATTCGCATCGAGCTTCACGACGTCGGCCACGGTGCCGAGCGCGACCAGCGGCAGGAGCGCGTCGAGTTTCGGCTGGGTCGCCGCGTCGTAGGCCCCGCGGGTGCGCAACTCCGAGCGTAGCGCCATCAACACGTAGAACATCACACCCACGCCGGCAATCGACTTGCTCTCGAAGCCGCAGCCGGGCTGGTTCGGGTTCACGATCACCGCTGCATCGGGCAAGCGCGGCCCGGGGAGGTGATGGTCGGTGACGAGCACCTGCAGGCCGAGCGAGTTCGCCGTCGCAACGCCGTCGACGCTGGCAATGCCGTTGTCGACGGTGATGAGGATGTCCGCGCCACGCTCCTTGACGCGCTGCGCGATCGAAGGCGTGAGGCCGTACCCGTCGACGACGCGATCGGGCACGAGGTACTCGACATCGCGCGCGCCCAGCAAACGCAGGCCGCGCATCGCGATGGCGCAGGCCGTCGCGCCGTCGCAGTCGTAGTCGGCGACGATGCATAACTTCTTGCCCGCGGTCATCGCATCGGCCAGCATCGCGGCGGCTTCGGGCAAGCCCTTCATGCCGGTCGGTGGCAGCAGCCGCGCGAGGCCGTCATCGAGTTCGTCGGGTGCGAGAACGCCACGCGCGGCATAAAGGCGCGCCAGCAGGGGGTGCACGCCGGCCTGCTCGAGGGCCCAGGCGGCCCGCGGCGGGATGTCGCGCGCGATGATCTTCATAGGGATTCCAGGACCGCCTGGATCCGGCCGGCCTTGAGCATTGCTGCGAGTTTGCCGAAGAAGCCGACCCCGGCGCCAGAGAAAGTTCTTGCATTGCGTTCGCCGCACAACGTCAGCGAGACTTGTTCGCCCTTGTCGAACGCGGCCAGCAAGTTGGCGCAGTCTCGTGCGTCGACCTGTTGCCACGCGGACGACCACGTTGGCCAATCCTGCAGCAAGGCCGCCTCGCGCAATTCATGCACGACACGCAAGCCCGCGGGCGCCTGCTTGCGCGGCCCGGGAAGGGCACCGGTTCCGCTGACCCAGAACGAATTCACGGGCGCCAGCCCGCGAGCGGCGCGTTCATCGTTGACCGGGTGGGTGTAGAGGAGCATCTGCATCTCCTGCTGCAGGCGCCGGATCGTGCGGGCAACGTCGCCACGCGGCAGCCACTGGCCGATCTCGCGGCCGACCACACGGTCGAGCGAAGCCGTCGCAAGATCGCGAAAGATTTCGCCGCGCGCGTGCCAGTGCGGCGCGACCCCGAATTCGAGTGCGATCCCGTCTTGCTCGAAGTACGGCCGCATGGCGGCGAGGAGGGTACGCGAATCTTGCTGCGCGAGGTGGAGCTGCTGCGGGGGCGCCATTGCCACGTTGTCGCGTCCCACTTGCCAGTGGCAAGGCGTGATCCAGCCCCAGGCGCCGGGTTGCTCCTTCTCATGGGCGGCCCACGGGATGCAGCCGTCCGCATCGGGCAGCCCGAGTTCGCGTGCCAACACGCGCTCGTGCGGCGGCGACAGCGTCTCGACTTCTCCTTCGTCGCTGCCCGCGGGCCGCAGCCGCGCCAGCAGCTTCTCGAGCATGGGCAACGCAAGCCGTTCACGAGCGCCGACGCATCCCGGATTCCCGCACGAGGCGAAAGGAATCAACAAGTGGCTGGCGTCCGACATGGAGCCTATTCTCATCGATGCGAGAATGCGCGGCTGTGACCATTCCCTATGAACTTGCCCTCGGCTGGCGCTACACGCGCGCCGGACGCGCGACGCGCCGCAACGGCTTCATCTCGTTCATCTCCGGCGTGTCGATGCTGGGCATCGCGCTCGGCGTCGCGGCACTGATCATCGTGCTGTCGGTGATGAACGGCTTCCAGAAGGAAGTGCGCGACCGCATGCTCGGTGTCGTCTCCCACATCGAGATCTACGGGCCGGGCGGCGGCGCGCTGGCGGACGTGAACAAGACCATCGAGGAAGCGCGCCGCAACCCGCAGGTGATCGGCGCCGCGCCCTTCATTTCCGCCCAGTCGCTGCTGGCCCGCGGGGAAGACATGCGCGGCGCAATCGTGCGCGGCATCGACCCGGCGCGTGAACCCGAAGTCACCGATCTTGCGGCCAACATGAAGCAGGTGTTCGCCCGGCTGAAGCCCGGCGAGTTCGGTGTCGTGCTGGGCTCGGAGTTGGCCCGCAACCTCGGCGTGCGCGAAGGCGACCCGCTCACGATGATCGCCCCGGGCGGGCAGGTCACGCCAGCGGGCGTCGTGCCGCGGCTGAAGCAGATGACGGTGGTCGGTACCTTCGAATCCGGCCATTACGAGTACGACAACGGCCTCGCGCTGATCAACGAGGAAGATGCGGCGCGCATCTTCCGGCTCGAAGGGCCGACCGGTGTGCGCCTCAAACTCAAGGACCTGCACCAGGCGCCCAAAATCGCGGCGGAGCTGGCGCACACGCTGGCAGGCAACCCGATCGTTCGCGACTGGACCCAGCAGAACCGGACCTGGTTCGCGGCGGTGCAGGTCGAAAAGCGCATGATGTTCATCATCCTCACGCTCATCGTCGCAGTGGCGGCGTTCAACCTTGTCAGCACGCTCGTCATGACGGTGACCGACAAGCGCGCCGACATCGCGATCCTGCGCACGCTGGGCGCGTCGCCTGCCAGCATCATGGGCATCTTCGTCGTGCAAGGCGCGGCGGTGGGCGTCATCGGCACGCTCGCCGGCTTGCTGCTCGGACTTGTCGTGGCGTTCAACATCGACGTGATCGTGCCGTTCATCGAGCACCTGTTCCACGCGAGCTTCCTGCCGCGCGAGATCTACCTGATCTCGAAGATGCCGAGCGACCCGCAGCAGTCGGACATCATGCCGATCGCGATCATCTCGCTCGTGCTGGCGTTCGTCGCGACGATCTACCCGAGCTGGCGCGCAAGCCGCGTGAATCCGGCGGAGGCGCTGCGCTATGAATGACGCGGTGCTGCAGGCGCAAGGCATCACGAAGCGCTTCCACGAAGGCGACATCGACGTCGAGGTTCTCAAGGGCGTCGCGCTCGACGTAAGCAAAGGCGACACCGTCGCGATCGTCGGCGCATCCGGCTCGGGCAAGAGCACGCTGTTGCATGTCCTGGGCGGCCTCGATGCGCCCACAGCCGGCAGCGTGCGCCTGATGGGCGAGGAGTTCAGCAAGCTCGACGCCGCGGGACAGGGCCGGGTGCGCAACCAGCATCTCGGCTTCGTCTACCAGTTCCATCACCTGCTGCCGGAGTTCAGTGCGCTCGACAACGTCGCGATGCCGCTGCGCATCCGCCGCATGGAGCCGCACGCCTGCCATGAACAGGCGCGCGAGATGCTTGCGGCAGTTGGATTGGCAGAGCGTGTGAAGCACCGTCCTGCGGAACTCTCCGGCGGTGAGCGCCAACGTGTGGCGATTGCACGGGCGCTGGTGACCCGCCCCGCCTGCGTCATGGCCGACGAACCCACGGGCAATCTCGATCGCAGCACCGCCGGCGTCGTCTTCGACATGATGCTGCAGCTCGCGCGCGATCGCGGCACGGCTTTCATTCTCGTCACGCACGATGAACAGCTTGCGAGCCGGTGCAGCCGGGTGTTCCGGCTGAACGGCGGGTTGCTGTTACCGCACGCCTGACGCCATTCCCACGAACGCCTGTGCCAGGTCGTTCGCGAAGCGCGGCCCGTCGAACAAGGCGCTGCGTTTGACGCGATCCCGCAATTGCGCCCGGATGACGGCGAGCCGGTCGATGTCGCCGGCGAGGTCCACGGCCTTCGCGACGTAGTCGTGTGGCGAGTGCGCGATCCAGCGCGTGATGCCTGCTGCCGTGAGCAGGCTTTCACCTTGCCGCGACAGCAAGGTGTTGCCCGCAAGCGTGATGGTGGGCACGCCCATCCACAATGCTTCGCATGTCGTCGTGCCGCCGGGATAGGGAAAAGTGTCGAGCAGGATGTCGACTTCCGCGTGCGCCTTCAGGTATGCAATGCGCGGGCCGCGGCTGTGGAAGCTCACGCGCTTCTCATCGATCGCCGCGGCAGCGAGGCGCTCGCGGAACAGCGCCTGCATTTCGTCCTCGCCAAGCTGCACGTTCTGCACGCGCAGGCGCGAGCGGGGCACCTCGCGCAGCACGCGCGACCACAGTGCGAGCACTTCGTCGTTGATCTTGCCCAGGTGCTGGAAGCTGCCGAAAGTGACGAAGCCGCTCCGGCCTGCCGGCAACGGTGATACGTCGACGCGCTCCTCCGGCGCGGTAAAGCACAGGCGTGTCGACGGAAGGCGCCAGATCCGCTCCGTGAAGTTCGCATCCTCTTCGGGGCGGATGCTCACGTCGTCCGAGACGAGCCAGTCGATCTGCTCGATGCCCGTCGTGGCGAAGTACCCCAGCCACGTGGCCTGCACGCGTGCCGGCCCCCACGCGAAAAGCGGCAGGCGGTTGTGGGCAGTGTGGCCGGACAAGTCCACGAGGACGTCGATGCCGTCGTTGACGATCTGACTTGCCGCCTGTTCGTCGGACCAATGCGCAATCACGCGCCAGCCGTCGAAGCTCGATTTGATGCGCTGCGTGAGGACGTCTTCGCCCGGTGCCGTTGCGTACGCGTGCAGCTGCACACGATCACGCGGCCAGTGCCGCAACATGCCTTCCAGGAAGTAGCCGACCGGATGCCGCCGCATGTCGCCGCTGACGAATCCCACGCGTACGATGCCATCCGGTGACGGCGCTGCAGGTGCAAGCCGTGTCCCCGCACGCGCGTTCGCCCACCGCCCGAAGGCCATCGCCTCGGACTTGATGAACCCGGGCGCGATCCCTGGCACGTGGTTGAGCGCCAGCATGTAGTTCGTCTGCGCGCCCGCGAACTCGGGGTTGAAGCGCATTGCGTTGCGGTAGCACTCGAGCGCTTGCGCGTGGCGGCCCTGGTTCTTCAGCAGGTTGCCGAGGTTGCTGTGGATCTCCGCGCGCTGCGGCTGCAGGCGCAGCGCGTCGCGATAACGCCGTTCGGCCTGCTGCGGCATTCCCAGGTCCACGAGCGTGTTCGCAAGGTTGGTCAGCGATTCGGCGAGCTTCGGCTCGAGCTGCAATGCCTGCTCGTACGCGAGCTTCGCAGTGGGCATCTCCTGCGCCTCGCGCAGGGAATTGCCCCAGTCGTTGAACGCCGACGCGTTCTGCGGCTGCAGCACGCAGATGCGGTGGCGGCATTGCGCGGCTTCCTTGAACCGGCCCGCTTGCAGCAGCAGCGTTGCGAGCCCGCGCAGCGGGTTCACCGACTGTGGGTCGAGTTCGATGGCGCGGCGGAAATGGCTTTCCGCGTCCGCGATGCGATGTGCCTCGAGCAAGGCGTTGGCAAGATTGGAGTGCGCTTCGGCGTCATCCGGAAGAAGTGCCGCGGCCTTTTGCTTCGCATCGAGCGCCTCGGCCTGCTTTCCCTGGGCGGAACACGCCACCCCGAGGGCCTTCCAGAGGAAGCCTTGCTGCGGCAGCTGCGAGATCCAGCGTCGCGCGGCCGCTTCGAGTTCTGCGAACCGGTTCTGCTGGTAGAGGCGGGTGATTTCGGCGGCGGCGTCTTGCTCTGCGCTCACAGGATCCGATTGAACCACAGCAGCGAGAGCGCGGCGGACACCAGCGCGAGTGCGGCCGCCACCATGGCGAAAAGCGCGGAGATCTCGGTCTCTTTCTTTTCGACGGTCAACTTGGAGCTGAGCGCTTCGTACACCTTGCGCAAATCCTGCGCCGTGCCCGCGTAGAAGTATTCCGCGTTGGTCTTCTGCGCGATGGCTTTCAATGTCTCTTCATCGAGCCGCACACGCATCGACCAGCCCTCGAAGCCGATCGTCTCGCCGTCCACGGTGCCGATGCCCACCGTGTACACGCGCACGCCCCGATCGGCGGCGAGCTTGGCGGCATCGAGTGGATCGACCCCCGTGGTGCGCTGGCCATCCGTGAGCATGATGATCGCAGCCGACGTGTACGAGCCGGGCGCCACCGGGTCGCGCACCTTCTTTTCCTTCTTCTCGCCGTCGATCGCAAGCCCGCGCTGGCGGTCGCGGCCCGTCTGCAGCGATTGCAATTCGATGCCGTCGTCGGGAAAGAGCGTCGCCAGCGAAATGACGATGGCGTTGCCGGTGGCGGTGGCGCGCTGCAACTGGAAGCGGTCGATCGCGGTGACGAGGTCTTCGCGATTGATGGTGGGCAACTGCGCCACCTGCGCCGATCCCGCAAAGGCGACGATGCCCACCTTGACGTGGCGCGGCAGCTCGGTGATGAACGCCTTGGCCGCGTTCTGCGCGGCGACGAGCCGGCTGGGCTGAACGTCGGTCGCGCGCATGCTGCCCGACACGTCCATCGCGAGGATGATCGTCTGCTGGTTCGACGGCAATGTGACGACGGCAACCGGCCGCGCCATCGAGATCACCATCGCCGCCATCGCGAACAGGAACAGCAACGGCGGGATGTGGCGCTTGAAACCCTGCTTGGCGCTCATCGCCTGCTTGACGATCGACAGCGACGCGTATTGCAGGGCGATCTTCTTCTTGCGGCGCATCAGCCACATGTACAGCAGCACGAGCAGGGGCAGCGCGGCGAAGAACCAGAGGAACTGGGGCCAGAGGAAGGTCATCATGCGGCCCTCAAATGCGCGGGCAGGCCGCCGCCGGCGGACATGCGCGCGCGGCGCTTGCGCATCTCGACGAAGCGCACGATCGCATCCGCGAGGTCGCCGTCCGTGGACAGCTCGAGCGCATCGACACCGGCCTTGACGAAGCCCGCGCGCAGCTCGGCCTCGCGCTGGGCGGCGATCCGGGAAAAGCGCGTGCGAAAACCCTTGTCGTGCGTGTCGACCAGCAGCTGCTCGCCGGTTTCGGAATCGCGCATCGTGATGAGGCCGAGATCCGGCAACTGCAGTTCGAGCGGGTCCACCACGCGCACCGCCACGACTTCGTGCCGCTGCGCGAGCAGCGCCAGCGCGTTCTCCCACCCCGGCTCGCTGATGAAGTCGGAGATCACGAAGATCGTCGAGCGGCGCTTGACCAGCGCGGCGCCGGCTTCGATCAGGTCGCGCAGCTTGGTTGCGCCGGTCGCGGGCGTCGCGGGGCGCTTCTGGATCGAATCGAGCACGTGCAGCACATGCCGGCGCCCGCCCCGTGTCGGGATCACCGTGTCCACACCGGAGCCGTACAGCATCGCGCCGACGCGATTGCCGTGACGCGTGAGCATGCGCGTGAGGACAGCGACGAATTCAGCGGAGATGCTGCGCTTGCGCAGCTCGCCCGAGCCGAAGTCGACGGAAGGCGAGAGGTCCACCAGGAACCATGCGGCCATCTCGCGGTCTTCGGTGAATTCGCGCACGTGCGGGATGGCAAGGCGCGCGGTGACGTTCCAGTCGATGTGGCGCACGTCGTCGTGATGCTGGTATTCGCGCAGGTCCGCGAAGTCCAGGCCCACGCCGCGCAATAGGGTGCGGTAGTCGCCCTGCAGCAGGCCGTCGAGGCGGCGGATCACCGTCCATTCGAGGCGCTTGAGGACGTTCTCCGCAGACGGGCGCACGGCCGCGGACGACGTGCCTTCGACAGGCTCAGGCCGACCGGAGGATTTACGCCACCAGCTTTTCATGTTCCAGCGGCTTCGGCGGTGCGGGAATCTTCGACATGATCTTGCCCACGAGCGCATCGGGCGAGAGTCCTTCCGACAGCGCTTCGTACGACAGCACGATGCGATGGCGCAGCACGTCCGGCACGAGGTCGGTCATGTCCTCGGGCAGCACATAGGTGCGCCCGCGCAGCATCGCCATCGCGCGTGCGCCTTCGGTGAGGTTGATCGTGGCGCGCGGGCTCGCGCCGAAAGTGATGTACTTGCGCAAGTCCTTGATGCCGTGCTTCTCCGGGGTGCGCGTGGCCGACACGAGCCGCACCGCGTACTGCACGAGCGACGGGTCGACATACACACGCCGGCACTCGCGCTGCAGCGAAGCGAGCTGCTCCGTGGTCGCGACCGGCGACACCTCCACCGCGGGGCCGGTCACGCGCTCGACGATCACGAACTCCTCTTCGTCGGTCGGGTAGTCGACCAGCACCTTCATCATGAAGCGGTCGACCTGCGCTTCGGGCAGCGGGTATGTGCCTTCGGTCTCGATCGGGTTCTGCGTGGCCATCACGAGGAACGGGTCCGGGACCTTGTGCGTCTCGCCGGCGATCGTCACCTGCCGCTCCTGCATCACCTCCAGCAAGGCGCTCTGAACCTTGGCCGGAGCCCGGTTGATTTCATCGGCAAGCAGCAGGTTGGTGAACACGGGGCCGAGCGACGTGGAGAAGTCGCCCGTCTTCTGGTTGTAGATGCGCGTGCCGACCAGGTCCGCCGGCACCAGGTCGGGCGTGAACTGGATGCGCTTGAACTGGCCGCGTACCGCCCGCGCGAGCGTCTTGACGGTGAGCGTCTTGGCCAGGCCCGGCACGCCTTCGACGAGCAGGTGCCCTTGCGCGAGCATGCCGACCATCACGCGCTCGAGGAAGCGGTCCTGCCCCACGACCACGCGCTTGACCTCGTAGAGGATCTGTTCCATCAGCTGCGCGGTGTCGCTGTCCTGGCGGGTCGAATCCATGCGGTCCCTTGAAAAATGAAAAGGAAGAAAGCGCCGTCAGAACGGCGGCAGCCCGGCGGCTTGCGCGGCGTTTTCGATCGGGACGGCGAAACCGATGCCGATGAAGGTGCGGGCGGGCGTCGGGTTCAGGATCGCCGTGACGATGCCCACCACTTCGCCGTCCATCGTGACCAGCGGCCCGCCGGAGTTGCCGGGGTTGGCCGCCGCGTCGAACTGGATCAGGTTGCTCATCTCCTGCTTGCCTTCCGGCGAACGGAACGAACGCTTCAGCCCCGAGATGATTCCGCCGGATGCCGACGGGCCGATGCCGAAGGGGAAGCCAACGGCCATGACCTTGTCGCCGGGCGCGAGATCGGAAGTGGAGCGCATCGTGGCCGCGATCAGGTCGTCGGGAATCTTCTGCGCCTGCAGGACCGCGAGATCGTTCTCGGGTTGCACGCCGGTGATCGTCGCGGTGGCCTCGAGGCCGTCGAAGAAGGTGACCTTGATGTGGTCCGAGCCGGACACGACGTGCAGGTTGGTGAGGATCACGCCCTTGTCGATGATCACGACGCCCGTGCCCACGCCTTGTTCCACTTCCTCTTCGTCATCGTTCTTCGCCGTGGCCTTGTCGCCGCCTTCGAGCGCGGGGCCCAGGGGCTTGGGCCTGGCCGTCCTCAGCGAGGGATGGGCCTTTTCCATCGCCTCCTTGACGCGGCTTTTCTTCACGTAGCTCACGACGCGCACGACAGAAGTGCGCACGTTGTCGTAGGCCTTTGCGTATTCGGACGGGAGCACCTGCGTCTCCATCGACTTGAGCACCGCCTTGTCGATGTCTTCCTGCGTCAGCGCGCGCGGCCCATGGCGCCAGGCGAGGCCGACGCTGATGGCCAGCATTGCGGACAGCAACAGGATGGCCGCCCACAGCGCGCGCGGGCTGGAGAAATCGAAGCGACGGGCGCGCGCCGCGACGGGCGCGGATTGCGCCGGCGGCGCGTCAGGCTCCTGCGCCGGCCGTGGCGACCGGCTGGAGCTGTAAAGGGCGGGCCTGCGCATTGGGGAAAGCCGTGGAATTTCCACGGCACAGTAGCACGGTTTCGCCAGCGTTGCACGTAGGAGAACGTAGCCCGTTCGGGCATCATGCCCGCATGCCCGGCTGGATCGATACGCACTGCCACCTGGATGCGCCGGAGTTCGCGGGCGACCGTGCGCAGGTGCGCGAGCGGGCGCGCAACGCCGGTGTGACGCATTGCGTCATCCCGGCCGTGGAAACGGCCAACTTCGATGCGGTGCGGGAGCTCGCGCACGCGGGCGGCGACAGCTATGCGCTGGGCATCCACCCCATGTGCACGCCGCGGGCGGCGGATGAGGACCTGGAGCGGCTGGATGCAGCATTGGCCGCGCGGCGCGGCGACCCGCGTCTCGTGGCGGTCGGCGAGATCGGGCTGGACCACTTCGTGCCCGGCCTTTCCGTGGACCGGCAGGAACTTTTTTATCGCGGGCAGCTCGCCCTGGCGCGCAAGCACGGGTTGCCCGTGATCCTGCACGTGCGCCGCTCGGCGGACGGCCTCCTGAAGCACTTGCGCCGGGCCGAAGTGCCGGGCGGCATCGCGCACGCTTTCAATGGCAGCCTGCAGCAGGCGCAGGCCTTCGTACGGTTGGGGATCAAGCTGGGTTTTGGCGGGACCGTGACGTACGAACGTGCGCATCAGGTGCGGCGGCTTGCCGTCGACCTGCCGCTCGACGCGATCGTGCTCGAGACTGATTCGCCCGATATCCCGCCGCACTGGCTCTACGCTACCGCCGCCGAGCGCGATGCGGGCCAGCCGCAAGGCCGAAACGAGCCCGGCGAGCTGCCGCGCATCGCAGCGGTGCTCGCGCAGTTGCGCGGCATCGGCGAAAGCGAGCTGGCGCAGGCCGCTTGCCGCAACGCCACCGCCGCGCTTCCCAAACTCGGATCGCTTCTTTGAATCTTCCCGAAGTCAACTTCTCCGATCACGGCGACGTGCGCTACCTGCACCTGGGCACTGTGTGGGTGCAGGGGTCCATGGACACGCGCAAGCCTTACGACCTGCAGCTCGAATACGTGCAGCGCATGATGGCGTGGCTGTTGTTCGTCGACCCGGCAAGTGTCCCGAAACGCCACGCGATGCAATTGGGCCTGGGCGCCGCGTCGCTCACGAAATTCTGCTGGCGCAAGTTGCGCATGAAGACGACCGCGATCGAACTCAATCCCCAGGTGGTCGCCGCATGCCGCCTGTGGTTCAAGCTGCCAGCCGACGACGCCCGGCTGACGGTGGTGCTGGGCGACGCGGGTGAGGTTGCCTCCCACGATTTCTGGCGCGGGCAGGTCGATGTGCTGCACGTGGACCTCTACGACCACGAAGCCGCGGCGCCGGTGCTCGATTCGAAAGCGTTCTACGCCGACTGCCGCAGGCTGCTCACCGGGGACGGCTGCATGGTCGTGAACCTGTTCGGCCGCGATGCGAGCTACGACAAGAGCGTGGCGCGCATCGCGGGCGCATTCGGCGAGGACTGCATCTGGGCCTTCCGCCCGACGCGCGAGGGCAACACGATCGTCGTCGCGCTGCGCCAGGCGATGCATCCGGAGCGCGGTGAGCTTGCCCGCCGCGCGGAAACCATCGAAACTCGCTGGGGCCTGCCCGCGCGCAAGTGGCTGCGCGTGTTCAAGCCCCTCGTTTCCGCCCCGACATGACCGCTGCCGCCAAGCATCACCCCAAGCCCCCGGCCCGCACCGCACCGCGCGGGCCGCTGGAACTGCGCTCGCTCGTCGAATGGATGGAGCAGGACGCGCTGATCAACCCCGAGGAAGCGCGCCGCACCATCGCGCGCTGCTCGCAGGCCGAGAGCGTTCAGCACCCGCTGGTTCGCCTCGCCGCCGTCGCAGTCACCCGAGCAAGCGACGGCAAGCCGCTCGACATCGAGATGCTCACGCAGTGGCTGGCGCAGCGCACCGGGCTCGATTACCTGCGCATCGATCCGCTCAAGGTCGACGTGGGCAAGGTCGCGGACACGATGAGCGCCGCGTACGCGGAACGCCATCGCGTGCTGCCCGTGCAGGTCACCACGACCGAGGTCGTCGTCGCGACGGCGGAGCCTTTCATGACCGCGTGGGTCGACGAGGTCGAACGCCAGTCGCGCCGCAAGGTGCGGCGCGTGCTCGCGAACCCGCAGGACATCCACCGGTACACCGCCGAGTTCTTCGCGCTGGCGAAGTCGGTGCGTGCCGCGCAGAAGTCGGGCGGCAACGCCGGCGCGGCCAGCTTCGAGCAGCTGGTCGAACTGAACAAGACGAACAAGCAGCTCGATGCGAACGACCAGGGGGTCGTGCAGGTCGTCGACTGGCTCTGGACGTATGCGTTCGACCAGCGCGCGAGCGACATCCACCTCGAGCCGCGCCGCGAGCAGGGCGTGATCCGCTTCCGCATCGACGGCGTGCTGCACCCGGTGTACCAGATGCCGCTGGCCGTGTTGAACGCGATGACGGCGCGCATCAAGCTGCTCGGCCGCATGGACGTGGTCGAGAAGCGCCGCCCGCAGGACGGCCGCATCAAGACGCGCAACCCGCGCGGCGACGAGATCGAGATGCGTTTGTCGACGCTGCCCACGGCGTTCGGCGAGAAGATGGTGATGCGCATCTTCGATCCCGACACGGCGGTGAAGGACCTCGACGCGCTCGGCTTCTCGCAACATGACGCGCAGCGCTGGGAAGCATTGGTGAAGCGCCCCTACGGCATCGTGCTCGTCACCGGGCCGACCGGCTCGGGCAAGACCACGACGCTGTATTCCACGCTCAAGCGCATCGCGACCGAAGAGGTCAACGTGAGCACGATCGAGGACCCGATCGAGATGATCGAGCCCGCGTTCAACCAGACGCAGGTGCAGACCGTGCTCGACTTCGGTTTTGCCGAAGGACTGCGCGCCCTGATGCGGCAGGACCCCGACATCATCATGGTCGGCGAGATCCGGGACCTCGCGACGGCCGAGATGGCCGTCCAGGCCGCGCTGACCGGCCACCTCGTGTTCTCGACCTTGCACACGAACGACGCGCCCTCGGCGATCACGCGCCTGCTGGAGCTCGGCATTCCGGGTTACCTGATCAACGCGACCGTCAGCGGCGTGCTCGCGCAAAGGCTGGTGCGCACGCTGTGCAAGCAATGCCGCGAGCACGACGACACGGCCTCGCGCGAGGCCGTCGACGGCGTCGTGAAGCCTTGGAAAATCTCCGGCACGTGGCAGCCTTACAAGCCGATTGGGTGCGTCGATTGCCGCATGACCGGCTACCTCGGGCGCATGGGCCTGTACGAGCTGCTCACCGTGACCGAGGGGTTCAAGGAGAAGGTCAACGGGCAGCCGTCCATCGACATCCTGCGCCGGCAGGCCGTCGCCGACGGCATGCGCCCCTTGCGCCTGGCCGGCGCGCTGCGTGTCGCCGAAGGCGTGACCACGCTCGAGGAAGTGCTGACTGCAACGCCGCCGCTCGACTGAACGTAGGTGAAACCCACATCGGCCGACCGGCGGGCGAGCGGCCACAATGCCCGGTTGGACAGCCTTCCGAATCAAGGAGACAGCACGTGAAAATCAAGAGCCAGCAGGACTTCTTTTCCGGCCTCATGTTCATGGTGGTCGGGATCGCGTTCGCGTGGGGCGCCACGACCTACAACGTCGGCGAAGCGGCGCGCATGGGCCCGGGCTATTTCCCGCTCATGCTCGGCGTCGTGCTCGCCGCCCTCGGCGGCTTCATCATCTTCGAATCGCTCGTCGTCGAAACGGAGGACGGCGAGCCCATCGGGGCGTGGGCCTGGCGGCCGCTGGGCTTCATCATCGCCGCCAACCTCGTCTTCGGCGTGCTGATCGGCGGGCTGCCTTCGATCGGCCTCCCGGCCTTCGGCATGATGGTCGGCATCGTCGTCCTGACGTTCGTCGCGGCGCTTGCTGGGGACCGCTTCAATGCCAAGGAGGTCGCCATCCTGTCGGTGGTGCTCGCCATCGGCAGCTACCTCGCCTTCATCATGCTGCTCAAGTTGCAGTTCCCGGTCTGGCCCTGGTTCATCGGCTGAGGAAAGAAAGACAAGACCATGGATCTCTTTGCCAACCTCGCCACCGGCTTCGGCGTCGCCTTCACGCCGATCAACCTGCTTTACTGCTTCATCGGCTGCATCCTGGGAACGCTGATCGGCGTGCTGCCCGGCATCGGGCCTGTCGCCACCATCGCGATGCTGCTGCCGGCAACTTACGCGCTGCCGCCCGTGTCCGCGCTGATCATGCTGGCCGGCATCTACTACGGCGCGCAATACGGCGGCTCGACCACCGCCATCCTGGTCAACCTGCCGGGCGAATCGTCCTCGGTCGTCACTTGCATCGATGGCTACCAGATGGCGAGGCGAGGGCGGGCCGGCCCAGCGCTTGCCGCTGCCGGATTGGGCTCGTTCTTCGCGGGTTGCGTGGGCACGCTGATCCTCGCTGCCTTTGCGCCGCCGCTGACGGAACTCGCCTTCAAGTTCGGCCCGGCCGAATACTTCTCGCTGATGATCCTGGGCCTGATCGGTGCCGTGGTGCTGGCATCCGGCTCGCTGATCAAGGCCGTCGCGATGATCGTGCTCGGTCTCTTGCTGGGCCTTGTCGGCACGGACGTGAACTCCGGTGTCGCTCGCTATTCGTTCGACATCCCGGAGCTCACCGACGGCATCGGCTTCGTTGCCGTCGCCATGGGCGTATTCGGGTACGGCGAAATCATCAGCAACCTGTCCGTCAAGGAAGAACACCGGGAAGTGTTCACGGCCAAGGTCACCGGCCTTTTTCCGACCAAGGACGACTTCAAGAAGATGCTGCCGGCCGTGCTGCGAGGCACCGCGCTCGGCTCGATGCTCGGCATCCTGCCGGGCGGCGGTGCGCTGCTCGCGTCGTTCGCGTCGTACGCGTTCGAAAAGAAGATGGGCACCAAACCCGGCGAGATCGAGTTCGGCAAGGGCAACATCCGCGGCGTCGCGGCGCCGGAATCCGCGAACAACGCGGGCGCGCAGACATCGTTCATCCCGCTCCTCACGCTGGGCATCCCGCCCAACGCCGTGATGGCGCTGATGGTGGGTGCCATGACCATCCACAACATCCAGCCGGGGCCGCAGGTGATGACCAGCAACCCGCAGCTGTTCTGGGGGCTGATCGCCTCGATGTGGATCGGCAACCTGATGCTGGTGATCCTGAACCTGCCCCTGA
>DATLBJ010000107.1:0-2906 GCA_035526975.1 Ramlibacter sp.
CGGCGGCGTGCTGGGTGCGATGGAAACCGGCTACCAGCGGGGCCGCATCCAGGACGAGAGCATGCACTACGAGATGCTCAAGCACACGGGCGAGCTTCCGATCATCGGCGTCAACACCTTCCGCAACCCGCATGGCGATGCGGTGCATGACAAGCTCGAACTCGCGCGGTCGACGGACGAAGAAAAGCAGAACCAGCTCAAGCGCCTGAAGGACTTCCACGCGCGCCACGCGAAGGAATCGCCGGCGATGCTCAAGCGGCTGCAGCAGGCGGTGATCGACAACCGCAACGTCTTCGAAGTGCTGATGGATGCGGTGCGCGTCTGCTCCCTGGGACAGATCACGAACGCCCTTTTCGAAGTCGGCGGGCAGTACCGGCGCAACATGTGAGGCGAGTCAGCCTTCCGAAAGCTTGAGTACGCAGCAGAACTACCTAAGGTTTTCCCCCCTACCGCACTGCAACACGAATTCCTAGCATTCGCCCACTCGCGCCGGACGATCGTCTGGCGCTCGACATCCGCGAGGAGGGCGCACGTTGCCAGGCGAGATCATTCTCGAGACGAAGGGGTTGACCAAGGAGTTCAAGGGCTTCGTGGCCGTGAACAACGTCGACCTCCAGGTCCGTCGCGGCGACATCCATGCGCTGATCGGCCCCAACGGCGCCGGCAAGACCACGTTCTTCAACCTCCTGACGAAGTTCCTGCCGCCCACGCGCGGGACGATCGACTACAACGGCACCGACATCACGCACGAGAAGCCCTCGCAGACCGCGCGCCGCGGCATCGTCCGGTCGTTCCAGATCTCCGCGGTTTTCCCGCACATGACCGTGCTCGAGAACGTGCGCGCGGCATTGCAGCGCAATCTCGGCACCTCGTTCCATTTCTGGAAACCCGAACGCTCGTTGTATCCGCTGCACGATCGAGCGCATGAACTGCTGGACACGGTGGACCTGCGCAACTTCGCGAACGAGCTCACGGTGAACCTCCCCTACGGCCGCAAGCGGGCACTGGAACTCGCCACGACGATGGCGCTGGAGCCCGAACTCATGCTGCTCGACGAGCCGACGCAAGGCATGGGCCACGAAGACGTCCATCGCGTGACCGAGTTGATCAAGAAGGTGTCAGCCGGGCGAACGATCCTCATGGTCGAACACAACATGAACGTCGTATCGTCCATCGCCGACCGAATCACGGTGCTGCAGCGCGGCGCCGTCATCGCCGACGGCCCCTACTCCGAAGTCTCGAAGAACCCGCAGGTGATCGAAGCCTACATGGGATCGGCCGACAACGAGCTCCAGGGAGCGCACTGATGGCCGGCCGCGAACTGCTTGCAATTTCGGGTTTGAACGCCTGGTACGGCGAATCGCACATCCTGCACGGCGTGGACCTCACCGTGGACGAAGGCGAAGTGGTCTGCCTGCTTGGGCGCAACGGCGCCGGCCGGACGACGACGATGCGCTCGATCATGGGCCTGGTGGGCAAGCGCACCGGCTCGATCAGGATTACGGGCACGGAATCGATCAAGCTGCCCCCGCACAAGATTGCGCGGCTGGGCGTCGGCTACTGCCCCGAAGAGCGCGGCATCTTCGCGAGCCTGTCCGCCGAAGAGAACCTGATGCTGCCGCCCACGCTCGCAAGCGGCGGCATGACCACTGCCGAGATCTACGACATGTTCCCCAACCTCAAGGAGCGTGCGTCGAGCCAGGGCACGCGCTTGTCCGGGGGTGAACAGCAGATGCTGGCTGTCGCGCGCATCCTGCGCACCGGTGCGCGGCTGCTGTTGCTCGACGAGATTTCCGAAGGCCTCGCGCCGGTCATCGTCCAGAAACTCGCCGAAATGATCCGCACGCTGAAGGCCAAGGGCTACACGGTGGTGCTGGTGGAGCAGAATTTCCGCTTCGCCGCGCCACTGGCCGATCGCTTCTACATCATGGAGCACGGCAAGATCGTCAAGCAGTTCGCGCAGCACGAGCTGCGGGCCAACATGTCGATGCTGCAGGAATACCTCGGCGTCTAGCCGAAAACGTTTTCACCCAAAGGAGACCGCAATGAAACTGAAGCCACTTTTTGCCGCCACCGCGCTCGCCGCAGCGGGCCTGTTCGGCGCCGCGACGCCCGCGGTCGCGCAGATCTCTGGCGACGTGATCCGCATCGGCATCATCACCGACATGTCCAGCGTCTACGCCGACATCGACGGCCAGGGCGGCATCGAGGCCATCAAGATGGCGATCCAGGACATGGGCGGCGCCGTCAACGGCAAGAAAATCGAGCTCGTCTCCGCCGACCACCAGAACAAGCCCGACGTCGCGGCGACCAAGGCACGCGAGTGGTTCGACACGCAGGGCCTGGACATGCTGATCGGCGGCACGAACTCGGGCACGAACCTCGCGATGGCGAAGGTCGCCGCCGAGAAGAAAAAGCCCTTCATCTCCGTCGGCGCTGCCTCGTCGGCGCTCACGAACGACCAGTGCACGCCGTACACGATCCATTGGGCCTACGACACCGCCGCGCTCGCCAAGGGCACCGGTGGCGCGGTCGTGAAGAACGGCGGCAAGACCTGGTACTTCCTCACCGCCGACTACGCATTCGGCCACCAGCTGCAGGCGGATACGACCAAGATCGTCGAAGCCAACGGCGGCAAGGTCGTCGGGTCCGTTCGCGCGCCCCTGAACGCCAGCGACTTCTCCTCGTTCCTGCTGCAGGCGCAGGGCAGCAAGGCCCAGATCCTGGGCCTTGCCAACGCGGGCGGCGACACGATCAATTCGATCAAGGCTGCCAACGAGTTCGGCATCACGAAGACAATGAAGCTTGCCGGCCTGCTCGTGTTCATCAACGACATCCACGCGCTCGGCCTGAAGACCACGCAAGGCATGTACCTCACGGACAGCTGGTACTGGAACCAGACGCCC
>DATLBJ010000108.1:0-5382 GCA_035526975.1 Ramlibacter sp.
CTCCGGCCCTCTGAAGAAGCAGGGTCGAAAATTATGGCACAGTGATTTCATGAGCCCGTCCATCCAGTACCCGACCATCGAAGACGCGATCGGGAAAACCCCATTGGTGAAACTCCAACGCATGAGCGGCAGGGAAAACACGGAGAGGGGAAACGTGATCCTCGCAAAGATGGAGGGCAACAACCCCGCCGGTTCCGTGAAGGACCGGCCGGCGCTGTCGATGATCAAGCGCGCGGAAGAACGCGGCGAGATCAAGCCGGGCGACACGCTGATCGAGGCGACGTCGGGTAACACGGGCATCGCACTTGCCATGGCCGCAGCGATCCGCGGTTACCGGATGGTTCTCATCATGCCGGAGGATTTGTCGGTCGAACGTGCGCAAACGATGAAGGCGTTCGGCGCGGAGCTTGTGCTCACGCCGAAAAGCGGCGGCATGGAATACGCCCGCGATCTCGCCGAGAACATGCAGCGTGAGGGCAAGGGCCGCGTGCTCGACCAGTTCGCCAACGCCGACAACCCGCGCATTCACTACGAGACGACCGGCCCCGAGCTTTGGGACCAGACGAAGGGGCGCATCACGCACTTCGTCAGCGCGATGGGAACGACCGGGACGATCACCGGCGTGTCGCGCTACCTGAAGGAGAAGAACGCCGCGATCCGCATCGTCGGTGCGCAGCCGAGCGAAGGCTCGCGCATCCCCGGCATCCGCAAGTGGCCGCAGGAATACCTGCCGAAGATTTACGACCCGGGTGCGGTCGACGAGATGGTCTACGTGAGCCAGGACGATGCCGAGGAAATCTGCCGTCGTCTCGCACGCGAGGAAGGCATCTTTGCCGGCATCTCGGCGGCCGGTGCGCTGTGGGTCGCGCTGGAGGTCGCCAAGCAAGTCGAGAACGCGACGATCGTGTTCGTCGTGTGTGACCGCGGCGATCGTTACCTGTCGACCGGGGTGTTCCCCGCGTGACATCGCACGAGTGGCGCTTCTGCCCGAATTGTGCAACGGCGCTGCAGCCGCTTGCGCAACTCGAAGACTCCGGGGAGAAGGTGCGCCTGCGTTGCCCCGACTGCGCCTGGACGCATTGGAACAACCCGACACCGGTGCTCGCGGCCGTGGTGCAGTACGGTGAACACATCCTGCTCGCGCGCAACGCGGCTTGGCAGGGGCGGCGTTTCGCGCTGATCACCGGCTTCATGGAAGCGGGCGAAACGCCGAAGGAAGGCATCGCGCGCGAGATCAAGGAAGAAACGAACCTCGATGCACTCGAAGTGAACCTGGTCGGCGTCTATGAATTCTTCCGCATGAACCAGGTGATCATCGCGTTCCATGCGCGCTGCGAGGGTGAAGTGAAGCTCTCGCCCGAATTGGCGGAGTACAAATTGTTTGCGTACGACGATGTGATGTGCTGGCCCGCGGGCACGGGCTACGCGTTGGCGGATTGGTTGCGCAGCCGCGGCCACGAACCGAAATTCATGGACATGGCGCAGCGCGCGTGAGTGCAGGAAACACCATGGACATCGACAAGGAAATCGACACGCGCGGGCTGAATTGCCCGCTGCCGATCCTCAAGGCGAAGAAAGCACTGGCGGACATGCAGTCGGGCCAGCTGCTCAAGGTGGTGGCGACCGATTCAGGGTCGGTGCGCGACTTCCAGGCGTTTGCCAAGCAGACGGGCAATGAACTCGTCGACCAGCAGACGGTCGGCAAGGAGTACGTGCACGTGCTGAAGCGGCGCTAAGCCTTCAGGGCCTTCAGGTATTCCTGGAACGCCGGCCCGACCTCGGGGTGGCGCAACGCGAATTCCACCGTGGCTTCGAGGAAGCCCTGCTTGCTGCCGCAGTCGTAGCGCTTGCCCCGGTACTCGTACGCATGCACGCCTTCGGTTTCGATCAGGCGTGCGATGCCGTCGGTGAGCTGGATCTCTCCGCCTGCACCGGGCGGGTTGTTGCGGATCATGTCGAACACGGCCGGCGTGAGCACATAGCGGCCCGACACGCCCATGCGCGACGGCGCGTCATTGGGTGACGGCTTCTCCACGAGTGTGCGCGCCTGGGTCAGGCGGTCGCCCGCAGGTTCGCCCGCGACGATGCCGTAGCGCTTGACCTGGTCGAGCGGCACTTCCTGCACGGCCAACAAACTTGTCTTCTTTTCACCGAAGACGTTAACCATTTGTGTCAGCACGCCCGGCCCGCCCTGCGGCCCGCACATCAGGTCGTCGGCGAGCAGCACCGCGAAAGGCTCGTTGCCGACGAGCGGCTCCGCGCACAGCACTGCATGGCCGAGGCCCAGCGCACGCGACTGCCGCACGTAAGCGCAATCCATGTCCTCGGGCATCGCGCGCACGACGCGAAGCAGGTCGTGCTTCTGGTTGATCTCCAGCTCGTTCTCGAGCTCGTACGCGGTATCGAAATGGTCTTCGATGGCACGCTTATTGCGCCCCGTCACGAAGATCATGTGGCGAATGCCTGCTTCGTATGCCTCCTCGACCGCGTACTGGATCAGGGGTTTGTCCACGATCGGCAGCATCTCCTTGGGGAGCGCTTTCGTCGCCGGCAGGAAGCGTGTACCCAAGCCCGCGACCGGGAAGACTGCCTTGCGAATTTGTGTGACTTTGTTCATGGACGGTGAAATTGTTTACAGCTAAAGTCTGCACCCATCTTGCGCGCGGGGCTCACGAGTATCGACGCGAAGTTCAGCGGTTCATGTAAGACAAGGACGAATCCCGGGTGGACATCCTACTTCTCGAACGACTCGTGCCCGAAGCACTGGCGTGGCTCGAGGCGCGGCACGCGGTGGAATGCCGGCCCGAGCTCGCTGCCGACCCGAGCGCGTTGAGAAAGGCCGTCTACAAGGCGCAGGCCGTCGTACTGCCGCGCAAAGTGCAGCTCACGCGCGAGTTCCTCGATTTCGCTCCGATGCTCAAGGCGGTGGCGCGCATGCACGTCGGCACTGATAACACCGACCTCGAAGCCTGCCGCGAGCGCAAGGTGCGCGTGATCCAGGCCACGACGGCGAACGTTCGCTCCAATGCCGAGTACCTGCTCGGCGCCATCTTGCTGCTGTATCGCCGCGGCATCGGCTCGTCGCTCATCGGCGATCGCCACGCCGACATCCGCCTCGGCCGTGAATTGAACGGCAGCGTCGTCGGCATTTTCGGCCTGGCCCCCACCGCGCACACGCTCGCGCTGATGCTGCATTCGCTCGGTGCCAAGCTCGTGGGCTACGACCCCGCCGTTCATCACACGGCGCCCATCTGGGGGCGCCTGAACATCCAGCCGCTTTCCCTCGCCGACATGATGGCGCAGGCCGATGCAATTTCCGTGCAGGTGATGTACGCGTCGCGCTACCAGAACTTCATCAACGACAAGGTGCTCGCGCATTGCAAGCCGGGCCAGGTGTGGGTGGGCACGAGCCGCTCGCATTTGTTCGATCCGGACGCGCTCGCCGCCGCGCTGACCGACGGGCGGATCGAAGCATGCATGCTCGACGGCGCGGAAGCGGGATTTGCGTCCAAGGGCACGCCCCTGCACGAGCTGACGAACCTGTTCCTCACGCCGCGCCTGGGTTCGCACACGCGCGAATCGCGCCTGCGTGCGAGCTGGTATGTCGCGCATCGCATCCACGAAACGCTGGCCGCGCCGCGCGAGAGCGCGCTCGACAAGCTCCCCACCGGCCCCGCGATGCTCGAGGCGCGCTGACGCTCAGCCCAGGCGGGCGAGCTGGTCCTGCACCTTTTCGAGCGTGGCGGTGAAGTCGGTGATGCGCTTGCGCTCCTGCTCGATCACCGCGGGCGGTGCTTTCGAGACGAATGATTCGTTCGCGAGCTTGCCGTTCGCTTTTGCGAGCTCGGTCTTCAGGCGCTCGGCCTCCTTCGACAGCCGCGCCTTCTCGGCCTCCAGGTCGATCTCCATGTACAGGCACAGGCGCGTGCTCCCCACGACTGCAACCGGTGCAGCCTTCGCAGCCGCCGCCCATGACGCCGCATCGTCGAACAGCCGCACTTCCGACAAGCGCGAGAGGGCTTGCAGGACCGGCGCGACCTCCCGCATGAACGCCGCGTCCTCGCTCGATCCCGCGATGACATAGGCGGGAAGCTTCGTCGACGGCGACACGCTCATCTCGCCGCGCAGGTTGCGGCACGCGTCCACCACCGACTTCAGCTTGGCGACGTACGCCTCGGCGTCTTCGTCGATCGCTGCGGTATTGGTCTGCGGATAGGGCGCGACGCTGATCGAGTCGCCTTCCTTGCCGGCGACGGTCTTCACCACCTGCCAAAGTTCTTCGGTGATGAACGGAATGACGGGATGGGCGAGCCGCAGGATCGCTTCGAGCACGCGGATCAACGTGCGGCGCGTTCCGCGCTGCTGCCTCGCGTCGCCCGCCTGGATCTGCACCTTCGCGATCTCGAGGTACCAGTCGCAGAACTCGTCCCACACGAACTGGTAGACCGAGTTCGCGACGTTGTCGAGGCGGTATTCCGCAAAGCCCTTCGCGACATCGCTTTCAGCCCGCTGCAGCAGCGAGATGATCCACTTGTCGGCTTTCGTGAGCGTCGCGCCCGCCTCCGCAAGGTCCTGCTCCTCGCAATTCATCAGCACGAAGCGCGAAGCGTTCCAGAGCTTGTTGCAGAAGTTGCGGTAGCCCTCGCAGCGCTTGGTGTCGAAGTTGATGTTGCGCCCGAGGCTCGCGTAGCTGGCCATCGTGAAGCGCAACGCATCGGCACCGTACGCGGGCATGCCTTGCGGGAACTCCTTCTTCACGCGCGCGGCGACCTTCGGAGCGGTGTCCGGCTTGCGCAGGCCGACCGTCGACTTGTGCGTGAGCGTCTCGAGGTCGGCGCCCTGGATCAGGTCCACGGGGTCGACCACGTTGCCCTCGGACTTCGACATCTTCTTGCCTTCGCTGTCGCGCACCATCCCGTGGATGTACACGTTGCGGAACGGCACCCGGCCCGTGAAGTGGGTCGTCATCATGATCATGCGGGCGACCCAGAAGAAGATGATCTCGTAGCCCGTCACCAGCACCGTCGACGGCAGGTACAGGTCGTACTCCGAACCCCGTTCGCCCTGAGCCTGTCGAAGGGCCGCATCCGGCCAGTCCAGCGTGGAGAACGGCACCAGCGCCGATGAGTACCACGTGTCGAGCACGTCTTCATCGCGGCGCAGCTTCTTGCCGGGTGCCTTTTCCTGCGCTTCGGCCTCGCTGCGTGCGACGTAGATGTTGCCCTGTTCGTCGTACCACGCCGGGATCTGGTGGCCCCACCAGAGCTGGCGCGAAATGCACCAGTCCTGGATGTTGTTCATCCACTGGTTGTAGGTGTTGACCCAGTTCTCGGGCACGAAGCGCACTTCGCCCGACTGCACCGCATCGATGGCCTTCCGGGC
>DATLBJ010000109.1:0-28246 GCA_035526975.1 Ramlibacter sp.
GCACGCCGCGCATTTGAAGGAACACGCAGTCGGGTGCGCGGGTTGCTACACGGCGCACGCGGCGATGGAGATGTACGCCGAAGCGTTCGAGCGCGCCGGCGCACTCGACAAACTCGAAACATTCGCGAGTTTCAATGGCGCCGACTTCTATGGCGTACCGCGCAACAAGGGCACCGTAACGCTCAAGCGCGCGGCGTGGCGCGTGCCGGAAGCGTACGCATACGGTCAAGCGCAACTCAAGCCGCTTGGCGGCGGCGACACGCTGGAGTGGAAGCTCGCCTGACCGTCGACTGGGACGCGCCGTGGTTCACGCCGTGGCGCGATGTCGGCGAGCCCATGCTTGAAGCGTGGCGCACGCAGCCGCTCCCCACCGCGCTCAACCGATGCACCCGTGCGCCAGTCCGCTTCGTCGCGCAAACACAGCTGGACGGCGGCGAGCCGTACGAGCACTTCATCTTCCGCACACGCACGTGCCCGGTGCGCGAGAACGCGCACGATTTCTTCAACGGGCTGGCGTGGCTGAAGTTTCCCGGCGAGAAATCGCAACTCAATGCGCTTCAGGCCGAAGAGATCGCCCGCGACGGCATTGCCGCGGCCCGCGGAGCGGTGCGCGACGCGATCACCGTGTTCGACGAGAACGGCGCATTCCTGGAAGCACCGCAGCCTTTGTGGGAGGCACTGGCCGCACGAGACTGGCACCGGTTGTTCATTGCGCTGCGACCGATGTGGTGCGATGCGCAAGTCACCGTCTTCGGCCACGCGCTGCTGGAGAAGTTGCTGACGCCGCGCAAGGACCTCACGGCGCATGTCTGGGTCGGTCCGCGCCAGATCACAAGGCAGCGCCTGGCTGCCAAGCCATTCACGCCGCTGCCACTGGCCGGCATCCCGGGCTGGTTCCAGGGGAACGACGAATTTTCCTTCTATGATGATCCTCACGTGTTCCGCTCCGCGCGGCGTAACGAGGGTTGAACCGCCGCGCGCCGGCCTCATCTGGGAGGCCGGACCCTGTCCCCTGGAGAAACCAACCTTGTCCAAACGCATCTTCCTGTTCCTGGCCACCAACCTGGCGGTCGTCGTCGTGCTCGGCATCGTCGGCTCCCTGCTGGGCGTCAACCGCTACCTGACCGCGCAAGGCATGAACTTCGGCGGGCTGCTCGCCTTCGCCTTCCTCATGGGTTTCGGCGGCGCGATCATCTCGTTGCTCCTGTCCAAGCCGCTCGCGAAATGGACCTCGGGCGTGCGAGTGATCACCGGCAACGAAGGCGCCGATGAAGCGTGGATCGTGAACACGGTGCAGCGCCTCGCGCAGCAAGCCGGCATCGGCATGCCGGAAGTCGGCATCTTCGAAGGCGAGCCCAATGCATTCGCCACCGGCGCGTTCAAGAACAGCGCGCTCGTCGCGGTTTCCACGGGCCTGCTGCAAGGCATGACGCGCGAGGAAGTCGAGGCCGTGATCGGCCACGAGATTTCGCACATTTCCAATGGCGACATGGTGACGATGACCTTGATCCAGGGCGTGATGAATACATTCGTCGTGTTCCTCTCGCGCGTGATCGGCTATGTCGTCGATGGATGGCTCAGCCGCGGCGAACGCCGCGGGCCGGGCATCGGTTACTTCATCACGACGATCGTCCTCGACATCGTCCTCGGATTCCTCGCTGCGATCATCGTCGCGTGGTTCTCGCGCCAGCGCGAATTCCGCGCCGATCGCGGCTCGATGCAGCTGATCGGCAATCGCCAGCCGATGATCAACGCGCTCGCGCGCCTCGGCGGCATGGTCCCCGGCGAGTTGCCGAAGGGCCTGCAGACGATGGGCATCACGTCGGGCGTCGGCAAGCTGTTCTCGTCGCACCCGCCGATCGAGGAGCGGATCGCCGCGCTCCAGGCCGCGTAGCACCCGCGCAGCGTTACTTCCGCAACACCGCGATCGACTGGCCGAATGCTCCCCCGGGCAGGGGCTCGTCGGCGCCGATGAACTCCACCAGCGTGTACCCGAGCATGGTGACGAACATGTGGCTGATCGTCTGGCGATCCATGAACGTGTCCAGGTGCGGGGCGCCTGCGCCAGTGCGCATTGACTCCACGCGACTCCTGAAAACCGCTTCGTTCGAGGGCTTGCTCAGCTCCAGGAAGCTGAACACCAGGACACCGCCGGGTTTGAGTGCACGCTTGCAGTCTTCCGCGTAAAGGTAGATCTCTTCCAGGTGCAGGTGCGTGAACAGGCTCCAGGAGAAGATGATGTCCTGGGAGCCGTCGTCGGCCACGATCGAGAAGTCGCGGTGAACGAAGAACTGGAAGTCCGGTGACTTCTGCCGCGCGTAACTGACAAGCTCGTCGATGATGTCGGCGCCCCGGTAGCTCCCGTTCCAGCCGTGACGGCGCAGCGCTGAAGCCGTCCGCCCGGACCCGCATGCCAGGTCATAGATGGCGCAGCCGTCTTGCAAGCCGACGCGGCGAAGCACATGCACATGCTTGTCGCCGAATTCCACGAAGCTTTCGAGCGTCTGCGAACCGATCGCCTTGGCCATCGCCAGGTCGTAATCGCCCGGGTGTGCGGCGATCAGATCCCGGACCAGCCGGGTGTAGTCGCGGATGAAATGCAGATCCTTTTGGGCGATGCGGGACAGGCGCCGGCTTTCGCCTCGGCCGTATCGGCAATAGTGCTCGTAGCCGGAGCGGAACAATCCCGATTCGACTGCAGCCCGCACATCGGGATGCAGGTTCAGGTACACCAGCTCATTGAATTCGGCTTCTTCTTCCACTTGCTGCTCCGTCAATCGCGTTTCGCGCCCACATTTCTTGCAACCGCCTCGCCGACCTTGATGCCGTCGACACCGGCGGAAAGTATCCCGCCTGCATACCCCGCCCCCTCGCCCGCAGGATACAAGCCGCGCACATTCACGCTCTGGAAATCTTCGCCGCGCGTGATGCGGATGGGCGACGACGTGCGGGTCTCCACGCCGGTGAGAACGGCGTCCGGCATGTCGTAGCCGCGAATCTTGCGGCCGAACACCGGCAACGCTTCGCGCATCGCTTCGATCGCGAACGAGGGCAAGGCGGCGTGGAGGTCGCCGGGCTTCACGCCCGGCTTGTACGACGGGGCCACGCCGCCGAACTCCTGCGATGCGCGCCCCGCGATGAAATCGCCGACCAGTTGTCCCGGCGCATCGTAATTCGCGCCGCCCAGAAGGAAAGCGCGTGACTCGAGTTCACGCTGCAGTACGACGCCCGCGAGGGGCCCGCCGGGAAAGTCGCGTTCCGGCTCGATGCCCACGACGATGCCGGCATTGGCGTTGCGTTCGTTGCGCGAATACTGGCTCATGCCGTTGGTGACGACCTGCCGCGGCTCCGACGTTGCGGCAACCACGGTTCCGCCCGGGCACATGCAAAAGCTGTACACCGAGCGTCCGTTGTTCGCGTGATGCACGAGCTTGTAGTCTGCCGCGCCGAGCAACGGATGGCCGGCGTGCTTGCCCCACCGCGCGCGATCGATGACGCCTTGCGGGTGTTCGATGCGAAAGCCGATGGAAAACGGTTTGGCTTCGACGAAAACGCCGCGCTGGTGCAGCATCTCGAAGGTGTCGCGCGAACTGTGGCCCAGCGCAAGAACGACGTGATCGGATCGCAGCTGCGTGCCATCGTGGAGGACGACGCCCCGCACCCGGCCGGCTTCAATCGCCACATCCGCCACGCGTTGCCGGAAGCGCACTTCTCCGCCCAGGCGCTCGATCTCCGCGCGCATGTTCTCGACGACCTTCACCAGCTTGAAAGTGCCGATGTGCGGATGCGCGACGTACAGGATCTCGGCCGGCGCGCCCGCCTTCACGAACTCCGCCATGACCTTGCGCCCGAGATGGCGCGGGTCCTTGATCTGGCTGTACAGCTTGCCGTCGGAAAACGTGCCGGCGCCGCCTTCGCCGAACTGGACGTTGCTTTCAGGTTCGAGCTCGCCCTTGCGCCAGAGGCCCCACGTGTCTTTCGTGCGTTCGCGCACGGCCTTGCCGCGCTCGAGGACGATGGGACACAGGCCCATTTGCGCGAGCACGAGCGCCGCGAAGATGCCACAGGGACCGAAGCCCACGACGATCGGGCGAAGCGCAGGGGGCGAGTTGGCATGGACCGGCGGATGCCATGCCATGTCGGGCGCTGCCGCGACATGCGCGGTGCCTGCATTTCGCGCCAGCACGGCGGCCTCTTCGGCCACCTCTGCATCGACGATGTACACCACGGCAAGCTCGGCTTTGCGTGCGTCGAAACTGCGTTTGAATACGTGGATGCCGGCGAGCTGCCCGGGCTCAACCCGCAGTCTTTGCGCCGCGGCCGTGCGCAAAGCGGCGAGTGGATGGACGCCTTCTTCAGGCGGGAGCTCGCCGAGCGGCAGCTTGATTTCGGAGATTCGGATCATCGCTTCGGGGCCGTGTCGAGCGGCCAGTGAAGGGTGCGGGGATAATACGCCCCGTGAAGCCCGCCGGATCGTCGCTGGTGCCTGCGAAGGCACTGGAGGAACGTCCGGACTGCACAGGGCAGCGTAGCAGGTAACTCCTGTCCGCCGTGAGGTGAGGATCAGAGCAACAGAGACGAGTCCCGCATGCCGCAAGGCCTGCGGGGGTGAAACGGGCAATCTCTACGCGCAGCAATACCAAATAGGCACACATTGACCCGGCCCGGCGAGTGTGCGGGTAGGTAGCACCGAGCCGCTGGAGCGATCCGCGGCCCAGAGGAATGACGGTCAAGTGCGGGCAACCGCACTCACAGAATCCGGCGTACGGCGAGCTTCACACTTTTTCAGGCGAGTCCGAGCGCTTCGATGCGCTGCACATGCGCCAGCAGCGAGCGCTGCGCAACGGGCCACATGCGCGGCGGCACGTCGTCGTACGCGACCTTCACCCAGTCATCCATCGACCCCGCGGGCTTCGCACGCATCGCGGAGATGACTTTTGCTTCGCGCGCGAGGCGGTGCGACTTCAGGTGCGCGATGGCTTGCGGCGCGAAACCCAGCGCGTAGCCGTGGGCCGGCAGGATGAATTCGACGCCGTACTGCGCGCAGGCCGCGAGCAGCTTGTCGAGCGAATCGATGTACGCCGTCATGTCGCCATCCGGCGGATCGACCACCGTGGTGCTGCCATTGAGGATGTGGTCGCCCGAGAAGAGCAAGGCGTCTTCCACGAGCACGAAGCACGTGTGGTTCGCCGCGTGGCCGGGCGTGTGGATAGCACGCAGCGTGTGACGCACGCCGCCGCCTTCGACGAACACTTCTTCGCCATCGGCGATCTCGCGATCGGGCCTGAACTCGCTCGCGGCCCGTGCGGTGGGCTTCGACGCGAGGCCCAGGACCGCAGGCTTGCTCGCGCACAGCGCCTGCAGCGGCAGCGCCCCCGGCGAATGGTCTGCGTGCGAATGCGTGCACAGGATCACGCGGATGTCGCCGCCCGCCGCGCGCCACAGGCGCTCGATGTGCTCCGGTTCGTTCGGCCCCGGATCGATCGCGATGTAGCCCGTGTTCGGGTCGCCGACGAGGTAGCTGTTCGTGCCCGGCCCGGTCATCACGCCGGGATTCGGCGCGGTGATGCGCGTGACGTTCTTCAGCAGCGGCACGGGCTGGTTCGTTCCCCAATCGAGGTGATGCACGAGCTGCCCGTCGGGGCTGACGAGTGCGAGCTCGCCGTACGCCATCTCGTGCTCCATGTAGCGCGTGTCGGCGCCTTTGACGAAACCCGCGCGCGGACAGCTGGTCCACAGCGGCTTGCCACTCGCGCACGCCGCGAGTACCTCATCGACATTCGTGTATTTCGCGAGCCGCTCGAGCGTGCGGATCGTCGGGAAGATCATGAAGAACGTGCCGGCTTCATGGCGTGCGAGCGCGTCGGCCGGGCCGACCCACACGGGCTCGAACTGCTCCGCTTCGTCGGCGACGGGCGTCTGGCCTTCCGGCATGCGCGCCACCAGGAAGGAGACGTCGAAGCGGCGCGGCAGGTCGCGGTCGGTGATCCATCGCGCAAGGAGCGACATCTTGACGCCCGCGAGATCGAGCCCGAGCTCCTCGAAGCTCTCGCGGACCGCGGCGGCCTGAGGCGTCTCGCCGGGATCGATCACGCCGCCGGGAAAGACAAAGGCGCCCGGCGCGAAGCTCGCCGTGGCGGACCGCCGCGTCATGAGCACTTCGAAGCCTTCGGGCGTGTCGCGCAGCAAAATGACGGTGGCGGCGGGCCTTGGCGTCACGGGCTCGCGTTGCGGATGCAACAACTGGGAGGGTCGAACCATGCGGATCATTATCGGCGGTGGGCAATCCCTCCGATAATCGCGGTATGCGCATCCGCTTCACGAAGATGCAAGGCGCGGGCAACGATTTCGTCGTGCTCGACGAGACCGAATCGCTTTTCGGCCTGCGCGCGGCGCAATACCGGTGGCTCGCCGACCGGCATTTCGGCGTCGGCGCCGACCAGGTCCTTTCGGTGCGCCGCTCCGGCGAAGCCGGGGTCGATTTCGAATATGTGATCCACAACGCCGACGGCTCGCAGGTGGAGCAGTGCGGCAACGGGGCGCGCTGCTTCGTGCGTTTCGTGCGCGACAAGCACCTGTCGGACAAGGACGCGATCCGCGTGCGCACGCTCTCCGGCGTGATCGAGCCGCGCCTCAACGCAGATGGCCGCGTCACGGTCGACATGGGCGCGCCGGTCTTCGAGCCGTCGAAGGTACCTTTCGACGCATCGGGAATCGAACCCATCGCCGAAGGCGCGTGGCACAAGTGGCATCTGGCGCTCGAAGGCGCCGATGCGCAGGTCGCGGTGCTGTCCATGGGCAATCCGCATGCCGTGCAGGAAGTCACAGACATCGACAAGGCGCCCGTCCGAACGCAAGGGCCGCTGATCGAAACCCATGCCCGGTTTCCCAATCGCGTGAACGCGGGATACCTGCAGGTCGTCGACCGCTCGCACGTGCGCCTGCGCGTGTGGGAGCGCGGCGCGGGCGAGACACTCGCTTGCGGCACGGGCGCGTGCGCCGCGGCCGTTGCAGGCATCCGGCTCGGCAAGCTCGATGCGCGCGTCGACGCCGAAACCCGCGGCGGCGTGCTGACGATCGAATGGGATGGCCGCGGCGCGGTGATGATGACGGGCCCCGCCACCACCGTGTTCGAAGGCGAGATCGAAGTTCCGGATACCCCATGACTGAACAGAACCAAAACATGAACCCGATCACAGAGGACGACATCGCGGCCTGGCTGGCGAACACGCCGGATTTCTTCGAGCGCCATGCCTCGCTGCTGGCGAGCGTGCAGCTGACCAGCCCGCACGGGAATCGCGCCGTGAGCCTGCAGGAGCGGCAGGCCGAGATGCTGCGCGAGAAGATCAAGGCCCTCGAGCACCGCGTGATGGACATGGTGCGTCACGGCAACGAGAACATGATCATCGCGGACCGCCTGCATCGCTGGGCACGCAGCGTGTTCCTCGTGCATTCGGGTCGTGCATTGCCTGCGACGATCGCCGCCGGGATCCAGTCGCAATTCATGGTGCCGCAAGTGGCGATCAAGGTCTGGGGCGTGGACAGCCGGTACGGCAAGGAGCCCTTCGCGGATGGCGTCACCGACGACGCCAAAGCGTTCGCGTCTTCGCTGACACAGCCTTACGTCGGAGTGAACTCGGGCTTCGAAGCGGTGAAGTGGCTCGAAGACCCGGCGACGGCGATGTCGGTGGCGCTGATCCCGCTGCGTGAAGGCGCGGTGGACGAGGCAAGCCCCGCGTTCGGCATGCTCGTGCTCGCATCGCCCGACCCGCAGCGCTTCTCCGGCGGGATGGGCACCGAGTTCCTCGAGCACATCGCCGAACTCGCGAGCGCCGCGCTGTCGCGGTTGCGCAAGGACTGATGCAATGGCGGGTGGCGCGTCCCTCGTCGATCGCTACCTCGAACATGTGCGCGTCGAAAAGCGCCTCGCGCGGCGCACCGTCGAGCTCTACGCGCTGGACTTGCAGAAGCTCTGCGAAAATGCCGCGAGAGCCGATGTCGACCTCACGCGTGTGCAGAACGCGCACGTGCGCCGCTGGGTTGCACAGATGCACGGTGCGGGGCGCAGCGGGCGCGGCATCGCGCTGATCCTCTCGGGCTGGCGCGGCTTCTACACGTGGCTCGGCAAGCAAGGCCTGGTCGCGAGCAATCCGGTGACGGACGTGCGCGCCCCGAAAGCGCCGAAGCCCTTGCCGAAAGCCTTGAGCGTCGATGACTCCGTGCAGCTCGCCGAATTCGAGGATGCCAGCGCCGACCCGTGGCTGGAGGCGCGCGACGCCGCAATCGTCGAACTGCTCTATGGCTGCGGCCTGCGCGTGGGGGAGCTCGTCGGGCTCGATGTCGCTGCAAGCGGCAGCGCACGCGGCTGGATCGACCTCGATGACGGCGAGGCGCATGTGCTGGGCAAGGGCAGCAAGCGGCGCAGTGTGCCCGTCGGCAAGAAGGCGGTGCAGGCGATCCGGCGTTGGCTCCCGCTGCGCGGCGGCCACGAAGAGCCCGCCTTGTTCGTCGGAAAGAACGGCACGCGGCTGAGCGCGCAAAGCGTGTGGGCGCGATTGAAGCGCCGCAGCCTGCTGGCGGGTCTCGCAACGCCGGTCCATCCGCACATGCTGCGCCACTCGTTCGCCAGCCACGTGCTGCAATCGAGCCAGGACCTGCGCGCAGTGCAGGAGTTGCTGGGGCACGCCAACATCACCACGACGCAGGTCTACACGCGGCTGGATTTCCAGCATCTCGCGAAGGCGTACGACGCCGCGCACCCGCGCGCGCAGCGCAAGAAGGCTACGACGTCAAAGTAAAGACGGCCCGCTTGCTTTCGGGAGAGACGTTCGCGAGCAGCCCTTCGAGGCGATGGATCACCTGCTGCGAATCCGCGCGTTGCGTGGGCACGATCGTCTGCGCCACGCGCACCTGGGCGACCCAGTCGATCGGCTTGTCGCGAAACGGCATGAGGCAGCGCGCGACGATGCGCGGCCCTTCCGAAGCGGCGTCTTCCGGCGACAGCGGCCCTTCGATCAACATGCCGAAGCGAAGCTCGCCCAGGCGTGCGACCTGGTCGATGTCGCGTGCGGCGGCGAGCAGGCGGCCCGCGACCTGCAGCGGCAGTTCCTCTGCGGACCGCGCACCGTAGTTCCTGCTGATCTGGTCGGCGTTGATGATGTCGATGACGAGCACCGCGCTCTGGTACTTCAGGCGCTGGGAGCGCGCCATCATCCGTGCGAGCCCGTGTTCGAACACCTGTGCGTTCATCAGGCCGGTGGCGGGGTCGATCTTGTCGAAACCCTGGAGGCGGCGGCTGTGCTCGCGGCGCTGCTGGCTGCGCAGGATCAGGATCAGCAGCACGATGGGGAGTTCGACCGCCATGCCCAACTGCATCGCGTGCTCGGCCCAGAAGTTGAGCGGGATCAACCCGCCGGCGCGCGCCGTCGGGAAGGCCGCGCCGATGGCGACCGGCAGCGAGCCGAGCAGCAGCCAGATCGCCCACCGGTCGCCGCGGCGCGCCGCCCAGACCAGCGCTGCGAGCCCGATCGTGCCGGCCACCGCGATATAGATGATCATCACGCGGACGCGATGCGACGGGTCGACCATCGTGATCGCCACCGCCGCGCCGATGGCGCAGATGCCCACGAAGACGAGCAGGTAGTGCAGCAGCCGCGAACGCTGCGGCATCGAGACCACTTCGGAGAAGAACCACTGCAGCGATCCGACACCGAGCACCGGCAGGATCAGCGCCGAATAATCGTTCCACCACGGCGAGTCGGGCCACAGGTCGAGACCCGCGATGCCGGTGATCGATGCCTGCGTCAGCGCCATGAACGCCACGCTGATCGCATACAGCGCATAGCTCGTGTCGCGCAGCGACACCGCACTCATCACGGCCAGGATTACCGCAAGTCCCGCCAGTCCGAAATAGATGCCCAGCAGCACCGACGCCTGTTGTTCGTCGCGCAGCAAGTAGCTTTCGCTGACGAACTGGATCGGCGCGCCGAAGCTGTGCGTGTTCTGGATGCGGACCAGGTATTCCTGCTGGCCCGGTGCCAGCGGCAGCAATGGGAAGCGATGCGGCACCGGCCAGTCCTGCACCGCGAGCGTGTCGCCGGCCGATTGGCCCCAGGCGCCGACGCCCTCGAGCGGAAACAGCGTGATGCGATCGAGTTGCGGATAAGGCACCTGCAGGTACCAGCGTTCCGCGCTCGGCACTGACAGCGTGAAACGGATCCACAGCACGCTCTTCGCGGAGAGGGTGTGGATCTCGTCGGGCTTTGTCGGCGTCCACGTGATCGCGGTGCCGTCGGCGGCATCCTCCGTGGACATCTGGCCTTCGGGGTCGACCCAGCCCTGGCCCTGGTCACCGAGCAACACCGGCTGGTGCGCGGAGTCGAGCGGGATCACGCGGCCGGCGAATGCGCAGCGCGGCCCCGCTGCCATCAGCAGCATCGCCACCAGCATCCACACCCGCCACATTCCTTGCATCTCGGTCCCCGGCCCCTAACGCCGACAATATAGCCAATGAAGACGATTCGGTTGCGGGAAGGCAAGGAAAGATCGCTGTTGCGGCAACACCCGTGGGTGTTCGATACGGCGATTGCCAGAGGGGGCGCAGACCCCGGCGAAACGGTACGCATCGATTCCACGGAAGGCGGTTTCCTGGCCTGGGCGGCGTTCAGCCCGCAATCGAAAATCCGCGCGCGGGTGTGGAGCTTCGACGAGAGCCAGCGCATCGACGCCGCTTTCATCGCGAGCCGATGCGAAGCGGCGGTACAAGCGCGCGACCGGTTCGCGATCGCGAGCGAGGGCATGCGCCTGGTTCACGGCGAGTCCGACGGCTTGCCGGGCCTCATCGTCGACCGCTATGCCGATACGCTGGTTGCGCAATTCCTCTCGGCCGGGGCCGAGCGCTGGAAGGACGCGATCGTGGATGCGATGCTGCGCGCGACCGGCCTGCAGAAGTTGTACGAGCGCTCGGACACGAACGCGCGCTCGCTCGAAGGCTTGCCGCCCGCGGCCGGTTGGCTGCGCGGCGAAGGTCCCACCGAGATCACGATCCGGGAACACGAGTGGAAGCTCACGCTCGACGTCGCCACGGGCCACAAGACGGGGTTCTACCTGGACCAGCGTGACAGCCGCGCGAAGTTCGCGCAGTGCGCGCGGCGCTTGCAGTTCCAGCGCGTGCTCAATTGCTATTGCTACACCGGCGGGTTCACGGTCGCCGCGCTCGCCGGAGGCGCGGCGCATGTGACATCGATCGATTCATCTGCGCCTGCGCTAGAACGGGCGCGCGCGCACGTTGCGCTGAACGGTTTCGATGCATCGCGCGCGGACTTCGTCGATGCCGACGTGAATGCCTCGTTGCGCCGTTTCATCGAGGAAGGCCGCACGTTCGATGCGATCGTGCTCGACCCGCCGAAGCTCGCGCCGACGGCGGCGCACGCGGAACGCGCGGCGCGCGCATACAAGGACATCAACCGCCTCGCGCTGAAGATCCTGGAGCCGGGCGGCGTGCTGTTCACCTACTCGTGCTCGGGCGGGATCAGCGCGGACCTCTTCCACAAGATCGTCGCTTCCGCCGGGGCGGATGCGCACGTGGACGGCTACATCACGGAGCGGCTGGGCGGCGCGCCCGACCATCCGATGACGCTGGCTTTTCCCGAAGGCGAATACCTCAAGGGCCTCGTGGTCCAGCGGAAGGCCTAAACTTGAAGTCATGAGCCTCATCCCCGCCACCATCCTCACCGGCTTCCTCGGCTCGGGCAAGACGACGCTGCTCAAGCGCGTGCTCTCCGAGGCGCACGGCCAGAAGATCGCCATCATCGAAAACGAGTTCGGCGAAGAGAACATCGACAGCGACATCCTCGTGACCGAAACGAAGGAGCAGATCATCCAGATGAGCAATGGCTGCATCTGCTGCACGATCCGCGAAGACCTTCGCGCCACGCTGCAATTGCTCGCGGCCAAGAAGCGCAAGGGCATGCTCGACTTCGAACGCGTGGTGATCGAGACCACCGGCCTGGCCGATCCCGGCCCCGTCGCGCAGACCTTCTTCATGGACGACGAGATCGCCGAGACCTTCCTGCTCGATTCGATCATCACGCTGGTCGACGCGAAGCACGCCGACAAGCAGCTCGACGACCGCCAGGAAGCGCGGCGGCAGGTGGGCTTCGCCGACCAGATCTTCATCAGCAAGACCGACCTCGTCGCGAAGCAGGAAGTGGATGAGCTCGTGCATCGGCTCAAGCACATGAACCCGCGCGCGCCGATGAAGCCCGTGCATTTCGGCGAGGTCCCGATCAAGGACGTGTTCGACCTGCGCGGCTTCAACCTGAACGCCAAGCTCGACATCGACCCCGACTTCCTGAAGGAAGACAACCACGACCACGCGCATGCGGATCACGACCATGACCATGATCACGACCATGATCACGACCACGAACATGGCGAGCACTGCGACCACCCGCATCATCACCACACGGACGACGACGTGAAGAGCTTCGTCTTCAAGTCGGACCGTGCGTTCGATCCCGCGAAGCTCGAGGATTTCCTCGGCGCGGTGGTGAACATCTACGGACCGAAGATGCTGCGCTACAAGGGCGTGCTGTACATGAAGGGCACGGAGCGCAAGGTCATCTTCCAGGGCGTGCACCAGCTGATGGGAAGCGACCTCGGCCCCGAGTGGCAGCCGGGCGAGCAGAAGAACAGCAAGATGGTGTTCATCGGCATCGACCTGCCTCGCGACATCTTCACCCAGGGCCTGGAGCAGTGCCTGTCGTGAGCTCGTCGAACGGGCTCGTCTGAACGTCCGTTTCCGCCTGCACTGAAACGGGTGAAAGGGCGCTTGGCAGCGCCCCCTTTTGCGGTAGGCTAGCGCCTTCCAAAAAGGGCCTCGAAGCGCGAGCCGAATGATTGTCTCTTCCCAGCAACTGGCACCGAAGGCATTGCAGCCGCGGGTGCAGCGCGGCGGTGAAAACCCGCAGCGTGAGGTTCAGCTGCAGGGCAATCAGGGTATAACTCGCGGTGATGATGGCGACCGAACACGACAACGAGGAATGCCTGCCCCTGGCGTGCGTGAGCATGCCGAAGGCGCAGGTGCGAGGAGAAGGGAAGTGAAGCCTCAACCGAAGGCGCCTGCCAAGGCCGCCAGGAAGCCGGCCGCGAAAGCGAAGCCGGCGGGCAAGGCGGCAAAGCCGGCTGCGAAGCCGGCCGCCAAGAAAGCACCGGCAAAAAAGGCACCGGCCAAGAAGGCCACGGTGAAGGCTTCCGCGAAGAAACCGGCAGCCAAGAAGGCGCCCGCGAAAGCCCCGGCGAAGGCCGCTACGAAAACCGTAGCAAAGAAGGCCCCCGCCAAAGCCCCCGCGAAGCTCCCGGCAAAAGTTGCCCCGCTGAAAGCTGCTGCCAAGGCGGCCGCACCGCGCGCTCCCGCTCCCGCACCCGTGACGGCGCCCGCACGTGCCAAAGCGCCGATGGCGCAGCCGGCCTCCGCCGCACGGGCCACGAAACCTCCCGCGCGCACGGAGCCGGCGGCGACGCCTGCTACGGCGCCGGCCGCCACGGCCCCCGCCGCGGCGAAAGCAACCTATACCAACACGATGTCCCCTGTGCTGAACCCGCCCCCGCTGGTGGCGGTCAAGAAAGACCCGAAGCTCGCCAACAACTGGAAGTCCAAATCGGCCGAGGAACTGTCCGACGATGAAATCCAGGCGATGCCCGATTCGGAGTACATGAACGACAAGCAGATGGCGTTCTTCCGCCTGAAGCTGCTCACGCTGAAGCAGGACATCCTGAACAGCGCGGGCGAAACGACGGAGCACTTGCGCGAGGACACGGTGATCGTCCCCGACCCGGCCGACCGCGCGACCATCGAGGAAGAACACGCGCTCGAACTGCGCACGCGCGACCGCGAACGCAAGCTCCTCAAGAAGATCGAACAGTCGATCGCGCGCATCGATGCGGGTGACTACGGCTACTGCGATGAAACCGGCGAGCCCATCGGCGTTGCGCGCCTGCTCGCGCGGCCGACCGCCACGCTCTCGCTCGAGGCGCAGCAGCGCCGCGAGTTGAAGCAGAAGATGTTCGGCGACTGAACGGCGCCGCAGCACCTTTCCACACACCAGCAGTACCCCTCACGATCTTCCATGGCAACCAAGGACGAAAACGCCGGTTTGCTGTCGAAGGTCGTGAAATTCGTCAAGAACCCCACGACGAGCTGGGCCGACCTCGATGCGCAGGAGTCGGACCGCGAGAGCCAGTACTCCAAGCAGATGCTCAAGGAGATGATCGAGCGCAAGCGGCGCAACGACTTCGTGCGCAAGCGCGAGTTCGACATGCTGCGCAAGATGCGGCGCTCGGAGGTGATGGCGGGGCAGGATCCCGCCGCGCGCCCTTCGTTCTTCCAGAGCTCGATGCCTTCGAAGCCCGACGATCGCGCCACCACGCTCAAGAAGATCGACGAGATCGAAGCGCAGATGTCCATGCAGTGGTGGAAGACCAAGCATGGGGACAACTCCAGCCGCCTCAACACGACGGGCAGCTTCCAGGTCTCTTCGCACGTGCCGCCCGATTCGACGCAGCGGCCGGTGTCGGCGCCCGTTCCCGCCGGCGGCGCTGCGGTGCGTTCGACGGCGTACATCAAGACAGAGCCACAGCCATTGGAGCCGGGCATCGCACCGGCGCCGCCCACGCAGCCCGACGAGCTGATCCCCAACATGGAAGTGCCGCGCGCGGCGCAGCCTTCGGTGGCTCCGCCGCAGATCGTCACGCGCGCAGCGCAGCCCGCGCCTTCCCCGCCTGCGGCGGCGGCGCAATCGCCGGGCCGCTCGCCCATCGCACAGCCGCCGCGTGCGAACCCGATGTTCTCGGCCCTGTCGCAAGGCGGCAACTCGGAGCCCAGCGGCAGCAACACCGGATTTTCGGCATCGAAACTATTCGCGATCGACGTCGAGGAATTCGCGCACGATCCGGAGCTGGAAGAAGCGTCGATCCGTTTTGCAAACGGCGACGATGCCGGTGCCGAAGCAGGGCTGCTCGACGTGCTTGCGCCGAATGCCACGCGCATCGACCATGACGAGACCTGGCTGACGCTGTTCGACCTGTATCGCGCCACGGGCCAGCAGGACCGCTTCGAAACCGCAGCGATCGATTTCGCGGGGCGCTTCGGCCGCTCCGCGCCGCAGTGGTTCTCCATTCCCGAGGCCGTGGGCCGCCTGAGCGCGCCCGCCGCAAAGCCCGCAACGGGCGCCCAACCGGTCGCGAACTGGACGTCACCGCCCACGCTCGGCACGCAATCGATCGCGGCGATGAACGCCGCGCTGGCGAAAGCGCAAGCGCCGTGGAAGATGTCGTGGGTCAAGCTCAACGCGATCGACGAGGCCGCGATCGAACCGCTGACGAAGCAGTTCACGCAGTGGGCCGGTCAGCCCGTGCAACTTCGCTTCATCGGATCCGACAACTTCGAGAAGGTCCTCAAGGACGCCACGCCGTCCGGCGACAAGAGCGTGAACCCGGCCTGGTGGAAGCTGCGCATGGAAGTGCTGCGCGTGATGCACCGCCCCGACGAATTCGAACTGGTCGCGCTCGATTACTGCGTCACGTACGAAGTGTCGCCCCCCTCGTGGGAAAGCGCGCGCTGCGAATACAAGTCGCTGCAGGCGGACGGCAGCTTCGTCGCCGGCCACACCATCGTCGGTGAAGCCTTCCGCGATTCGATCACGTCGGGCTTGAGCAGCATGTACGGCGAGTCGTCGCAGATGCCGAACTCGCAGATGTCGAACATCTCGACCGTGGACCTCGCAGGCCAGATCCTCGGCGACGCGACCGAAGCGCTCGACATGCTCGAGGCGAAAACCCTTGGCGCGGACGTCATCGTGATTTCGTGTGCACGCCTCATCCGCATCGATTTTTCCGCCGCGGGCACGCTGCTCAACTGGGTGACCGCGCGGCAAGCCGAAGGCCGCCAGGTGCAATTCATCGAAGTGCACCGCCTCGTCGCCGCGTTCTTCAACGTGATCGGCATCAGCGAACACTCGCGCGTGATTGCGCGCGCCGACTGAAACATCCTCTAACGAAGTGGTTTCCAGCTGAGGTTTCACTTGCAGTGCCTCAGCTAAGTCGTTCATTCTGAACGCGTTTTTGCGCGCATCCGGTGCGCAGAACCTGCGCCAAGTCATTGATTTCAAAGGAAAAAATGCGCACTCGCGGGGTTGCGCTGTTTTCTTTTCCTGCTACAGTGCAAAAAAGTGCAATGAAGTGGGAATCGGTGCCGTACCGGACCGCTTTTTCGCTGCACGAAACGCAAGCAAGGGCTTACAGCAGTGTTCCAGGGCGCTTCGTCTCTCGTTCTCGATGCCAAAGGGCGGCTTTCAGTGCCGACCCGGCACCGTGACGTGCTCAGCGCGACCGCAGGCAACCACCTCACCATCACGAAGCACCCGCACGGCTGCCTGATGATTTTTCCCCGGCCCGAATGGGAAAAATTCAGCGACCGTATCGCGGCGTTACCGATGGACGCGCAGTGGTGGAAGAGAATCTTCCTTGGCAACGCGATGGACGCGGAGCTCGACGGCACGGGACGCGTGCTCGTCTCTCCGGAATTGCGTCGCTCGGCGGGCATCGAGAAGGAGACCGTGCTGCTTGGCATGGGTTCCTACTTCGAGCTCTGGGACAAATCACGGTATGAATCCAAGGAAGCGGAGGCGATGCAGGGTGCGATGCCCGACGTCTTCAAGGATTTTTCTTTCTGAGCGCAGGCGGTGGACGCATGGAATCACACCACCGTCTTGTTGAACGAAGCAGTCGCAGCCCTTTCGGCCGACGCATTCACCAAGCCGGCCCAGACCTATGTCGACGCGACGTTCGGCAGGGGCGGTCACTCGCGCGCGATCCTGCAGCAGCTGGACGACTCATCCAAGCTGGTCGCTTTCGACAAGGACCCGGAAGCGGTGGCGGCTGCGAATGCGATCGCGGACGAACGTTTCGAGATCCGCCACGAGGGCTTCGCGGCGATCTCGGGGCTCGAAGGTTCGAGCATCGCCGGCATCCTGATGGACCTCGGTGTGAGCTCGCCCCAGATCGACAACCCCGCGCGGGGTTTTTCTTTTCGCGCGGATGGCCCGCTCGACATGCGCATGGACACGACGCGGGGCACGAGTGCCGCGGACTTTCTTGCAACCGCTCCGCTGGAGCAGATCGCGGAGGTGATTCGTGAATTCGGCGAGGAACGGTTTGCTTTTCAGGTTGCAAAGGCGGTTGTGGCTCGCAGACAGGAGCGGGGCGCAGTTCGAACGACACGGGAACTGGCCGAGCTCGTGGCTGGCGCGGTCAAGACCCGCGAGGCGGGCCAGGACCCTGCGACGCGCACATTTCAGGCTCTTCGGATTTTCGTCAACGCCGAGCTTGAAGAGCTCGGCCAGGCGCTAGAGGCGAGCCTGCATGTACTGCAACCCGGAGGCCGCCTCGTCGTGATCAGTTTCCATTCGCTGGAGGATCGCATCGTCAAGCAGTTCATCGCGAAGCACTCGCGCGACGTCGTCGACCGCCGCGCGCCGTTCGCACCCGCGAAGCCGATGAAGCTGCGCGCGATCGATCGCATCCGCCCGGGCGGAGAAGAAATCGCGCGCAATCCGCGTGCGCGCAGCGCAATCATGCGCGTGGCCGAGAGGACCGCCGCATGACTCGCCTGAACCTCGTGCTGCTCGTCGCCGTGATTGCGAGCGCGCTGTTTCTGGTGCGCACGCAGTACCAGTCGCGCCGCCTGTATGCGGAGCTGGACAAGGCCGAGAGCGACGCACGGCGCCTGCAGATCGAGCGCGAGCGCCTCGAATTCGAGAAGCGCGCGCAGGCGACGTCGCTGCGCGTGGCGAAGCTCGCGAAAGAACAACTCCAGATGCGCACGGCCACGCCGGCCATCACGCAGTACGTGAAGATGAAGGACGCCGCGCAATGACGGGCCGCAGCGTCATCTACACCTCCAGCCCGCTGCTGGCGAGCAAGACGCCGGTGTGGCGCAGCAAGTTCATCGTGGGCGTGCTCGCGGTGAGCTTCGTTGCGCTGGGAGGCCGCGCGGCATGGATCCAGGTCTGGGGCAACGACTTCTTCCAGAAGCAGGGCGAAGTGCGTTTCGCGCGCACGATCGAGCTGCCGGCCAATCGTGGCCGCATCCTCGATCGCAATGGCTTGCTGCTCGCCACCAGCGTTCCGGCTCCGAGCATCTGGGCATCGCCCGAGGACATGGAGCGCGACAAGGCCAAGATCGCGCAACTGGCGAAGCTGCTGGAAATCCCGCTGCCGGACCTCGAGAAGAAGCTGCAGGACGAAGACAAGACCTTCGTGTGGCTGAAGCGCCAGGTCGAAGAGCCCGTCGCGAAGCAAGTCGCGGCGCTCAACATCAAGGGTGTGTTCCAGCGCAAGGAATACAAGCGCGAGTACCCCGAGGGCGAAGCGGCGGCGCACGTCGTCGGCTTCACCAATGTCGAAGACCATGGCCAGGAAGGCATGGAGCTCACGTTCGACAAGGACCTGGCGGGCCGCGCGGGCACGCGCCGCGTGATCAAGGACCGCCTTGGCCACATCGTCGAGGACATCGGCGACCAGGTGCCCCCCGTGGATGGCCGCGACATGCAGCTGTCCATCGACAGCAAGATCCAGTTCTTCGCCTACCAGAAGCTGCGCGACGCGGTGGTCGAGAACAAGGCGAAGGCCGGCAGCGTCGTGGTCCTCGATGCGCTGACCGGCGAAGTGCTCGCGCTCGCGAACTATCCGAGCTACACGCCCGGCAAGCGCCACAACCTGTCGGGCGACCAGCTGCGCAATCGCGCCATCACCGACGTGTTCGAACCCGGCTCGACGATGAAGCCGTTCACCATCGCGCTTGCGCTCGAGAACAAGATCGTCACGCCGCAGACGGTGATTCCCACCGCGCCGGGGTACGTGATGATGAGCGGGATGAAAATCTCCGACTCGCACCCGCACGGCGCGTTGACGGTGCAGGAGGTCATCCAGAAGTCGAGCAACGTGGGCACGCTGAAGATCGCCCTGCAAATGCAGCCGCGCCAGATGTGGGAGCTGTTCACGCAAGTGGGCTTCGGCCAGAAACCGCAGATCACTTTCCCGGGCGCGGTGAGCGGCCGGCTGCGTCCGTGGAAGACGTGGAAGCCGGTCGAGCAGGCGACGATGTCGTACGGCTACGGCCTGTCCGCATCTTTGTTCCAGATCGCGCGCAGCTATACGGTGTGGGCGCACGACGGGCAGATCATTCCCGCGACGCTGCTCAAAAGCCCGGAGCCGGCTACGGGCGTGCAGGTGTTCGATCCCGCGACGGTCGCCGAAGTGCGCACGATGCTGCAGATGGCGGCGGGGCCGGGTGGAACAGGACCCAAGGCGCAAACACTGGGCTACTCGGTCGGCGGAAAGTCGGGCACCGCCTACAAGCAGGTGGGCAAGGGTTACGCGACCAACCGCTATCGCTCCTGGTTCGCCGGCATTGCGCCGGTGGAGAACCCGCGCATCGTCGTCGCGGTCATGGTCGACGAACCGAGTGCCGGCAAGTATTTCGGTGGCGACGTGGCCGCACCGGTTTTCAGTGCCACCGTGCAGCAGACGCTGCGCATGCTTGGCGTGCAGCCGGACATGAACGTGAAACCGCAGGTCGTGGTCAACGCAGTGGAGGAGTCGTTCTGATGATCGAACTCCACAGCGCCCACGAAGCCGCCCAGTGGCTGCGCGCTCGCGTGACGGGCCAGTTGCACGTCGACAGCCGCAAGGTGGCGCGGGGCGACGGCTTCATCGCATGGCCCGGCGCCGCGACGGATGGACGCAAGCACGTGCCGTCGGCGATCGCGCAGGGCGCCGCGGCGTGCCTCGTCGAGAGCGAAGGCGCGGATTCATTCGGCTTCTCCTCGAACGGGATTGCGGCCTATGCGCAACTGAAGCGCGCGACGGGCCCGATCGCGGCGGAATACTACGGCCACCCGACCGATCGCCTCGATGTTCTTGCCGTGACGGGCACGAACGGCAAGACGTCCACGGCATGGTGGCTTGCACAGGCGCTGTCGAATGCGGGCATCGCTTGTGGAGTGATCGGCACGCTTGGCACGGGGCGTCCCCCGCAAGTCGAGTTCGTGGGACTGACCACACCCGACCCCGTGTTGCTGCAGCGGCAGTTCCGCAAGTTCATGGACGACGGCGTGAGGGCTTGCGCGATCGAAGCGTCCTCGGTCGGCATCGTCGAGCGGCGCCTGGACGGCACGCGCATTCGCGTCGCGATGTTCACGAATTTCACGCAGGACCATCTCGACTACCACGGCACCATGGACGCGTACTGGGACGCGAAGGCCGAGCTGTTCCGCTGGCCCGGCCTGCAAGCCGCGGTGGTGAACATCGATGACGAGAAGGGCCGTGCGCTCGCGAAGACGCTCGAAGGATCGCCTTTCGAGGTGTGGACGATTTCGTGCGCGGAACCGGCGCGCCTGGCTGCGCGGAACATCCGCTACGGCGACGAGGGCCTGCGTTTCGACGCGTGCGAAGGTGCGCAGTCCGTGGCCGTCGCGACGAACGTGATCGGCCAGTACAACGTTGCGAACCTGCTCGGTGTGATCGCAGCCATGCGCGCGATGGGCGTGTCACTGCAGGATGCGGTCAAAGCCTGCGGCTCGCTTGCTCCCGTGCCCGGCCGCATGGAGCGCCTGGTGCAACGTGGCAAGCCTCTGGTCGCGGTCGACTATGCGCATACGCCCGATGCGCTCGACAAGGCCTTGAACGCCTTGCGTCCGCTGGCAAAGCAACGCGGCGGGCAATTGTGGTGCGTCTTCGGCTGCGGCGGCGACCGCGACCCGACCAAGCGGCCGTTGATGGCCGCAGTGGTGGAGAAGAACGCGGACCGCGTCGTCGTGACCAGCGACAACCCCCGCGGCGAAAAAGCGGAGAACATCATCAGCCAGGTCCTGCTCGGCCTGTCGCACGCGCAGTGCGTCGAAGTCCAGGCCGACCGCGCGAAAGCCATCGCGGAAACGATCGCCACCGCGCAGCCGGGTGACGTCGTCCTCATCGCCGGCAAGGGCCACGAGGACTACCAGGAGATCGCAGGGGTCAAGCACCCGTTCTCGGACCAGGATCATGCCTGCCGCGCGCTCGATGCAAGGAGCGCAGCATGACGATGATGACGCTCGCGCAGGCGCTGCAATGGGTTCCCGGCGGAAAGCTCGTGGGTGACGGCAATGTCGCGATCGCCCGCGTGCACAGCGACACGCGCACGCTGCAATCCGGTGACCTCTTCGTGGCGCTCAAGGGCGAGAACTTCGACGCGAACGATTTTCTTGCGGAAGCCAGGCAGAAGGGCGCGGTCGCCGCGATTGCGCATCGAGGCCGCCTGCCCGCCGGCTTGGCCGGCATCGAAGCCGACGACACGAAGCTCGCCCTGGGACACCTGGCCTGCGGCTGGCGTTCGCAATTCGACCTGCCGCTGATTGCGGTGACGGGCAGCAACGGCAAGACGACGGTGACGCAGATGATCGCGTCGATATTGCGGGCGTGGCAGCCGCAGAACATGCTCGCGACACAAGGCAATTTCAACAACGACATCGGATTGCCGCTGACGCTGCTGCGCCTGCGCGCGGACCACAAGGTGGCGGTGATCGAGCTGGGCATGAACCACCCGGGAGAGATCGCCTACCTCGCGCAGATCGCGAAGCCGACGGTCGCGCTCGTGAACAACGCGCAGCGCGAGCACCAGGAATTCATGGCGACGGTCGAGGCCGTCGCGCGCGAGAACGGCTCGGTGTTTCCCGCGCTCGGTGCGACGGGCGTCGCGGTGTTCCCCGCGGGCGAAAAGTTCACTGCGCTGTGGAAGCAAATCGCGGGCACCCGCCCGTCAATGACTTTCGGCGACGCTTCGAGCGGCGCCGATCTCGTTCTGGCCGGGACTGAATGGCAAGACGGCCACTGGCATTCGCGGGTGGAAACACCTTGCGGGCCGGTGGGCTACCGACTCCATATCGCCGGCCGCCATAACGTGCGTAACTCGCAGGCGGCAGTGGCCTGCGCGCTCGCGGCGGGCGTGCCGCTGCAGGCGATTGCGCAAGGCCTCGAAACGTTCGAGCCGGTGAAAGGCCGCTCGCGCGCGATGAGCATCCGGGTCGACGGCCGCGCGATCACGCTTATCGACGACACGTACAACGCCAATCCGGATTCGGTGCGCGCGGCGATCGACGTACTGGCGGAGCTTCCCGCCCCGCGCCTCGCGGTGCTGGGCGACATGGGCGAAGTCGGCACGCAAGGCCCGCAGTTCCACACGGAGGTCGGCGAGCATGCGCGCGCGCGGGGCATCGACAAGCTCTTTACGCTCGGTGCCCAATCGATCGCGATGAAAGGCCGGCACTTCGGTGATGTCGACTCGCTCAACGCCGCCGTGGCAGCGGAACTCAAGACGGCAATGAGCGTTCTCGTGAAGGGCTCGCGCTTCATGAAGATGGAACGGGTCGTCCAGGCGATCGTCGAAGGAGCCAGCCATGCTGCTTAGCCTTGCGAGCTGGCTGCAATCGCTGGGACCGGATTTCGGTTTCCTGCGAGTCTTCCAGTACATCACCTTCCGCGCCGTCATGGCGGCGATGACGGCCCTGCTGATCGGCCTCCTGGCGGGCCCGGCGGTGATCCGCCACCTTGCGGCGCTGAAGATCGGCCAGCCCGTGCGCGACTACGCGATGCAGTCGCACCTGGCCAAGAGCGGCACGCCCACGATGGGCGGCGTGCTGATCCTCATCTCGATCACGGTCTCCACATTGCTCTGGTTCGACTGGACCAACCGCTTCGTGTGGATCGTGCTGGTGGTGATGGTCGGCTTCGGCGCAGTCGGCTGGGCCGACGACTGGCGCAAGGTCGTGCGCAAGGATCCCGAAGGCATGCCCTCGCGAGAGAAGTATTTCTGGCAATCCCTGATCGGCATCGTCGCGGCGCTTTACCTCGTGTTCAGCATCTCCGAGAGTTCCAACTGGCGCGTGCTGCAGTTGTTCTACACGTGGGTCGCATCGGGCTTCGACGTCGACCTGCCGCCGAAGGCCGGCCTGCTCGTGCCTTTCGTCAAGGAGATCAGCTATCCGCTCGGCGTGTTCGGCTTCGTGATCCTCACGTATTTCGTGATCGTCGGTTCGAGCAATGCGGTGAACCTCACCGACGGGCTCGACGGGCTCGCGATCATGCCCGTGGTGATGGTCGGCTCGGCGCTGGGCGTGTTTGCGTATGTGACGGGCAGCGCCGTGTATTCGAAATACCTCTTCTTCCCGCACATTCCCGGGTCCGGGGAACTGCTGATCTTCTGCGCGGCGATTTCAGGCGCGGGGCTGGCGTTCCTGTGGTTCAACGCTTACCCGGCGCAGGTGTTCATGGGCGACGTCGGCGCGCTTGCGCTCGGTGGCGCGCTCGGCACGATCGCGGTCATCGTGCGGCAGGAGATCGTGCTGGCGATCATGGGCGGCATCTTCGTCGTCGAAGCCGTGTCCGTGATGATCCAGGTGACGTACTTCAAGTACACGAAGAAGAAATACGGCCAGGGCCGGCGCATCCTGCTGATGGCGCCGCTGCACCACCATTTCGAGAAGACGGGATGGACCGAGACGCAAGTCGTCGTGCGTTTCTGGATCATCACCATGCTGTTGTGCCTCGTGGGCCTGTCCACGCTGAAGCTGAGGTGAATGCATGACGCACCTCCAGGACCGGCAAGTTCTCATCCTCGGGCTCGGCGAATCCGGCCTGGCGATGGCTCGCTGGTGCGCGCGTGAAGGGGCGCACGTGAACGTGGCGGACACGCGCGCCGAGCCGCCGCAACTGGCAGCGCTGCGCGAGGAGCTGCCGCACGTGCATTTCGTCGCGGGCGAATTCAGCGATGCATTGCTGCACGACGTGCAAGCGGTGTTCCGCAGCCCGGGGCTCGCACCGGCGCAAGTGGCAACCCTGCTTGACGCAGCCAGCGAGCGCGGGATCGAAACCGGCGGCGAGCTGAGCCTGTTTGCCGGCGCGCTGGCGCGGCTCAAAGACGAGCAGGGCTATGCGCCCGCGGTGCTCGCAGTAACCGGCACGAACGGCAAGACGACGGTCACGTCGCTCACCGGCCAGCTCGTCGAACGCAGCGGCCGCACGGTGGCCGTCGCGGGGAACATCGGGCCGACGCTGCTCGACACGCTCGCATCGAAGATCGACGCGGGTGCGCTGCCCCAGGTGTGGGTCATCGAGCTTTCCAGCTTCCAGCTGGAAGCGGCCGGTGCGTTCGAGCCCACGGTCGCGACGGTGCTGAACCTCACGCAGGACCATCTCGACTGGCACGGCACGATGGACGCGTACGCGCAAGCGAAGTCGCACGTCTTCGGCAAGGCCGGTGCGATGGTGCTCAATCGCGAAGACCCGCTCGTCATGCAGATGCTGCCCGAGCCGGTCCGGCTGAAGGGCGGCAAGTACGAACAGCGCGCGAACATCACCTTCGGCGGCGATATGCCGCAGCGTCCGGGCGATTTCGGCATCGAGGTCTTGAACGGCATGGCGTGGCTCGTGCGCGCGCTCGAAGCCGACGAAACGCGCCGGCATCGCAAGGACGAGCCGGAAGAATTGCACTTCCAGCGCCTCATGCCCGCGGATGCGCTGCGTGTTCGCGGCCGTCACAACGCAGTGAATGCACTGGCTGCGCTGGCGCTCGCGACGGCTGCGGGCTGCCAGCTCGGCCCGATGCTGTACGGCCTGCGTGAGTACCGCGGCGAACCGCACCGCGTGCAAGCCATCGGCTGCATCAACGGCGTCGAATACTTCGACGACAGCAAGGGCACGAACGTCGGCGCGACGGTCGCGGCGCTGCAAGGGCTCGGCGCGGATCGCAAGGTGATCGTCATCCTCGGCGGTGACGGCAAGGGGCAGGACTTCGCGCCGCTGGCCGGGCCGGTGTCCCGCCATGCACGTGGTGTTGTGCTGATCGGCCGCGACGGCCCGCAGATCCGCACCGTGCTCGAGAATACCGGCGTCACGCTGCTCGATGCGGCTTCGATGGACGATGCCGTGAAGCTTGCCGCGGAACGCGCGCACAGCGGTGACGCCGTGCTCATGTCTCCGGCTTGCGCGAGTTTCGACATGTTCCGCAACTACGAGCACCGGGCGGAGGCGTTCCGCTGGGCGGTGCGAACGATCGCGAACGAAGCGGGCGTGGACCTGGAGGTGCAGTCGTGAACGCGATTGCCGCACGCTTCACGGCCTCGCGTCCTGCCGCCGTGCACACGGTTGACCAGGCACTGATCTGGGTGACGGTGGGGCTGTTGGCTTTCGGTCTGGTGATGGTCTACTCGGCGTCGGTCGCACTGCCCGACAACCCGCGCTTCGCGAACTACGCGCACGGTCACTTCCTGTTCCGTCACGCGATCTTCGTCGCGCTGTCGTTCATCGCGGCCCTCGTCGCGTTCCAGGTGCCGGTTGCCACCTGGGAAAAACTCGCGCCTTGGTTGTTCGTGGCGTCCCTGCTGCTCCTGATCGTGGTGCTGGTCCCGCATGTGGGCAAGGGCGTCAACGGGGCGCGCCGCTGGATCGGCCTGGGCTTCATGAATTTCCAGCCGTCGGAGCTCGCCAAGTTCGCCACCTTGCTGTACGCCGCCGACTACATGGTGCGCAAGATGGACGTGAAGGAGCGGTTCTTCCGCGCCGTGCTGCCCATGGCCGCTGCGGTGGCTGTCGTGGGCTTGCTGCTTCTTGCCGAACCCGACATGGGCGCTTTCATGGTGATTGCCGTGATCGCGATGGGCATCCTCTTTCTCGGCGGCGTGAACGCGCGCATGTTCTTCCTGATCGCCGCGGTCGTCACGGTCTCTTTCATGGTGATGATCGCGTTGTCCGACTGGCGTCGCGAACGCATCTTCGCGTACCTCGATCCGTGGAACGAGAAATACACGTTGGGCAAGGGCTACCAGCTGTCGCACTCGCTGATCGCAATCGGGCGGGGCGAGATCTTCGGCGTCGGGCTCGGGGGCAGCGTCGAGAAGTTGCACTGGCTGCCCGAGGCGCACACGGATTTCCTGCTCGCGGTCATCGGCGAAGAGTTCGGCCTCGTCGGCGTTCTCACGGTGATCGTCGCCTTCCTGTGGATGACCCGCCGGATCATGCACATCGGCCGCCAGTCGATCGCGCTCGATCGCGTGTTCGCGGGCCTCGTCGCGCAAGGCGTGGGCGTGTGGATCGGGTTCCAGGCATTCATCAACATGGGCGTCAACCTGGGCGCGCTGCCCACCAAGGGACTGACCCTGCCGCTCATGAGTTACGGCGGGTCCGCCATCTTGCTGAACCTCATCGCCATCGCCGTCGTGCTGCGCATCGACTACGAGAACAAGTCCCTGATGCGGGGAGGGAGAGCATGAATCAGCGTTGCGCCCTCGTGATGGCCGGTGGGACGGGCGGGCACATCTTCCCGGGACTGGCCGTGGCCGAAGCACTGCGCGCGAAGTCTTGGCGTGTGCACTGGCTCGGCGGCGCGCAAGGCACGATGGAAAGCCAGCTGGTGCCGCCGCGTGGCTTCCCCTTCGAGACCATCGAGTTCGGCGGCGTGCGCGGCAAGGGTTTGATGACGCTCGTGCTCCTGCCGCTGCGCCTGTTGCGCGCATTTGGCCAGAGCATCGGTGTCGTGCGGCGCGTGAAGCCCGATGTGGTGATCGGCCTCGGTGGTTACATCACTTTCCCCGCGGGGATGATGAGCGTGCTGCTCGGCAAGCCGCTGGTGCTGCACGAGCAGAACTCGATCGCGGGCATGGCGAACAAGGTTCTCGCGGGCGTCGCGGACCGCGTGTTCACCGCGTTTCCGAACGTGATCAAGAAGGCGCAATACGTCGGCAATCCCCTGCGTGAATCGTTCCTGCAACAGCCCGGGCCCGCCGAACGCATGGCCCATCGCGCCGGGCCGCTGCGTTTGCTCGTTGTCGGCGGCAGCCTCGGGGCGAAGGCCCTGAACGAGATCGTGCCCAAGGCCCTTGCACTCATTCCGGCCGAGTCGCGTCCCAGCGTGCTTCACCAAAGCGGCGCGAAGCAGATCGACGAGCTGCGTGCGAACTACGCAGCGGCGGGCGTGCAGGCCGATCTCACGCCTTTCATCGACGACACCGCGAAGGCCTATGCCGACGCCGACCTCGTCGTCTGCCGCGCCGGCGCCAGCACTGTCACCGAACTCGCGGCCGTCGGCTGCGCGGCGGTGTTCGTGCCGTTCCCCGCCGCGGTCGACGACCACCAGACCACCAACGCGAAGTTCCTCGTCGAAGCCGGCGGCGGCTGGCTCGTCCAGCAGCGCGAGCTCACGCCCGAATGGCTCGCCGATTTGCTTCGCACCGTCCAACGACCCGAATTGATCCGCCGCGCAGTCGCGGCCAAGGCCATGCAGAAAACCAGTGCCACGGCCGAAGTCGTGGCGGCGTGCGAGGAGCTCGCACGATGAAGCACGCCGTTCGCCATATCCATTTCGTGGGCCTCGGCGGCGCGGGCATGTCCGGCATCGCCGAAATCCTGCACAACCTCGGCTACAGGATCTCGGGGTCCGACCTTTCCGACAGCGCGACCCTGAAGCGGCTCGCAGGACTTGGCATCGGCACGTTCGTCGGCCACGACGCCAGGCACATCGACGGCGCGGATGCGGTCGTCACGTCCACGGCCGTGCAGGCCGACAACCCCGAAGTGATCGCCGCGCGCACGCGCAAGATCCCCGTGGTGCCGCGCGCGATGATGTTGGCGGAACTCATGCGCCTGAAGCAGGGCATCGCGATCGCGGGCACGCACGGCAAGACGACCACGACCAGCCTCGTCGCGAGCGTGCTGGCTGAAGGCGGGCTCGACCCGACGTTCGTCATCGGCGGGCGATTGAACAGCGCGGGAGCGAACGCGAAGCTCGGCGCCGGCGACTACATCGTCGTCGAAGCGGACGAGTCGGACGCATCGTTCCTCAACCTCATGCCCGTGATGGCGGCGGTGACGAACATCGACGCCGACCACATGGAAACGTACGGCCACGACTTCGGCAAGCTGAAGGCGGCGTTCCTCGAATTCCTGAACCGCATGCCGTTCTATGGCACGGCGATTTTGTGCATCGACGATGCGGCCGTGCGCGAAATCGCCGCGGACGTGCAGTGCCCGGTCACGAGCTACGGGTTCAGTGAAGAAGCCCAGGTGCGTGCGGTGAACGTGCGCGCCGACGGGCCGCAGATGAAATTCACCGCGCAGCGGCGCAACGGCGTGACGCTGCCCGATCTCGACGTCACCG
>DATLBJ010000110.1:0-26779 GCA_035526975.1 Ramlibacter sp.
TGCGCGCCCTCGGCGCGGCGGCGCAGGATGGCGCGGATGCGCGCGAGCAGTTCGCGCGGCTCGAACGGCTTGGGCAGGTAATCGTCCGCGCCGAGCTCGAGGCCGACGATGCGGTCCATCGGGTCGCCCTTTGCCGTGAGCATGAGCACCGGTACCTGGCCTGCGGGGCCGGGCAGCGCGCGCACGCGGCGGCACACTTCCAGGCCGTCCATGTCGGGCAGCATCAGGTCCAGGATCAGCAGCTCGGGCATCGCGCCGGCGGGCGGGTCCTGCAACAGGCCGAGGCCCGCTTTCGCATCGACGGCATGCGTCACGGCGAAACCGGATCGCTCCAGGTACTCGCCCACCATCTGGGCGAGGCGGGTGTCGTCTTCGATCATCAGCAATTGCTGCATAAGGCGATGGTAATCAATGGCGTGGGACGTGCTTGCCCAAGGCTCATCTTCAGCTGTGCGATTCCTGGCGTGTTGAAGGCGGCGTAAAGTTAGGTAAATGGCCGAGGCAGGTTCGTTCGCGCGCGTGATCGAGGAACGGGCTGCGCAGCAGCCCGGGGCCGATGCGCTCACGCATGAGCAGACGCGGCTGTCCTATGGCGAACTGGAACGGCGCTGCAACGCGGCGGCCGCCCGGCTGTCGGACGACTGGGGCATCCGGCCAGGCGATCGCGTGGCGTGGCTCGGGCTCAACGATCCGGCGCAGGTTGTCCTGCTGTTCGCGCTCGCGCGCATCGGCGCAATCCTGTTGCCGCTGAACTTTCGCCTGGCACCGCCGGAGTGGGATGTGCAGCTGGAGCACTGCGCCCCGCGCCTGGTCGTTCACGACGCGGCGTGGGCGGACGCCGCACGCGCGCTTGCGCAGCGTCACGCGATCGATGTGCACTCCCGCGAAGAAGTCATGGCAGCGCCCGCCTCGCGCACCGTACCCGATCATTCGCGCCCCGACGCGCCGGTGCTGCTCGTGTTCACCTCCGGCACCACGGGAACGGCCAAGGCCGCAGTCCACACACAAGCGAACCTGCTGGCGAACATGCGCATCGCCGCGCAGGCGCAAGAAATCGCGCCCCACGATCGCATCCTCACCGTGCTGCCGCTATTCCATGTGGGCGGGCTGTGCATCCAGACCTTGCCGGCGCTGTTCAGCGGCGCCCACGTCATCTTGCAGCCGCGCTTCGCGCCGGATGCCGCGTTCGATGCGATCGAGCGCGATCGGCCCACGCTGACGCTGCAGGTCCCGGCGACGATGAAGGCACTGCTCGAGCATCCGCGCTGGGCGGACGCGAACCTGTCGAGCCTGCGCGCCCTGTGGGCCGGCTCGAGCGTGATTCCCCAGGCACTGATCGAATCTTTCCAGGCGCGCGGCCTGCGCGTGTTCGATGTCTATGGTTCGACGGAGACCGGGCCGTTCTCGATCGCCAACGGCATTCCCGCGGCCGGTGTCGAGGCGCAAGTGGCGAACGTCCAGGGCGATTGCGGCGAAGTGCTCGTGCGTGGGCCGAATGTCGTGCGGGACTACTGGCCCGCGGAGCCTGCGTGCGACGCCGAAGGCTGGTTCCACACCGGCGACCTTGCGCAGCAGGACGCGCAGGGCCGGTTCACGATCGTCGGCCGCGCGAAGGAACTCATCATTTCGGGCGGAGAGAACATTCACCCGGCCGAGATCGAGACGGCACTGTCAATGCATGAGTCGGTGCTCGAGTGCGCGGCGTTCGGAATGCCGGATGCGGAATGGGGCGAAGTCGTCGCTGTTGCAGTGGTGATGCGCGCCGATGCGGCCGCAAAGGAAAGCGCGCTTCGCGCGCACCTCGAGGGGCGAATCGCGCGCTACAAATTGCCGCGCCGCTGGCTGTTCGTGGAAGCCCTGCCGAAGACGGCGCTGGGCAAGGTGCAGCGCGGTGTGCTCGCGCAGGCCGCGCAAGCCGCCCCGCGCTGATTCATTCGGTGTCGTCGTCGCGCGCGACCCGCAGCTCGGCGCGCTTGCGCTCGATCATTTTCAGCTTGGAAAGCGCCGACAGCGAGCCCTGGCCCGACTTCTGGTCGTCGCCCACGCGATGGCTGCCGCGCCGCTCGCGTCGCACGTCCTGCGCCCGCGCCGAGTCACGCTCGTCGGCCGAAGGCTTGTTGTCCGATTTCTCCGCCACGTGGATCGCTTTGTAGTAGTAGTTAACCGCCGGAAGGAGATTGCAATCTAAGGCAGGGCAGGTTGGGGAAGCGTAGGGTCGGGCTGTGCACGACAGTAGGAAGCGTCCTATGGCGCCGCGAACGCAGCGGCTGTGTGACGCTACTTCGACGACGCGCGAAACTGCATGCGCCACAGCAGCGCGATGAGCACGAGCGGGGGGATCGCGGTCAGCGCGGTGGCGACGAACGACATCGCGTACGCGCCGAGCAAACCGTGGGCCGGTGTCAATGCATCGACGGCCGCGCCCGAAAAACCTTTCAGGAACTTGCCGAGCAGCGCGTACGTCGACGACAGCAGTGCGTATTGCGTGGCCGTGTAGCCGAGGCTGGTCAGGCTGGACATGTACGTGACCAACGCAACACCTGCGTACGCCTGGGCAAAAGCGTCGAGCGTCATCACGCCGGCGAACGTCGCCGAATCGGCGTGCACGCTGAGCAGCGCAAACGCGGCAGTGCCCAGGCCCTCGAGCACCAGCCCGACGATCAGTGTCGGCATCAATCCCAGCCGAACCGCACTGATGCCGCCTGCGGCAATGCCCGCGAATGTCGCGACGAGACCGAACGACCCCCGCACCAGCGCCACGGTGTCTTTCGCGATGCCGAGGTCGTGGTAGTACGGGTTGTACATCGGGCCCATCACGAAATCGGGGAGGCGGTACAGCGCGACCATCAGCAGCATCACGAAGCCCGCGGCCTTGTGCTTCGCGAAGAAGTCGACGAAGGGGCCCACGATCGCGTCGCCGATGCCGCGCAGCGACCACAGCGGGGGTTTGTCGTGCAGCACCGCGTCGGCCCGGGCCGGCTCGACGGCAAGGAACGTCGCGACGACGCCGATGGCCATGAGCGCCGCCATGCACAGGTACGACACCGGCCAGCCGATGCGCGCGGCCATCGCGATGATCAGCGCGTCGGTGATCAGCAATGCGATGCGGTAGCCGACCTGCGCGGCCGAGGTCATCAATCCCACTTCATCGGGATCCGCGGCGGCCTCGATCCGCCAGGCATCGATGGCGATGTCCTGCGTGGCCGATGCGAATGCGGTGAGCAGGGCGAAGGCGCCGATCGCGCCCAGGCCTGCGTCGGTGCCGACGACCGCCATGCCCACCACGCCGATCGCGACGAGGATCTGGCACACCAACATCCAGCCGCGGCGGCGGCCGAGCCGACCCAGCAGCGGAACGTCAACCCGGTCCACCAGCGGCGACCAGTACACCTTGAAGGCGTAGGCGAAGCCCACCCATGAGATGAAGCCGATCGCGATCAGGCTCGTGCCGGCATCGCGCAGCCAGTAGCCGAAGGTGTTGGCCGTGAGCAGGAACGGCAGGCCGGACGAGAAGCCCAGCGCGAGCATCACCGCAACCTTGGGCTGGCGCAGCTCGCGGAACACTTCCGCCGCGGATCGCTTCTTCTTCGTCTCGGCCATTCGCGGCGATTATGGGACCGTGCGTCGCGCACGCGCCGGCCACAGCACGGAGGCGATCGCGACCACCATCAGCGCCACCGCGACCCAGTCCTGCCAATGCAGCACCTCGCCGAGCCAGAGCGCGCCGCTGAACACCCCGAGTACCGGGATGAACATCACGCTCAAGGTGGATGCGACGGGAGGCAGCGAACGCGCCAGCGTGAACCACGCCGCGTGGGCGTAGCCGAAGATCAGCACGGCGTTGTAGAGGATCGCCCATGTGACCGGCGCCGTCGGGGCCTGCCACCGATCCGACTCGAACACGATCGCGCCGAGCGTCATCGTCAGCGCGGCGATCACGGTCATCCAGAACGAGAGCGTCAACGTCGGCACGTCGGCGCGGCTGCGGCGCAGCAGCTGCGTGCCCAGCGCCCACACGCACGCTGCAAACAGCGCGAGTGCCACGCCAGCCGGATGCCCGGCGAGCCCGGTGAACTCGTGCCACAGCAGCAGCATCACGCCGACGCCCGCGGCGAGGACGCCGCCCCATGCGCGCGGCGCGAGCGCCGCGCCGAACACGAACGCGCCGATGACGGCGGAAAAGATCGGCATCGTGTAGCCGAGGATCGCGGCGCGGCCGGAAGACAACTGCCGCACGGCAAAGATGATGCACACATGCCAAATGAGCATGTTCGTCACGGTCAGCAGCGCGAGCTCCTTCCAGTGCCGCCGCGGCAGCCGGAACGGCACCTTGAGCAGCACCAGCCCGAGTGCGAGCACCGGCAAGCCGATCAGCATCGATGCAGCGCGGAACGTGAGCGGCGGAAATCCGGTGACGCCGATCTTCATGACGGGCCAGTTCAGGCCCCAGAACACCGTGAGGAGGACGAGCGTGACGAGTTGCTGCGGGGTAAGGCGATGCATCGCGACGCATTGTGCGGGAACAACGGCATTCAAACCTGCGCATTACAATCGGGGCTCATGACGTTCATCCGCCGGCTGCAGGACGCACAGCAGCGCAACGGGTCGATGCTGTGCGTCGGCCTCGACCCCGATCCCTCCCGCTTTCCCGCCGCCCACAAGGGCGATGCCTCGCGCATCTACGATTTCTGCGCGCGCATCGTCGACGCCACGGCCGACCTGGTCATCGCGTTCAAGCCCCAGATCGCGTATTTCGCAGCGCACGGCGCCGAAAAGCAACTCGAACAGCTGATGGCGCACATGCGCAGCAACGCGCCGCACGTGCCCGTGATCCTCGATGCGAAGCGCGGCGACATCGGCTCGACGGCGGAGCAGTACGCAAAGGAAGCCTTCGAGCGCTACGGGGCCGATGCGGTGACGCTGTCGCCGTTCATGGGATTCGATTCCGTCGAGCCGTACCTCAAGCACGAAGGCAAGGGCGCGTTCCTCCTGTGCCGCACGTCGAACAAGGGCGGCGACGACATCCAGAACCAGCGTCTCGCTTCGGTCGAGGGACATCCCCTGGTTTACGAGCACATTGCTCGTCTGGCGCAAGGGCCGTGGAACGTCAATGGCCAGCTCGGCCTCGTCGTCGGTGCGACCTACCCTGCCGAGATCGAGCGCGTGCGCGAGGTGGCGCCGAAGTTGCCGCTGTTGATCCCCGGCATCGGCGCGCAGGGCGGCGATGCCGCCGCGACAGTCAAGGCGGGATGGCGCAACGATGCGCCCATCGTCGTCAATTCGTCGCGTGCGATCCTGTATGCATCGAGCGGCGATGACTTCGCCGAGGCTGCGCGAAAGGAAGCTGCGAAGACGCGCGACCAGCTCGAAGCGGCGCGTTCGGCCTGATCAATCGCGAGTCCGATAACGGCCAGCGGCAATCGCGCCCGCGGCGCAAACTGCCTCCATCAACCGGAGGCTTTCATGTCCTTTCGCATCCGCGGCCTGGCCGCCGACAGCTTCGCGCATCTCACCGGCGCATCCGAAGAACAGCTGCGCTCGCTCGGCGTGAAGCGCGTGCAGGTCACCGCGCCACACGCGGCGCCGGACCGCATCTCGCTGCGTGATGCCCAGCCCGGCGAGACGGTGCTGCTGCTCAACTACGAACACCAGGGCGCCGACACGCCGTACCGCTCGCGCCATGCGATCTACATCGTCGAGGGCGAGCAGCGCACGTTCGATGCCGTCGACGAGGTGCCCGACGTGCTGCGCCGGCGCCTGCTGTCGCTGCGCGCGTTCGACGCGCAAGGGATGATGGTCGACGCCGATGTCGTGGAAGGCCGCGAGGCCGAGCCGCTCATCGAGCGGCTGCTGGCCCACGCGCAGACGGCATACGTGCATGCGCACTACGCGAAGCGCGGTTGCTTCGCGGCGCGCATCGAACGGGCGTGATCAGCGGTGGATCTCGCTCTTGTTGTTGATGATCCGCCCGACCAGGCCGTACTCGATGGCTTCTTCGGCGGATAGCCAGCGGTCACGCTCGATGTCCTGAAGGACGATGTCGAGCGGCTTGCCGGTTTCGCGCGCAATCGTCGCGGCCACGCGTTCGCGGGCCTTGATGATTTCCTTGGCGTGGATCGCGATGTCGGTGGCCTGCCCGCCCGCGCCGCCGCTGGGCTGGTGGATCAGGAAGCGCGTGTTCGGGGTGCAGAAGCGGCGCGCCTTCGGCACCGCCAGGTACATATGCGTCGCGGCGCTGCCGACCCAGCCGGTGCCGATCATGTTCACCGGCGCGCTGATGAAACGCAGCATGTCGTGAATGGCGTCGCCGGATTCCAGATGGCCGCCGGGCGAACTGACGAGCAGGTCGATCGGCAGCGCGGAGTCGGCGTCGAGCGCGACAAGGCGGCGCACGATGTCGGCGGCGGACTTGTCGGAAATCTCGCCAAAGACGAGCACCGTGCGCGACTTGAACGCCTTTTCCTCGAGGAAGGAATTGCGCGGCTCGGCGGTGGACGGGGTGTTCTCGTTGTCGTGGCCGGGTTGGTCGTCTTCTTCTTCCATGGCAGCGCTCCTGTTCTTGGCAGCCCCGATCATTGCACGTTCGCCTTCCCCGGGAACGCGGCGCGGGTTCGCGGCATCTATGCCAGCGTTCAACAAGGAGAACCCATGAACATCCGTCTCGCCTTTGCCTGCGCGGCCATTGCCGCGGCTCCCGTTTTCGCATTCGCACAAGGCGGCCCCACCGACCCGCAGATCGCGCACATCGTCGTCACCGCCAACCAGGTCGACATCGACGCGGGCAAGCTCGCGCAGGGCAAGACCCACAACAAGGACGTCAAGGCCTTCGCCCACCAGATGGTCACGGACCACACGGCCGTGAACAAGCAGGCGACGGCGCTCGTCACCAGGCTGAAGGTCAAGCCCGAAAGCAACCCGACCAGCGAAGCGCTCAAGAAAGGCGGAGACGAGAACGTCGCGAAGCTGAAGAAAATGAAGGGCAAGGAATTCGACAAGGCCTACGTCGACCAGGAAGTGACCTACCACCAGGCGGTGCTCGACGCCATTGACAAGACGCTGATCCCGTCGGCGAAGAATGCCGAGCTGAAGGACCTGATCACGAAGGTGCGCCCCGCCATCGCCGCCCACCTCGACCACGCCAAGCACCTGCAGTCGGGGATGGGCAAGTGATTGCCGCGCGGCTGATGCTGCCGGCGGTAGCGCTGGCCATCACCTCGGCGCTGGCCGCGAGCGCGCCGCACGAGGTCCGGATTTCCGGGATGAAGTTCGCCCCTGCGCAGCTCAGCGTGCAGCGCGGCGACACCGTGACCTGGAAGAACGCCGACCTCGTGCCGCACACCGCGACGGCGAAAGGGAAATTCGACTCGGGCAACATCGGCCCGGGCCAGTCGTACTCGCGCAAGATGGAGCAGCCCGGCGAGTTCGACTACATCTGCACGTATCACCCGGGCATGCAGGGCAAGCTGACCGTGAAATGATCGCCACCCAACCCGCACGCGTTCCCGAAGGCATCGGCGACACCGAGCTCGCGGCGCGCGTCGCATCCGGCGACGGCGCGGCGTTCGAGCTGCTGATGCGCCGGCACAACCGGCGCCTCTTTCGCATCGCCCGCTCGGTGCTGCGCGACGATGCCGATGCGGAAGACGCATTGCAGGAGTCGTATCTGTCCGCTTACCGCGCCATCGGCTCGTTCCGCGGCGAGGCGTCGCTGGCCACGTGGCTGTCGCGCCTTGTGCTCAATCAATGCCTGGCGCGCCGCCGGCGCGAGCAGCGGCGCGACGACATCGTGTCGATCATTCCGGAAAACGACCACGACCCGGTCGTCGAAGCGGACTTCGAAACGCCGGACCGCTCGCTGGTGCGTTCGCAACTGCGCACGCTGCTCGAGCGCAAGGTCGACGAATTGCCGGAGGTCTTCCGCACCGTGTTCGTCCTGCGCTGCATCGAGGAGCTCAGTGTCGAGGAGACGGCCGACCTGCTCGCGATTCCCGAAGCGACGGTGCGCAGCCGCCACTTCCGCGCGCGCGGCCTGCTGCGCGAATCGCTCGCCCACGACATCGACGTGGCCGAGCAGGAGCTGATGGGTTTCGACGGCGAGCGGTGCGACCGCATCGTCGGCAATGTCCTGGCCAGCGTTGCGGCCTGATTCGTCCTAACATGCCGCCCCATGCGAGCGGCTTATTACGAACGCACCGGCCCCGCGCGGGAGGTGCTCCACGTCGGCGAGATGCCGGACCCCGTGCCCGGCCCCGGCGAAGTGCGCGTCAGGTTGCAGTGGAGCGGTGTCAATCCTTCGGACGTGAAGTCGCGCATGGGTTTGCGCAGCAAGCAGCTTGCGTTCCCGCGCATCGTGCCGCACAGCGACGGCATGGGCGTGATCGAATCGGTGGGGGAAGGCGTCGATCGCCATCGCATCGACGAACGCGTGTGGATCTGGAATGGCGCGTGGCAACGCCCTTCGGGTACCGCCGCGGAATTGATCGCATTGCCGGCCGAGCAGGCGGTGCCGCTGCCCCCGGGTGTGCCCGGCGAAGCCGCTGCATGCTTCGGCATTCCTGCGCTCACGGCGATGCATGCGGTGCTGGTCGCGGGCGGCGTGCAAGGCAGGACCGTCCTCGTGGCCGGTGGCGCCGGCGCAGTCGGGCACTACGCAGTGCAGTTCGCCAAGCAGCTCGGCGCAGCGAAGGTCATTGCCACCGTCGGCAGCGAGGCGAAAGCACAGCTCGCGCGCGACGCGGGCGCCGACGCCGTGATCGACTACAGGCGCGAGGACGTCGCCGCGAAAGTGATGCAGGCCACGAACAATGTCGGGGCCGATCGCATCATCGAGGTCGACGTGGCCGCCAACGCGGCGATCGATTCGGCGTGCGTGCGCCGCGACGGGCAGTGGGTCGTCTACGGCAGCGGGCAGGGCAAGTTCGAACTGGAATTCTTTCCGTTGATCGCGAAGAACGTCGAGCTGCGCTTTTTCATCGTCTACAACCTCGACCCCGAGCAGCGTGCGCGCGCGATCAATTGCCTGCACCGTTTGCTGGCAAAGGGGGTCGTCCGGCACAACGTCGCGCAGCGCCTGCCGCTCGAGGACATTGCCCGCGCCCACGACATGGTGGGCGACGGCACCGCCGGCGGGAACGTCGTGCTCGCGATCGGCGACTAGCCGTGCCGCGGCGCGCCGCGCTCCAGGCGCGCAGTGTGGCCTTCGACGACGACATGCGAGCCGCGCGCGATCGGCGTCTTCTGCTCGATGGTGCGCATCGATCCGTCGGCCATGCGGATGTGCATCACGTATGCCGCGTACTGCCGGCCCTTGCGTTCGATCTCGTGGCCGGCATAGGCACCGCCCGCAGCGCCGAGCACCGTGGCCGCGCCGCGGCCCGAGCCATGGCCGATCTGGTTGCCGACGACACCGCCGAGGACGCCGCCGACCGCCATGCCCGGCGTGACGGGGGTGCCCGCGATGCCCTTGGCCTTGTTGGTGCGCGTGACCTGCTGCACCGATTCGACGACGCCGCAATGGCGGCACTCGGCGTTTTGGGGCGCGGGTGGTTGCTGCGCGAATGCGGCGGTGCTGGCGATGGTGCAAGCAATGAGCGAAAGGCGGGCCGGGATAGTCATGGCTGAAGCTCCTTGGCTGGACCTTAGCCAACGCGAGCGTGGGGCCGGGTAGGACGGAGCCAGCGCGCTTGAACAGCGCGTTCCTACGCGCTTACAGCAAACGCTTGAGATAGCGCCCAGTGTGGCTCGCCTCGTTCGCGGCGATCTGCTCCGGCGTGCCTGCGGACACCACTTCGCCGCCGCCCGCGCCCCCTTCCGGGCCCATGTCGATGATCCAGTCGGCGGTCTTGATCACGTCGAGGTTGTGCTCGATCACGACGATGGTGTTGCCCGCGTCGCGCAGCTGGTGCAACACCTTGAGCAAGAGCGCGATGTCGGCGAAGTGCAGGCCCGTGGTGGGCTCATCCAGGATGTAGAGCGTGCGTCCCGTGTCGCGCTTCGACAGTTCGAGCGCGAGCTTCACGCGCTGCGCCTCGCCGCCCGAAAGCGTCGTCGCCGACTGGCCGAGCTTGATGTACGACAGCCCCACCTCGATCAGCGTGTGCAGCTTGCGCGCGATGGCGGGGACGGGCTTGAGGAATTCGTACGCATCCTCGACCGTCATGTCCAGCAGCTGCGCGATGTTCCTGCCCTTCCAGTGCACTTCCAGCGTTTCCCGGTTGTAGCGCTGGCCCTTGCACACGTCGCACGCGACGTACACGTCGGGCAGGAAATGCATCTCGACCTTCACCACGCCGTCGCCCTGGCACGCCTCGCAGCGCCCGCCCGCGACGTTGAACGAGAAGCGGCCGGGGCCGTAGCCGCGCTCTTTGGCCACCGTGGTGTCGGCCATGAGCTCGCGGATCGGCGTGAACAGGCCCGTGTAGGTCGCGGGGTTGCTGCGGGGCGTGCGCCCGATCGGCGACTGGTCGACGTTGATCACCTTGTCGAAATACTCGATGCCCTCGATGTCGTCGTGCGCGGCAGGCTCGTCGTGCGATCGGTACAGCGTGCGCGAGACCGCGGCGTACAACGTGTCGTTGACGAGCGTCGACTTGCCCGAACCCGACACGCCGGTCACGCAGGTGAACAGGCCGACGGGAAACGAAACGCCCACGCCTTTCAAGTTGTTGCCGCGCGCGCCGGCGATCCGGATCTCCTGCACCTGGTTGGCGAGCGCGGGCGGCGGCGCGGGCAGCCACGGCGTGCGCTTCCTGGGCACCGGAATGGTTTTCTTGTGCGACAGGTACTGGCCGGTGAGCGAGCGCGGCGCGTTGCACACATCCTCGAACGAGCCTTGCGCCATGAGCTCGCCGCCGTGCACGCCCGCGCCCGGCCCCATGTCGATCAGGTGATCCGCCGCGCGGATCATGTCCTCGTCGTGCTCCACGACGATCACGCTGTTGCCGATGTCGCGCAAATGGCGCAGCGTGCCGATGAGCCGGTCGTTGTCGCGCTGGTGCAGGCCGATGGAAGGCTCGTCGAGCACGTACATCACGCCTGTCAGGCCCGAGCCGATCTGCGATGCAAGGCGGATGCGCTGTGCCTCGCCGCCCGACAAGGTCTCGGCGCTGCGATCGAGCGACAGGTAGTTCAGCCCCACGTCGTTGAGGAACTTCAATCGCAGGCCGATTTCGCGGATCACCTTTTCCGCGATCTCCGCCTTCGCGCCCTTGAGCTTGAGGCTGGAGAAGTAATCGAAGCCCTCGCGCAGCGTGGCGTGGCTGATGTCGTAGATCGTGCGCGCGTCGTTGCCTTCGGCCAGCTTCACGTGGCGCGCTTCGCTGCGCAGCCGTGTGCCGCCGCAGTCCGGGCAAGGCTGCATGCTGCGGTAGCGCGCGAGTTCTTCGCGCACGGCGACCGAATCCGTCTCCCGATAGCGCCGTGCCATGTTCGGCAGCACGCCTTCCCACGGATGCTTCTTCGTCGTGCGCCGTCCCGCCGCCGCGCCGCTTTCGAACGTGTAGGCAAACCGGATCTCGTCCTCACCGGAGCCGTGCAGCACGATGTGCTGGACCTTCGCATCGAGCTGTTCGAACGGCTTGTCCTCGTCGAACTTGTAGTGCCTGGCCAGCGCCTCGATCATCGAGAAGTAGTAGGGGTTGCGCCGGTCCCAGCCCTTGATCGCGCCGCTGGCCAGCGACAGCGACGGAAACCCGACTACGCGCTGCGGGTCGAAAAACTCCATGCACCCCAGCCCATCGCACGAAGGGCATGCGCCCACCGGCGAGTTGAAGGAGAACAGGCGCGGCTCGAGTTCGGCGATCGAGTAGTTGCAGATGGGGCAGGCGAACCTGGCGTTGAACCAGTGCTCGGCCCCGCTGTCCATCTCCACCGCGAGCGCTCGGCCGTCGGCCAGGCGCAGCGCCGACTCGAAACTCTCCGCGAGGCGCTGCTGCACTTCGCGCCGCACCTTCAGGCGGTCGATCACCACGTCGATGTCGTGCTTCTCGGCCTTCTTCAGTTTCGGCAGCTGCTCGTATTCATGCAGCTCGCCGCCGACGCGGAAGCGCACGAACCCCTGCCCTTGCATCTCGGCGAAGAGCTCGGCGAATTCGCCTTTGCGATCGCGCGCGACCGGCGCGAGGATCATCAGCCGCGTCTCCTCCGGCAGCGCGAGCACCGCATCGACCATCTGCGACACGGTTTGCGACGACAGCGGAATGTCGTGGATCGGGCAGTACGGCGTGCCGGCGCGCGCGAACAGCAGGCGCAGGTAATCGTGGATCTCCGTGACCGTGCCGACGGTGGAGCGCGGGTTGTGCGAGGTGGCCTTCTGCTCGATCGAGATCGCCGGCGACAGGCCTTCGATCATGTCGACTTCGGGCTTGTCCATGAGCTGCAGGAACTGGCGCGCGTACGCCGATAGCGATTCGACGTAGCGGCGCTGGCCTTCCGCATACAGCGTGTCGAACGCCAGCGACGACTTGCCCGAGCCCGACAGGCCGGTGATCACCACCAGCTGGTTGCGCGGGATGTCAACGTCGATGTTCTTGAGGTTGTGCGTGCGCGCGCCGCGGATACTGATCCGCTGCGCGGCAGCCAGGCTGCCGAGGTACTTGCCGTCGGTGGACGAGTTCAATGCGCTCTCGCAGGAGGGAACCCGACATGATAAAGCGGGCGGGCTTTGCGGCGCTAGGTCCCGGCCTTCGCGAGGATCACGACCGACACGCCGCGGGCGGGAGAGACGCCGTCGAGGTTCTGGTACGAGTGGGGCAGGTTGCCGGGAAAGGCCAGCACGTCCCCTGTGGCCAGCTCATAGGCGTCACCTGCCACCGTGATCTTCACCCGGCCGTCGATGCAGGTGAAGAACTCGCGCGTGCCGGGCAGGTGCGGCGTGCCGCCCATGATGGCCCCGGGCGCGAAGTCCATCACTTCCATCATGGAATCGGGCACGGGCTCGGGCACCAGCGGGCGGATCTCGACGCCGCGGCCCTTGGTGCGGATCGAGACTTCTTCCGCAGACCAGCGCCGCACCATCGCGCGCGATGACGCGAGCAATTCGTCGATCGGGACCGCCAGGGCCTGCGCGACTTTCACCAGCACCGCGAGCGACGGATTGCCTTCGCCCGATTCGAGGTTGGCGATGGTCGAGCGGGGCACGGCCGCGTCGCGCGCGAGCATGTCCTGCGTCAGCCCGCGTGTGCGCCGCAGGTTCACCAGGTTGCGCGCGAGGTGCGCGGACGCTTGAGTGCCCTCGTCCATGGCGCGATTGTGCGATGGAAAAACGATCTGCCAATGCGTTGGACATTGCGCTCGCTTCAACCGCAGGGTCTTCGGATCATCGGGTCCATGAAAGGAAAACAACCATGGACAACAAGCAAACATTCGCCGGGGTCCGCGTCGCGGTCACTGGCGGCACCTCCGGACTGGGCCTGGCACTGGTGGACGCGCTGTGGCGCGCCGGCGCGAAAGTCGCCTTCGTCGCGCGTGACGCGCATCGCGTGAGCGCGGTTCAACTGCGGCGTCCCGGCACGCAGGGCGTCGCGGGAGACGTTTCGGACAAGGAGGAGATCCACGCCATCGCGATGCAGGTCAATGCCGCACTGGGCGGGCTCGACGTGCTGGTCCACTGCGCGTCGACGCTCGGCCCGGTGCCGCTTGCGCCGCTGGCCGACACCCCGTGCGAGGACTTCGAATCCGCGCTGCAGACCAACTTGCTCGGGCCGTTCCGCCTGACCAAGGCCTTGCTCGGCGCGCTTGCTGCATCGGCGCGCCAGGGACGCACGAGCGTCGTGGTGAACATCTCCAGCGATGCGGCCGTGAGCGCCTACGCGACCTGGGGCGCGTATGGCGCCAGCAAGGCGGCCGTTGCGCACATGAGCCGGATCTGGGACGAGGAGCTGAAAGGCCACGGCGTGCGCGTCGTCGCGCACGACCCCGGCGACATGGACACGCCGATGCACGCGCTGGCCCTGCCCGATGCCGATCCATCGGCACTGAAGCGCCCGGAGCAGTCGGCGCAGGAACTGCTCGATCGCATCGCGTTGCTGGTGCAGGAAGGGGTGGCCGCATGAGAGCCGCTGTCACACCGCTCCAGCGCCCGCGCGGCGCGAAATTGCTGGCCGTCGATGCGCACGGCCGCATCCGCCACGAGGACCGGGCCCGTCTGGCCGACTTCATGCATGCGGGTGACGTGCTGGTCGCGAACGACGCCGCGACGCTGCCCGCGAGCCTGGCCGGCGTCGATCAGCGCACCGGCCGGTCCATCGAAGTGCGCCTCGCAGGGCGAGCCTCGCTCGACGTGAACGACGTGCGCGAGTTCAGCGCCGTGCTCTTCGGCGAGGGCGACTGGCGCACGCCGACCGAGCATCGCGTGCCGCCGCCGTTCGTCGAGCCGGGCGATGCATTGGCGCTCGGCCCGCTGCGCGCGACGGTCATCGGCCAACTCGGCCACGCGCGCCTGCTGCAATTGCGCTTTTCCGGCGAGCCGGGCGCGATCTGGGCGGGCCTCGCTCGCCACGGCAAGCCTGTGCAGTACGCGCACATGCGAGAGCCCTTGAAGCTGTGGGATGTCTGGACGAGCGTGGCCGCGCTGCCGGTCGCGTACGAGCCGCCGTCCGCGGGGTTCGCGGTGGACTGGGCACTGCTTGCCGCGCTGAAGGCGAAGGGCGTCGTGTTTGCGACGCTCACGCACGCGGCGGGGCTGTCGTCCACCGGCGACGCGGCGCTCGATGCGCGGCTGCCGCTGGATGAGCCGTATCACATCCCGGCTGCCACCGTGCGTGCGATCCGCGAAGCGAAGGCGCGCGGCGCGCGGGTGATCGCGACCGGCACCACGGTAACGCGCGCGCTGGAACACGCGGCCGCTTCACGCGGGTTGAAGGCCGGCGCCGGCGTTGCCGACCAGAAGATCGGCGCGCACACGCGCCTGGAGATCGTCGACGCGATCGTCAGCGGCACGCACGAGCCCGGCACGAGTCACTACGAGTTGCTGCGCGCGTTCGCCAGCGACGCAGTGCTGCGCCGCGCGAGCGCCGAGCTCGAGGCCCACGGCTACCTGACGCACGAGTTCGGCGACTCGGTGTGGATCGAACACAGCACCCGCGAACCGGCGACACCCTCCAGGTTGGGGGCTTCTTCGCCGGCCATGTTGTCGGCGCTGCCCTGGTGAAGGACGTTGGATACCCGTGACTGCCCGGGCGCGGGCGTCGCGCGATAACATCGTCACATTGCAGGAGGGCTCTCCCATGGCTTCGGTCAACAAGATCATCATCGTCGGCAACCTCGGGCGCGATCCCGAGGTTCGCACTTTCCCCAGTGGCGACCGCGTCGCCAACGTCACCATCGCCACCACCGACAAGTGGAAGGACAAGACGTCCGGCGAAATGAAGGAACACACCGAGTGGCACCGGGTGGTCTTCAATGGGCGGCTGGCCGAGATCGCGGGCGAGTACCTGCGCAAGGGCTCGCAGGCCTATGTCGAGGGCTCGCTGCGCACGCGCAAATACACCGACAAGGACGGCAACGAGCGCAGCATCACCGAAGTGCGCGCCGACACGCTGCAATTGCTCGGCAGTCGCCAGGGCATGGGCGGCCCGTCGTCGCAGGATGACGACGACGGCGCCAGCCGCCGCGCCAACCCGCCGTCGCGCCAGCAGCCGGCGTCCAAGCCCGCGTCGAAGCCGTCCACCGGTTTCGACGACATGGACGACGACATCCCGTTCTAGTTACACCTTTCCCACGGCAGCGCTCGCGCTCCGTACCATGGGGCTCGATGAAAGCCCTGCTCGCGCTGTTCCAGTGGATCCACAAGCTCACGGCGGTGCTGTTCGCCCTGTCGTCGCTCGTGCTCATCGCGATCGCCGGGCGCATCGGCGCGCAGGCGCTGTTCCAGGGCTTCGACGAAGAGGCCGCGCTGCAGGTGATCGAGGCCATCGGGCTGCTCGCCGCCGCGGTCGTCGCGCTGCAGATCTCCGAGACGATCATCGAGGAAGAAGTGATCCGCGACGCGCACGTCAGCGCGCCCACTCGCGTGCGTCGCTTCCTCTCGCGCTTTTACGTGGTGGTCATCGTCTCGCTCGCGATCGAAGGACTGGTCGCCACGTTCAACGCCATCCACCAGGACATGTCGCACCTGGTCGACGCGGCGGCGTTGATCAGTTCCACCGCGCTGTTGCTCGCCGCCTGGGGCGTGTTCATCTACTGGAACACGGCCGCGGAAAAGCTCGAGCCCGAAGCGATGGAGCAGGCGAAGGCGGAAGACGAGAAGGTCGAGCGCTGAGGCGAAACGTCAGCCCGTGATGCCCATGCGCGTCCTTCAGATGCCTGAGGACCTGTCGTGCGCGCGGCATGGCGTCACTCGCTGGCGTCGATCACGCCGCCCCCGAGGCACACCTCGCCGTCGTACAGCACTGCGGACTGCCCCGGCGTGACGGCCCACTGCGGCTGCGGGAAGTCCAGGTGGAACGCGCCGTTGGCGTTCGACGCAAGCGAGCATGGCGCGTCGGCCTGGCGGTAGCGTGTCTTCGAGGCGTAGCCGCCTTCGCGCGGTGCGGCGCCCGCGACCCAGCTCGCATCGCTCGCATCGAGCGCGAGCGATTGCAGCCACGGATGGTCGTGGCCTTGCACGACCCACAGCGTGTTCTTCCCGGTGTCCTTCTTCGCGACGAACCACGGCGCATGTGCACCGCCGCCGCGTGGTGCGCCTTCGGCCTTGACACCGCCTATGCCCAGCCCCTGGCGTTGCCCGAGCGTGTAGAACGACAGCCCGACGTGCTGGCCGATCACGCGGCCTTTCTCATCCTTGATCGGGCCGGGCTCCTTGCTGATGTAGCGATTGAGGAAATCGCGGAACGGCCGCTCGCCGATGAAGCAGATGCCGGTCGAGTCCTTCTTCTTCGCATTGGGCAGGCCGATCTGCGACGCGATGCGGCGCACGTCGGTCTTGCGCAGTTCACCGACGGGAAAGAGCGTCTTGGACAACTGCGCCTGAGTCAGGCGGTGCAGGAAGTAGCTCTGGTCCTTGGTTTCGTCGAGGCCCTTGAGCAACTCGAACCGCCCATCGACTTCGCGCACGCGAGCGTAGTGACCCGTGGCGATCTTCTGCGCGCCCAGGCGCATCGCGTGGTCGAGGAAGGCCTTGAACTTGATCTCCGCGTTGCACAGCACGTCCGGGTTGGGCGTGCGGCCGGCCTGGTACTCGCGCAGGAACTCCGCGAACACGCGGTCCTTGTATTCGGCCGCGAAGTTGACGTGCTCGATCCCGATGCCGAGCACGTCGGCCACCGAAGCGGCGTCGAGGAAATCCTGGCGCGACGAGCAGAACTCGTCGTCGTCATCGTCTTCCCAGTTCTTCATGAAGAGGGCGACGACGTCGTACCCCTGCGCCTTGAGCAGGTGCGCGGTCACGGCGGAGTCCACGCCCCCGCTCAAACCCACGACGACACGGGGCTTCGCAATCATTTGTGCGATTATCCCAAGGGCTCCAAGTCCTTATGCTTTACCGGCCCGCCACCCCGCCGTTCCCGCGCGAGCGCATGTCGCCCGCGGCGTTCGCGACGACGACGGCGATCCACGTGGGGCTCATCTGGCTGCTGCTGCAGTACTCGCCCCTGGTGCCGACGGTGCGCTACGTGGTCTACCAGTACGTGCGGCCCATCAGCCCGTCGGCCAACACCAGCCGCGCGATCACGGTGCGGCCCCCGAACACGACGCCGACGACGGACATGTCGATTTTCTCGAACACGCCCGAGTCGAGCATTCCGATGAAGGCGACGAAGCAGTTGCCCGAGACGCTGCAGGCCCGCGAGCCGCAGCCCGTGCCGCCGCCGCCCGAGCCGCAGCCCGTGCGCGAATCGACGAAGCCCGAGCCATCCGTGCAGGCGCCGCCGGATCTGGCGCCGGCCGTGCCGGTGCCGGTGCCGCCGCTGCCGGTGCCGCAACCGCCGCCCGCACCGGCGCCGATTCCTGCCGAGCCACCCGCGCCGGCACCGGTGCCTGCGCCCGCGCCGATCCCCGCGCCCGCGCCGGAGCCCGTTCCCGTGCCGGCGCCCGCGCCTGTGCCCGCGCCGCCTGCACCCGCGCCGGTCCCGGCTCCGCCGCAACCTGCACCCGCACCGGCTCCCGTCGAAGCGCCGGCCCCGCCTGCTCCCGCACCCGTGCCCGCGCCGCCCGCACCAGCGCCGGTGCCCGCACCGCCTGCACCCGCGCCCGCACCTGCAGCGCCCGTGCCCGCACCTGCCGCGCCGGCACCGACGACGCGACTGCAAGGTCCCGTCATCGATGTGCCCGTCGCGCCGGGCTCGCCCGGTGCCGGTACCGCCACGCCGATCGTCGTGCCCGCGCCGCCCGGATGGGGCGGCCCGCCCGCGGCTGCGCCCCGCATTGCACTGCCTCCGGCGCCCGTGCTCGCGCCGCCGGCGCTGCCGCCGTCGGGCCTGCCGTATCGCTCGCCGCCGCAGCGCAGCTTGGCGGAAATGGCGAACCAGCAGTTGCGCCGCGATCGCAAGGACCCGCTCGCGCAAGGCGTCGAGGGCGCGGGCCGCGACGATTGCCTGCATCCGGCCGACAAGGACAAGCAGGTGGCGATCGGCGGACTGCTCAATGCACCGATGGTCGCTGCGCGCGCGCTCACGGGCAATTGCCCGAAGTGAACCGAACCGGGGACACCGACATGGACACGCTTGAATTCGAAGGCCAGCATTACCTCGATGGACGCGCGTCCGATCCGCGCGAGCTTGGCTGGATGCACGGCACGCCGCCGCCGGCCGGCAAGCGCGTCACGTTCGAGAGCGACACGTTCCTCGATTTCCCGCAGATCCGCTGGTCGCTGTCGCACATGCGCGAGCTCGCGTCGACGGCGAACGTGTGGCGCGGTGCCGGCGCGCCATCTCGGCTCGAACGCGGCGACCGGACGCGTGACATCGACGCGCTCGTCTTCACCGACATGAACGGGCGCGAGCGCCGCTTCGACGACGCGCTGTTCGACACCTACACGGACGGCATCGCCGTGCTGCATCGCGGGCGCATCGTGTACGAGCGCTACTTCGGCGCGCTCGAGGCGCACGTGCCGCATTCGTGCTTTTCCATCACGAAGTCCTACGCCGCGACCCTGGCGGCGGCGTTCGTGCACGAAGGCGTGCTCGACGACACGAAGCCGATCCCGCACTACCTGCCGGAGTTGCGCGGCACCGCATGGGAGGACGCGACGCTGCGCAAGGTGATGGACATGCAGACCGGCCTTGCGTACACCGAGGTCTACGCGGACAGGAGCTCGAGTATCTGGGAGTACGCGCGCTCGTCCGGGCTGCGGCCACGGCCGGAGGGTTACCAGGGGGCGGCCACGTGTTGCGAGTACCTGCGCAAGGTCGTCAAGCAAGGCGGGCACGGCGAAGCGTTCGCCTACAAGACCGTCAACACCGAAGTCATGGCGTGGGTGATGTCACGCGTGACCGGCCGCTCCTTCGCGCAGCTGCTGCACGAGCGCATCTGGGCGCCGCTGGGCTGCGAGGAAGATGGCTACATCCTGGTCGATCCGTCGGGCATGTCGATGGCGGGCGGCGGTTTGTCCGCGACGCTGCGCGACATGGCGCGCTTCGGCGAATTGATGCGGCGCGAAGGCGACTGGAACGGCAGGCAGCTCATTCCGGCTTCCGTGGTGGCCGAGGTGCGCAAGGGCGACGATCCCGCGAAATTCGCGAAGGCGGGCTACACGCTCCTGCCCGGCTACTCGTACCGCAACATGTGGTGGGTGTCGCCCGACGAATTCGATGCGTTCGAGGGCCGCGGCATCCACGGCCAGCGGCTGTATGTCGCGCCGAAAGCCGAGATGGTCGTGGCGCGCTTCGCCTCGCACCCGGTCGCGAGCAGCGCTGCGAACGACCCGATCACTTTGCCGCAGTTGCTTGCGTTGGGGCGGATGCTGCGCGGCTAGACGGCACGACCAGCACGCTGGGATCGGCATGCACGGCGTCCAGCGGATAGCGCACGCCGGCCAGGTAGTCCTCGATGCACTTGAGCACGAGCGGGCTGCGGTGCCGGTCTTTCGTGGTGCGCACTTCATCGGCCGTCATCCAGATCGTGCGCACGATGCCCTGGTCGAGGGGCCGGTTCGCGTGATGCGCACCGAGCTTGCCGCAAAACGCCATGCGCAGATACGTCTGGTCTTCGCCGGTGGAGTTCTTGCGCGAGCGCGCGAGGTACACGCCGAGAAAGTGCGTGGGCGTGAAGTCGTAGGCTGCTTCTTCCAGCACCTCGCGCGCGCACCCTTGCGCCGGCGTTTCGCCCGGGTCGAGGTGTCCGGCCGGGGTGTTCAGCTTGAGACCGAGCGCCGTCTCTTCCTCGATCAGCAGGAAGCGCCCGTCCTGCTCGATCACGGCAGCGACGGTCACGCGCGGGTTCCACTTCGACGGCATGCGCGATTATGGGCGTGGCCCCGCTGAGTTGGGCACAATCGCGCACATGCGCGTCACGCCCTTCCTTCGAATCGCCGCCTGGCTGCAAGTGGCCGGGTTCTCGTCGCTGGCGTGGGCCCAGGCCGCCGCACCGGCGGCGTCGCAACCGGTGCTGCCGGCCATCAAGACCCCGGCCGCCGTCGCGAACCCCTACGGCCTCCAAGCGATGTGGCTGCAAGGCGACTGGGTCGCACGCATCACGATCCTCATCCTCGCCGTGATGTCGATCGCGAGCTGGTACGTGCTGGTCCGCAAGCTGATCGTGCAGTCGCGCATGGGGGGCCAGGCGCGCGCCGCGAACGCGACATTCTGGAAAGCCGACACCGTGCGCCAAGGCGCCGAGTCCTTGCAGAAGGGCAGCCCCTACCGCTTCATCGCGGAGTCGGCGCTCGAAGCCACCCGCAAGCACGACGGCCTGATCGGCCAGGTCGACCTGAACACGTGGGTCGCGCAAAGCATCGAGCGCGCGATTGCCACGATCCACAGCCGCACGCAGGAAGGCCTCGCCGTGCTCGCGACAGTGGGTTCGACCGCACCGTTCGTCGGCCTGTTCGGCACGGTCTGGGGCATCTACAACGCGCTGGTGAAGATCGGCGCGTCGGGGCAGGCGTCGATCGATCGCGTCGCAGGCCCCGTGGGCGAGGCGCTGATCATGACGGCGCTGGGCCTCGCGGTCGCGGTTCCCGCCGTGCTGGGCTACAACTGGCTGGTGCGGCGCAATCGTGTCGCGATGGACACCGTGCGCGCCTTCGGCTCCGACCTGCACACTGTGCTGCTGGCCGCCGCCGCGCGGGCGAAGACCTGACTGTGCGATGAGCGTCCGCTTTCCGCACCAGATGCCCGAGGCCGAAGAGGCCCTGCTGTCCACCATCAACACCACGCCGCTGGTGGATGTGATGCTGGTGCTGCTGATCATTTTCCTGATCACCATTCCCGTCGTGAACAGCTCCATCGCGGTCACGCTGCCGCAAGAGGCGACACAGGCCACCGAAGAGCAGCCGCAGAACATCATCGTCACCGTCGATGCGCAGGGCGCCGTGTACTGGTTCGACACGCCGGTCGCGGCGACGCAGCAGCTCGTGGACCAGCTCGCGCGCGAAGCGGGCCGGAACCCGCAGCCCGAGCTGCACATCCGCGCCGATGCGCGCGCCGACTACCAGGCCATCGGGCAGGTGGTGTACGCCGCGCAGCAGGCCGGCATTGCGCACGTGGGGTTCCTCACCGAGCCGCCCGCAAGATGATCCCGATCGATTCCGACGCCGATGACGCGCAGATGATGGTGGACATCAACACCACGCCGCTGGTCGACGTGCTGCTGGTGCTGCTGGTGATGCTCATCATCACGATCCCGATCCAGCTCCACTCCGTGAACCTCGAGATGCCGAGCAGCAACGCGCCGCCGCCGCCGTCCGAGCCGCAGGTGGTGCAGCTCGATGTCACGCCGGCCGGCGAGTTCACGTGGAACGGCGAGACGCTCAAGGGCCGGGCCGAGCTCGAGCAGCGCTTGCGCGACGCGGCGACCCAAACCGACCCTCCCGAAATCCACCTGCGGCCCGACGCGCGGGCGAAATACGAAGCGGTCGCAGTCGCGCTGGCAACCGCGCAACGGTTCGGCTTGCAGAAGATCGGCTTGGTCGGCTCCGAACAATTCGCGCGCTAAACCGCCTAAGCTCGCGAGATGCAGGAGCTCGCGGCGTTCATGCTGATGTACATCGTCTACCCACTGTGGGTGCTGGCGGGTTTCGCCGACTGGGTTTGCCACCGCCGCACCGGCATCGCGACCACCAGCGGCGTGAAGGAAAGCCTGATCCACTGGCTGATGTTCGCCGAGATCGGCGCCGCGATGCTGGCCGTCGCTTTCCTCGAAATCAATGCGGCAGTGCTGGCGATCGTGCTGGCGGTGTTCCTCGTGCACGAAGCCACGGTGTACTGGGACCTGGACTACAGCACGCTCAAGCGCGACGTCGGCCCCTTCGAGCAGATGGTCCACAGCTTCCTCGAGCTGCTGCCGCTCGTCTCGCTTGCGTTGCTGGCGATGATCGCGGACCGCGACGACTGGTCGCTGCGCGCCAGGAACGAGCCGTGGCCGTTCGACTACCTCGTCGCAGCCGCGGCGGCGTCGATGCTCTTCAACGCGCTGCCGCTGCTCCAGGAAACGCTGTCGTGCGCGCGCGTCAGGCTTCGTACTCGGGCGAGCCCTGCACCCAGATGAAGGACTGCAGGTCGATCATGTCGCGTGCCTTGAAGCCGTGCCGGCGGTCGAGGTCGCGCCGGATGATCGCGGCGAACGTCAGCAGCGAGTGATAGACGCGCCAGCTGGGCGCGGACTCGTACTGGAAGTCGTAGCCGTAGTCGTGCGCGGCGCGCCGCGTGACCATCGGCTTGAGGAAGATGTGCTTGTCGGGGCGCGCGAGAAAGCCGAAGACCGTGAGGATCGGCCAGGTCACGACCGGTGCATCGCGGCGCGGCAGCTCGGACACGGCCTGGACCCAGTCGGCGAACTTGCGCTGCGGCGAGCCGCGGCTCCACAGGAAAGCGTAGAGCTCGGTGGCGAACAGGCGCGCGCCGGCCTGCGACTTCAGCGCATCGCGCAGCGCCATCTTCTCGAAGGAGAAGAGCAGGTTCGTGCGCGACTCGATGCGGATCGCGGCGTCGGCGATGTGGCGGAACTCGCCGCGGGCGAGCAGCTTGCGGAACTCCACCGGCCCGAGTTCGGCGTCCCATTCCAGGTGCGCGCGTTCCTTGAACGACCGCTCCGCGACCTGGTAAGTCTCATCCGAAAACCCGTCCGGGTAGAAGAGCTCGAACTTGCGGCGGCAGCGCGCCGCACCGAGGTAGTTGACGTTGGAGGCGCGCGCGCCGGTGAGGGGAGAGGAAAGGGATGCGAGGCGGGCCATGCATGCAGTCTTCGGGGTCGGGCCACCTCATCCTTGTGGGATGCCGCCGCCCCGGCCTGTAGGACTGCCGCTCAGGCAGGTTTCAAACGCAATTTCGTGATTTCCGACGGCGCGCCGAAACGCTTCGGGGGCCCCCAATATCCGGTGCCACGGCTCACGTAGACCCACAGCCCATCCATGCGATTCAGCCCTGCAGTGAAGGGCTGCTGGAACCGCACGAAGTGGTTCCATGGCCAGAACTGGCCACCATGCGTGTGGCCGGACAGTTGCAGGTCGAACCCCGCCTTCGCGGCGGCGGGCGCGGTGCGCGGCTGATGAGCGAGCAGGATTCTCGCGCGCGCGTCCGGCGGTGCGCCTGCGAGGGCGGCCGCCGGGTCGCTCGCATGCGCCGGATGGAAATGTCCCGCGCTGTAGTCGGGCACACCGGCGACCACCAGGCGCGCAGCACCGTGGTCGAGCACGACATGCTCGTTGTGGAGCACGCGGATGCCCAGCCGCTCCAACTCTTCCATCCACGGCAATGCGCCCGCGTAGTACTCGTGATTGCCGGTGACGAAAAAGCGCCCGTGTTTCGCGCGCAGGTTCGCCAGCGGCGCGACGTGCTCGCGCAATTGCGGCACGCTGCCGTCCACGAGGTCGCCCGTGATCGCAATGAGGTCCGCTTCGAGTGCGTTCACCGCATCGACGATGCCCTCGACGTAATTGCGCCGGATGGTCGGGCCGACGTGCACGTCGCTGATCTGGGCGATCGTGAAGCCATCGAGCGCGCCGGGCAGGCCTGCGATCGGGACGTCGACTTCGACGATGCGCGCAATCCGGCGCGCGTTCCACAAGCCGATTGCCGTGACCGCGATGGCCGCGACCGGCACGACACCCGCGGACACGCTCGCGAGCCGTTCGTACGAGAACAGCAGCGGCGTCATCGTGTGCACGACGCCCAGTGCGATCAGCACGACGTCGCGCAGGAAGGTTGCGACCAGCAGCGACGAGAACAGCCCCATCGCGAAGAGGCCCGCGATCGCCACGCGTTCGGCCCACGCGCCACGAATGAAGCGCCACGCCAGCATGCCCATCGGCATCAGCAGCGCCGATGCGGCCAGCAGCAGCGCGAGCGCGACACCCCACGGCGTGGCGAGGTCGGGCACGAGGCGCGCGCCGACGTAGCAGTGCAGGACGGCCGAAAGGCCGTAGAGGAACAGCGGGGACATTGCGGCGAGAGTACCCCGCCGCGGTTAGCCGTGCGTTAGGACGCGATCTTCGCGTCGTGTGCGTCGAGGATCAATTCCGGCTCGTCCGCCTCCGCAGCCGAAGGATTGTCGAGGTGCGAGCGCAGGCGCTCCATGTCGAGTTCACCCGTCCAGCGCGCGACGACGAGGGTCGCCACGCCGTTGCCGACGAGATTCGTGAGCGCCCGCGCTTCGGACATGAAGCGGTCGATCCCGAGGATCAGCGCGAGGCCGGCGACCGGCACATGCCCCACGGCCGACAGCGTCGCGGCCAGCACGATGAAGCCGCTGCCCGTCACTCCCGCGGCGCCCTTCGACGTGAGCAGCAACACGGCGAGCAGCGTGAGCTCCTGCGTGAGCGTCATCGGCGTGTTGGTCGCCTGCGCGATGAAGACGGCGGCCATGGTCAGGTAGATCGACGTGCCATCGAGGTTGAACGAATAGCCGGTGGGGATCACGAGGCCCACGGTGCTCTTGGCCGCACCGAGGTTCTCCATCTTTTCCATCATTCGGGGCAGCACCGATTCGGACGACGACGTGCCCAGCACGATCAGCAGTTCCTCCTTGATGTACTTGACCAGCTTCCACACCGAGAAACCGTGCGCGCGCGCGATGATCCCGAGCACGACGAAGATGAAGATCAGGCAGGTGCCGTAGAAGGCCGCCATCAGCTTGCCCAGCGAGAACAGCGAGCCGAGCCCGTATTTGCCGATGGTGAAGGCCATCGCCCCGAACGCGCCGATCGGCGCGAGCTTCATGACGTAGCCCACGATGCGGAACAGCACGTGCGAGGCCTTCTCGATGATGTCGAACACCAGCGTGCCGCGGCCGCCGAATCCGTGCAGCGCGAAACCGAACAGCACCGCCAGCAGCAGCACCTGCAGGATCTCGCCCTTCGCAAACGCATCGAAGAACGTGCCGGGGATCAGGTTCAGCAGGAAGTCGGTGGTGGTCCCCATCTTGCCGGGGCCGGTGTAGGCGGCGATGCCCTTGGTGTCGAGTGCCGCCGGATCGACGTTCATGCCCGTGCCGGGCTCGATCACGTTGACGAGAACCAGTCCGATGATGAGCGCGAGGGTGCTGACCACTTCGAAATACAGCAGCGCCAGCCCGCCGGTCTTGCCGACCTTCTTCATGTCCTCCATGCCGGCGATGCCGACCACCACCGTGCAGAAGATGATCGGCGCGATCAGCATCTTGATCAGCTTGATGAAGCCGTCACCCAGGGGCTTCATCTCGGCGCCGACCGCGGGCCAGAAGTGTCCGAGGAAGACGCCGATCACCACCGCGGTGATCACCTGCAAATACAGGGACTTGTACAGCGGCTTGCGTGCAACAGGCGTTGCAGCGGGGATGGCGGCCATGGCGTTTCTCCGATCGCGGAATTGATCCTTTTCAATTCTCCGTCACGAGAGTGACCACGGAAGTACGCAGTTACCGCAGGCCAAGCTCTGCATCATGTAAGCTCGCTCCCCACCCCCAGATACGAGGAGAACCGTCCATGCTCATCGGAGTGCCGAAGGAAACGGCCGCAGGCGAAAAGCGCGTCGCCACCGTCCCCGATGTGGTGGAAAAGCTGGTCAAGCTCGGGTTCAAGGTCGCCGTCGAAAGCGGCGCCGGCGACGCCGCGAACTTCGCCGACGACACATATCGCGCGGCGGGCGCGGAGGTCGTGCCGGCTGCGGCGGACGTGTGGTCGAAGTCGGACATCGTGTTCAAGGTGCGTGCGCCGAGCGCGCAGGAAGTCGGCCTGATGCGCGAAGGCGGCACGCTGATCGGCTTCATCTGGCCGGCGCAGAACCCCGACTTGATGCAGCAGCTCGCGGCGAAGAAGGCCACCGTGCTGGCGATCGACTCCTTGCCCCGCCAGTTGTCGCGCGCGCAAAAGATGGATGCCCTGACGTCGATGGCCGGCATCAGCGGCTATCGCGCGGTGATCGAGGCCGCGAACGCATTCGGGCGATTCTTCAACGGCCAGGTCACGGCCGCCGGCAAGATCCCGCCGGCGAAAGTGTTCATCGCGGGGGCGGGCGTTGCGGGCCTGGCCGCGATCGGAACCGCGGCAAATCTCGGCGCGATCGTGCGCGCCAACGACACACGCGCCGAAGTAGCCGACCAGGTCGTCTCGCTCGGCGGCGAATTCGTCAAGGTGGAATATGAGGAAGAGGGCTCGGGCGGCGGCGGTTACGCCAAGGTGATGAGCGAGGGCTTCCAGCAAGCGCAGCGC
>DATLBJ010000111.1:0-16274 GCA_035526975.1 Ramlibacter sp.
CGTCTTGTCTCCTGGCCCCGTTATCTGATTCGGGTTAACCCGAAGTATGTCATCTTCGATGTTGCAGCGCAACATCCGTAGTTCCACGCATGCCCATTGTCCTGATCGTCATCGTCGGCTGGCTGTATGTCGCCCTCATGATGGCACTGGCGGAAGCCACGCACGCCAACGGCACAGTCATCGGCGCGGTCTTCACCTTTGTACTCTATGGCGCGGGTCCTGTGGCCCTCGTGGCGTACATCATGACGACGCCGGCGCGCAAGCGTGCAATGCGCGCCAAGGAGCAGGCTGAGCAGGCGAAACCGCTAGACGCGCCAGACGGCGGCGGCGAAACGGCCGCTGACGCGGTCCCGCCGGTGCGAAAAGAACCGTGACGGGTTCGCGACCGTGCACCACTCACGTTTGCCGTCGTTGCCGTGGATGCGTGTCATGCCAACCGCGCGCAGCCTCATGCGTGTGAGTGCAGGCAGGTCCGCGAGCCATTTGCCTTCGCGGTAAGGCTTGAAGTGCGATTCGGCCGCGGTGCCGAACGCGTTTTTCACGTCGTCGCCGACTTCGAAAGCTTCAGGCCCGATGCAAGGCCCGAGCCATGCAACCAGGGATGAAGCCTCGGCCTCCATCGCGCGCACCGTTGCTTCCACGATCCCGCCCGCAAGCCCGCGCCATCCTGCGTGCGCAGCACCGACGCGCGAACCGTCCTGGGTCGTCAACAACACCGGCAGGCAATCCGCGACCATGATCGTGCAGGCGACGTTGCGCACGGAGGTCCAGCAACCGTCGGCCCGTGCTGCGTCTTCCGTGTTGCCGTCGATCGCAATGCAGGCGGTGCCGTGCACTTGCTTCAGGTACACCGGCCGCGCGCCGATCCCGCGCTCGAAGATCGCGCGATTGCGCGCGACGTGCGGAGCCTCGTCGCCGACGTGGTCGCCGAGGTTGAGGCTTGCGAAGTTGCCCGCGGAAACCCCGCCTTCACGCGTCGTGCACACCGCCCGCACATTGGGCGGTGCGGGCCAGTCAGGGGCAAGCCACTGCATCAGGCCTCGTTGTCGGGACAGTTCGAAGGCTGGGCCTTCTGGAACGCGGGGTGCGCCATGCAGTTGTCGAATGCCTGCATCGTGCGCGTGAGCCCGTCGAACGGCGTGTTGAAACGCTTGCCGTTGAAGACCTGGGGGACCAGCAGGCAGTCGGCCATCGTCGGCGCGTCTCCGTAGGAGAACCTGGAGGCAGGCAGGCGCGCCAGTTCGCGCTCGTACGCTTCCAGCCCATCGCGCACCCAATGCCGGTACCACGTGGCGCGGATTTCCTCGTCCAGCTTCAGGTCGTGCGTGAGATACCGCAGCACGCGCGTGTTGTTCAGCGGATGGATCTCGCAGGCGATCAATTGCGACAACGCGCGCACCTTCTGGCGCCCGAGCGCATCGCGCGGCAGCAGCGGCGGCTCGGGATGAGTCTCGTCGAGGTACTCGATCATCGCCATCGATTGCTCCAGCACCGTGCCGTCGTCCATCACCAGCGCCGGGACGAGGCCGGTTGGCGCGATGGCCTTGTAGGTGTCCTGCAGGTTTTCCTTCTTGAGCAGGTGGACCGGCATGTAGTCGTACCCGAGGCCCTTGAGTTCGAGTGCGATACGCACGCGGAACGAGGCGGAAGAGCGGAAGTAGTTGTAAAGCTTCATGGCGGTTCGCTTCGTGGCGCAGGAAGGATAAACCGTTCTAAACTGCCCCGCATGAGAGCGCAAGACAACGAACTGCTCACGCGCATCGGCCCCGGCACGGCGTGCGGCGCCCTGATGCGCCGTTACTGGCAGCCGGTGGCGCTGGTCGATGAATTCAACCCCGCGCTCGACCCGCGCATGGCGCATCGCCCGGTGAAGGCGGTGCGCGCGCTCGGCGAGGACCTCGTGCTCTTCAAGGACGCGCAGGAACGCTGGGGTTTGCTCGAACGCAATTGCCCGCACCGCGGCGCGGACCTCTCGTTCGGGCGCAACGAAGGCGACGGCTTGCGTTGCCCGTTCCACGGCTGGAAATTCGCGTTCGACGGGACATGCCTCGATGCGCCGGCCGAACCCGTGGGCACTCGCCTGTGCGGGCGGGTCATGCAAAGGCGCTACCCGGTCATCGAGAAAAGCGGAATCCTGTTCGCGTGGTTCGGGGAAGGCGAGGCCCCGCCCTTTCCCGATTTCGACTGCTTTGCCGCGCCTTCGACTCACACGTTCGCGTTCAAGGGAATGTGGAACTGCAATTGGCTGCAGGCCTTCGAAGTCGGCATCGATCCCGCGCATCCGTCGTTCCTGCATCGCTTCCTCTCCGACGAGTCGCTCGAACAAATCGGCGACAACGCCGCAGGGAAACAGTTCCGCAGCGCGAGCGCCGGCGATTTCGGCGGCGAGCGCTGGCCGATGACGCGGATCATGCGTGAGTTCCACAAGCCGGAGATCAGCTACGAGAACACGCCGTGGGGCTTCCAGCTCACGGCGCTGCGTCCAATGACCGAGCAGTTGACGCACGTGCGCGTCACGCACGCGATCTTCCCGCACACGTTCGTCATCCCGCTGTCGGAAACGCTGACGATCACGCAGATGCACCTGCCCGTCGATGACACCCATACCTACTGGTATTCGATCTTCACCAGCTTCGCGGCGCCGGTCGACAAGGAAGCGATGCGCAACCAGCGGCTGCAGTTCATTTCGCTGCCTGACTACATCCCCAAATCCGGCCGCCACAACAACTGGGGCTTCAATCCCGACGAGCAACTCACGCGCACCTTCCTGGGCATGGGCGAGGAAGACATCAACGTGCACGACCAATGGGCAGTGGAAAGCATGGGCCCGATCGCCGACCGCACGAAGGAGCACCTCGGCACGAGCGACAAGGTGATCATCGGCAACCGGCGCGTGCTGATGCAGGCGATCGAGGCGGTGCAGGCCGGCGGGCCAGCGCCGGGTGCGGCGGATCCGAAGAACGCGGGTGCGCTCGTCGGCCCGGATACCGTCGACGGCATCGCGCCTGCGGGTGAATGGCCGACGTGGTGGCGAGCGCAGGCCAAGGCCAAGCGCGACCACGCACCGTGGACGCGCACGCCTGTCGTGGCATGACGGAAGACGCGAAGCGAGTCGCGCAACTGATCGAATCGGGCGGGCTCGAGCTCGTACGCATCGTGTGGTGCGACCTGCATGGAATCACGCGTGGCAAGACCCTGACCACGAAGGCAGCCTTGCGCGCGCTCGATGAAGGCATCGGCATGGTCAGCACGCTGATGCTCAAGGACACGTCGGACCGCACTGCGTTCAAGGTCTTCGAGCCCGGCGGCACTGCGGACCTGCCCGGCTTCGAGTTCGCGGGAAATCTCGTCTTGCGGCCAGACCCTGCCAGCTTCCGGCAACTGCCTTGGGCGCAGTCCACGGGATGGATGCAAGCGCAGCCGTGGTTCAAGGACGGCCAGCCGGTCCAGCTCGACACGCGACGCATCCTGCAATCCGCATTGGCGCGTTTGCATGAAGCAGGGTTCACGATGAAGTGCGGGCTCGAAGTCGAGTTCCACATCTATCGCATCGAGGACGCGCAGGCCCAGCTCGATCCTGAACGCGCGGATTGGCCCGGCGCGCCGCCGCGCGTGGGCATGATCCACCCTGGCTACAACCTTTTGAGCGAAGGCTGGGCCGACATGAGCGAGGAGCCGCTGCGCATCGTGCAGCACACGGCGCAGGCCTTGGGATTGCCGCTGTCGTCGCTGGAGATCGAACTTGGCCCGAGCCAGGTGGAAGCGGTGTTCGATGCGACCGACGCGCTCGTCGCGGCCGACAACATGGTGCTGTTCCGAAATGGCGTGAAGCAGGCGCTGCGGCGCGCGGGGTATCACGCCACATTCATGTGCCGCCCGCCCTTCCCCAACATCATGTCCAGTGGCTGGCACCTGCACCAGTCGCTTGTCGATGCGCGTTCGGGCTCGAACGCGACGAACATGCACTACCTCGCGGGTTTGATGGAACATGCGCGTGCGATCACCGTTTTCTGCACGCCCACCGCCAATGGTTTCGGGCGGTTCCGCCCGAACGCACTTGCACCGCAAGCGGTCGTTTGGGGCCGCGACAACCGGGGCGCGATGCTGCGCGTGATCGATGACGCGGCCGGAAGCGGTTTTCGCATCGAGAACCGCATCGGCGAGCCCGCGGCAAATCCCTATCTCTATTTCGCTTCGCAGATTCACGCCGGGCTGGATGGCATCGAGCGAAAGCTCGCTCCCCCGCCGCCGACCGAGGCTCCGTACGCCGCGCAGGCCACGATGCTGCCGACGTCATTGGGCGAGGCACTCGGGGCGCTGCGCTCGGACAAGGCGATCGTGGAAGCGTTCGGCGCGAACTTCGTCGACTACTACACACGCATCAAGCAATCGGAGGCGGCCCGGTTCGATTCCGCCGAAGACAAGCAGGAGTTCCAGCGGCGCGAATATTTCAGCCGCTTCTGATCAACCAAGGAAGAAGAAGATGATCCTCGAGATCGCGGACATCCGCGTCACGCCTGGCAAGCACGAAGAATTCAAGGAAGCGATCGAGCGCGCGCTCGTCACCGTCGCGGTTCGCGCGAAGGGCATGAAAGGCTACAAGGTGAACCACTGCATCGAAACGCCCGAGCGCTTCATCCTGCAGATTTTCTGGGAGACGCTGGAGGACCACACCGTCGGCTTCCGGAAGGGACCGCTCTTCACCGAATGGCGCGCGATCATCGGCCAGTACTTCGCCCAGCCGCCGCTGGTCGAGCACTTCACGCTGGTCACGAAGAGCGATTGACGAGCTTGTCGAGCAGGACGAGGAGCTGATCGCGCTCCTCGGCGGACAAGGGCCCGAGGATCTTCGCCTGCGCCTTCCCCACGGCGCGCTTCATCGCCATCGCTGCGCTCTCGCCCTCGGGAGTCACCCACAGCAATTTCCGCCGGCGGTCATTCGCGTCCGCCTTCCGCTTGACCCATCCTTTCGATTCGAGCCGGCCGATGACCGACCCGAACGTCGCGGCGTCGAATGCGACCCTGCCCGCGAGCGTGATCTGGTCCTCGCCCGGGTCTTCGATCAGAGCGTTGAGGATGGCGAACTGCACGGGCGTCACGCCGAACTCGGCCGTCTCCTCCATGAAGACCGCGACGGCGAGCTGATGCGCGCGCCGGATCAGGTGCCCGGGAGCGTGGCGGAAGTCGAAGCTCTTGGGCATGGGCGCAGTGTAGGGGATAATATGTATTCTTACGATTTCCGCAATTCGCGCCAATCCAATGACGGCTCCCCTGCACTTCCTCGTCGCCGGCGGCGGCATCGGCGGGCTCGCGGCCGCCTACGTGCTCGGCCGCGATGGCCATCGCGTGACGGTGCTGGAGCAGCAGGCTCAGTTCGGCGAGATCGGCGCGGGCATCCAGCTCGGCCCGAACATCTTCCGCATGTTCGAGTCCCTCGGGCTGACCCAGGCAATCAGCCAAGTTGCATTCTTCCCGCCCGGCATGTGCATGAACGACGTGCGCACGGGCGAAGAGGTCGTGCATGTCCCGCTGGGGGATGCGGTGAAGGCGGTCTACGGCTATCCGTATGGCCTGATCTACCGCGCCGACTTGCACGACGTGCTGCTTGAGGCTTGCCAGCGTTTCGACAACGTGAAGCTGCTCACGTCGAGCAAAGTGGATTCGTTCGAACAGGACTCGCAAGGCGTCACGCTGAAGCTCATCTCCGGCGATGCGTTGCGCGGCGATGCGCTGATCGGCGCCGACGGCATGTGGAGCCGCGTGCGTGAAGCGGTCGTCGGTGACGGCAAGCCGCGCGTGTCCGGCCACATCGCATATCGCGCCGTGCTCAAGCGCGAAGACGTGCCGCAACACTTGTGGAGCGATGAAGTGGTGCTCTGGGGCGGCGAGAAGACCCACCTCGTGCACTACCCGCTGCGGCGCGGCGAACTGTTCAATCTCGTGGCGGTCTTCCATAGCAACAAGTACGACGAAGGCTGGAACACATTCGGCGACACGGCGGAATTGAACGAGCGGTTCGCGGATGCGGTTCCCCAGGTGAAGGAACTCCTCGGCAAGATCGAGACCTGGAAGATGTGGGTGCTGTGCGACCGCGAGCCGGTCAAGGGATGGAGCAAGGGCCGCGTCACCCTTCTGGGCGATGCGGCGCATCCGATGCTGCAGTACCTCGCGCAAGGTGCGGGCCAGGCGATCGAAGACTCCGTCGTACTCGGTGAGGCACTGAAGTCCACGCGCGGCAACGTCGAAGAAGCGTTCCTGAAATACCAGCAGGCACGTTACCTGCGCACCGGACGCGTGCAGCTCACTGCGCGCTTCTACGGCGACATCTATCACGCGTCCGGCGTCACGCGCGAGCTGCGCAACCAGATGTTCCAGGGCGGCAAGGAATCCGCCGGCTTCGCCGGCCTGAAGTGGATGTACGAAGGCATCGACCCGCGAAGGCTCTTCGCACGATGAACTCGTTCGTTCACGAACCTTCACGGCAGACGCCGGTCTTCGGCGAATACGAAGTCGTCGTGCTTGGCGGCGGGCCCGCAGGAATCGCGGCCGCCGTCGCTGCAGCGCGCGCCGGGCAATCGACACTGCTGGTCGAGCGATACGGCTTCCTCGGCGGCATGGGCACGGCGGCCGGCGTCACCAACTTCTGCGGACTGCACGCGAATGTTCACGGTGAGATCAAGCAGGTCGTGCACGGCGTGGCGGACGATTTGCTGGCGCGGATCAACGCGCTCGGCGGGCTGAATGCGCCCCACATGGTGTTCGGGAAGATCGCGGCGCAGGCGTACGACACCGCGGCGTACAAGATCGCTGCCGACGAACTCATGGCTTCCGCGCGCGCCAAGGTGCTGTTCCATGCGGTCGCGTGCGGCGTGGTCAAGGACTCGCCGCGATCGATCTCCGCCCTGCTCCTCGAAACGAAATCGGGCCGTGTCGCGGTGAAGGGCCGCGCGTTCATCGATTGCTCGGGCGACGGCGACCTGGCTGCCTGGGCGGGCGCCGCATTCGACAAGGGCGACGGGCAAGGCAACATGCTCTACCCGTCGCTCATGTTCCGCGTCAACAACGTCGACCCGCAGCGCGCCGGTGAAGCCTGGAAGACCATTCCGCCCCTCATGGAGCAGGCCCAGGCGCAAGGCCGCCACCAGTTCCCGCGCAAGGGTGCGATCGTGCGGCCGCAAAAGCGCGGCATCGAATGGCGCGTGAACGTCACGCAGCTTGCGAACGCGGGCGGCCAGGCGATGGACGGCACCGACGCGCAAGAACTGAGCGACGCCGAAGCACTGGGGCGCAAGCAGGTGGCCGGCATGGCGAAGTTCCTCAAGGAAGTGCCCGGCTTCGAGGAGTCGTACATCGTCGACATTCCGCCGCAGGTCGGTATCCGCGAGACGCGCCGCGTGCATGGCCTGTACATGCTGACCGAAAGCGATGTGCTCGATTGCGTCGATTTCGACGACACGATCGGCGTGAACGGCTGGCCGCTGGAACTGCACGTCAAGGGCGACGTGGAATTTCGATTCCCGAAGATCCCCGAGTCGCGCGGGTTCAACCAGCTGCCGTATCGGATGACGGTCACGCCTTCGCTCGACAACCTCTGGGTCGCGGGCCGCTGCGCGTCGATGACGCATGAAGCGCAATCGGCCGCGCGTGTGACCGGGGCCTGCTTCGTCATGGGCGAGGCCGCGGGCACGGCCGCGCACTTCGCATTGCGCGAAGGCGTTCCTGCTTCCCGCGTCGATGTGCGCGACCTTCAATCCCGCCTCGAAGCCGAAGGCGCATTCCTCGGCCAAGGAGATCCTCGATGAACGCTCCCGATTCCACCTTGCAGGTGCGCCAGCAGCTGTACCGCGACATGGAGCCCCTCCACCTCACGCCGCTGTGGGAAGTGCTGCATGCCCTGGTTCCGCAGCAGCCGAAGACGCCCTGCGTGGCCGTGCACTGGAAGTACGAGGAGGTGCGGCCCTTTCTCATGCGTGCGGGCGAGGCGATCAGCGCCGAAGAAGCCGTGCGCCGCGTGCTGGTCCTCGAGAACCCGGCGCTGCGCGGCCAATCGTGTGCGACGCAGTCGCTCTACGCGGGGCTGCAGTTGATCCTGCCCGGCGAAGTCGCCCCCAGCCATCGCCACACGCAAAGCGCGCTGCGTTTCATCGTCGAAGGTTCGGGCGCGTACACCGCGGTCGACGGGGAACGCACGACGATGCATCCGGGCGACTTCATCATCACGCCGAGCTGGACCTGGCACGACCACGGCAACGACGCAAAGGTGCCGGTGGTGTGGCTCGATGGCCTGGACATCCCGCTGATCCGCTTCCTCGATGCGGGCTTCGCGGAGAACGACACGGCGCGCTCGCAAGTCGTCACGCGCAAGGAAGGCACCAGCTTCGCGAGTTACGGCCACAACATGGCGCCGGTGCGCACGACGTCGCCCTTCGGCAAGACGTCGCCGATCTTCAGCTACCCGTACGAGCGCAGCCGCGAAGCGCTCGAGCAGCTCGAACGCGATGCGCCCATCGATGAATGGGACGGCATCAAGCTGCGCTACATCAACCCGCTCACCGGCCGCTCACCGATGCCGACGATGCAGACGTTCATGCAGAAATTGCCCGCGGGTTTCAACGGCAAGCCGTGGCAGCAGACCGACGGCGCGGTGTACAGCGTGGTCGAGGGCGAAGGCGAAGCGGTGGTCGAGGGCGGCGGGCGCGAGCTGCGTTTTGCGTTCTCGCCGCGCGACCATTTCGTCGTGCCCTCATGGCACACTGCCCGCTTCTCGTCGGGGCGCGGCTGCGTGCTGTTCAGTTATTCCGACCGGCCCGTGCAGGAAGCACTGGGCATCCATCACGAAGAAAGAAGGCAGTCATGAATTACATCTTTGATCCGGTGACCGCGAGCGTGCCCATCGTTGGCCGCAGCGAACGCTTTCCCGTGCGGCGCGTCATTTGCGTCGGGCGCAATTACGTCGAGCACGCGAAGGAAATGGGCTTCACCGGCCGCGAGCCGCCGTTCTTCTTCTTCAAGCCCGCCGACGCGATCGTGCCGGTGGACGCAGGCGAGACGGGCAGCATCGAATACCCCACCCTCACCAAGGACCTGCACCACGAGATCGAACTGGTCGCATGCATCGGCACGGGCGGACGTGGCATCAAGGCCGCCGATGCGATGAAGCACATCTGGGGCTACGCGGTGGGCCTGGACATGACGCGCCGCGACCTGCAAGGCGAGATGAAAAAGCAAGGCCGTCCCTGGGAGATCGGCAAGAGCTTCGAGCAGTCCGCACCCATCGGCCCCATCACGCCCGCGGCGCAGGCCGGCGACATCGTCAATGCGGACATCTGGCTCAAGGTCAATGGCAAGGACCGCCAGCGCAGCAGCGTGAGCAAGTTGATCTGGAACCTCGGTGAGATCATCGAGCACGTGTCTTCCGCATGGGAGCTCGCGCCCGGGGACCTGATCTTCACGGGCACGCCCGAAGGCGTCGCGGCCGTCGTCGCGGGCGATACGCTCGAAGGCGGCGTCCGGGGGCTGCCTCCGCTTTCGGTGAAAATCGCCGCAGCGCGCTAGACCCGAAGACGGCGCGCAGTCCGAAGAACAAAGAGGAGAAACAAGATTGCGCGTCCTGGAAACCCTGGCCAAGGCCTGCGCGCTCGCCGCGGGCGCGCTGGTCGCACTGATGGTCGTCATCACCTGCGGCAGCATCATCGGCCGCGAAACGGTGGGCCGCACGCTGACGGGTGACTTCGAGCTGGTCGGCCTCGCGACCGGTGCGGCTGTCGGCCTGTTCATGCCGTTGTGCCAGTTCCATCGCGGCAACATCGTCGTCGATGTCTTCACTGCGAAAGCGCCGCCCGCGTTCAACGAAGCGCTCGAACGCCTTGGGGCAGTGCTGCTCGGCCTGTGCTGCGCCCTGCTCTCGTGGCGCGCCGCTTTGGGCGGCTGGAGCTCCTTCCAGAGTGGTTCGACGACGATGCTGCTCGCGGTCCCCGAGTGGTATGCATATGCGCCGATGGTCCCGGGCTTCGCGCTTACGGCGGTCATCGCGTTCTGGCAGGCGATGTTCGGGTTCAACGAACCCACGCATGTGACGGAGGGGGCATGAGCGGCGTCGCACTCGCCGGCTCGTCGATCGTGCTGATGTTCGTGCTGATGGCGTTGCGCACGCCGATCGCAATTGCGATGTTCATCTCGGGTTCCGCGGCATACGTGATCCAGACCGGCTGGGCGCCTTACGCGAACTTCATGAACAGCATGGCGTTCGCGCGGTTCGCCAGCTACGACCTCTCGGTGATCCCGCTGTTCATCCTGATGGGTCACTTCGCCACGCAAGGCGGAATCAGCAAGTCGCTGTTCGAGTTCACTGCCGCGGTCGTCGGGCGACTGCGCGGCGGCCTCGCGATGGCGGCGGTGATGGCGAGTGCCGCGTTCGGCGCGATCTGCGGATCGTCCGTCGCAACCGCGGCCACGATCACCGGAGTGGCATTGCCCGAAATGAAGCGGCACGGGTACTCGGGGCGCCTGGCCACGGGCACCCTCGCCGTCGCCGGAACGCTCGGGATCCTCATCCCGCCTTCGGTGCCGCTCGTGATCTACGCGATCCTCACCGAACAGAACATCGCGAAGCTCTTTCTCGCCGCGACGCTGCCCGGGATCATCGCGATGCTGGGCTACATGATCGTGATCGCGATCTACGTGCGGCTCGCGCCCGGCCATGCCCCCGAGATCGAGAAGGATCCCCTGCCGTTCCGCTGGAACAGCCTGTGGGGCGTGGTGCCGATCGCGTTCGTGTTCGGGCTCGTGTTCGGCGGGATCTATGGCGGGTATTTCTCGCCGACCGAAGGCGCCGGCGTGGGCTCGGGCGCCGCATTGCTCGCCGCGATCGCCAAGCGCGAGATGACGTGGCACAAGTTCATCCAGTCGTTCCTGTCGACGGCCGAAGCCACCGCGATGATCTTCCTGATCTTCATCGGCGCCGACGTCCTGAATTCCGCGCTCGCATTGACGCAGATCCAGACGCAGCTCGTGCAGATCATCTCGGGCTGGCACGTGTCGCCGATCTGGATCATGGTCGGCATCGTGGTGCTGCACATCCTGCTCGGGTGCGTGACCGAGGAGCTGTCGATCGTGCTGCTCACCATCCCGATCTTCTTCCCCGTGGTCATGAGCCTCGACTTCGGCATGGCCAAGGAGGCGACCGCGCTGTGGTTCGGCATCCTGATCCTGATGGTGATCTCCTTCGGCATGATCGTTCCGCCGATGGGATTGAACGTCTACGTCGTGAACGGCATGGCGCGCAACGTGCCGCTGTCGGAGACGTTTCGCGGCGTGCTGCCCTTCCTCATCAGCGATTTCATCCGCATCGGGTTGATGCTCGCCTTTCCGCAGCTTGCCCTGTGGCTGGTGCAGTTCATGGGGACCAAGTAGGGATCACACCGAATGCCGGGCGGCACGATCCGGGCTATGGTGCCTCTCTCATCCTGAGGACGCATTCATGATCCAACGCAGAACTCTCCTGAAATCGGGCGCCGCGGCAGCGGCGCTGGGCGGCTCGTCGCTCAGCGGCTTCGCGCAGCAATCGGTCACGCTCAAGTTCCACACCTTCATGGCGCCGACGTCGAACGTCTGGCTCAACATGCACAAGGCGTGGATGGACAAGGTGGAGAAGGATTCGGGCGGGCGCGTCAAGTTCGAGGCCTATCCCGCGATGCAGCTCGGTGGCACGCCGGTGCAGCTGTACGACCAGGCGCGCGACGGCGTCGTCGACGTCGTGTGGACTCTGCCCGGCAACACGGCGGGCCGCTTCCCGCGCATCGAAGTGTTCGAGCTGCCGTTCATCATGAGCAATGCCGAAGCCACGTCCAAGGCGTACTGGGAGTACGTGCAGACGATGGCGCCCGACGAATTCAAGGAGACCCAGGTCATCGCGCTGCAGGTTCACGGCCCGGGCGTGATCCACACGGCCGAGAAGCCGGTGCGCAGCGTGGCCGACATGCGCGGCCTGAAGGTGCGGGCCCCGACGCGCCAGGTGAACAAGCTCGTCGGGGCGCTCGGCGCAACGCCCGTGGGGATGCCCTTGCCGCAGATTCCCGATGCGCTGTCGAAGGGCACGATCAACGGCTGCGTGATCCCGTGGGAGGTGGTGCCCTCGGTGAAGGTGCACGAGCTGACGAAGTACCACGCGGAGTTCGACCCCGCAGGTGGCGCCCTCTACACGACGACGTTCGTGATGTGCATGAACAAGGCCAAGTACAACTCGCTGCCGCCGGACCTCAGGAAGATCATCGATGCGAACTCCGGCATGGCCACGTCCGCATGGCTCGGCAAGGTGCAGCAGGCGGGCGACGCCGCGGGCCGCAAGGCCGCGTCCGATCGCGGCAACACGATCTTCACGGTGAGCGCCGCGGAGGCGCAGAACTTCCGCCGCGCGTCGCGCCAGATCGAGATCGAATGGGTGGAGGACATGAACAAGCGCGGCTTCGACGGCCGCAAGCTGCTCGATACGGCCCGCTCGCTGATCGAGAAACACTCCAAAGGCACCAAGACCTGATTGGATAAACTGGGGCGTGTCCGTTCCCTTCCGCACGCCCATCAAGCACTGCCGCAACTGCGGCAGCGCGGTTTCCTACCGCGTTCCCGACGACGGCGACACGCGAGTGCGCGCCGTCTGCCCCGAGTGCGACACGATCCATTACGAGAACCCGCTCAGCGTGGTGGGCACGGTGCCGCACTGGGGCGACAAGGTGCTGCTGTGCAAGCGCAACATCGAGCCCCGCCGGGGCAAGTGGACGTTGCCCGCCGGCTTCATGGAGCTCGGCGAAACCGCGGAACAAGGCGCCAGGCGCGAGACCGACGAGGAAGCCGGTGCGCAGATCGAAATGGAAGGCCTGATCGCCGTGCTGTCCGTTCCGCGCGTGGGCCAGGTGCACATGTACTGGCGCGCGAAGCTGCTGTCGGTTGAATTCGCGCCGGGTCACGAAACCATCGAAGCGCGCCTGTTCACGGAAGACGAGATCCCGTGGGACGAGATCGCCTTCAAGACCGTGTACGAAACCCTGAAGTGCCACTTCGCCGACCGCCGCAGTGGCGCATCGGGCGTGCACGTCATCGACGTCGTTTGATCGCCTAGTTGCCGATGCGGCTGCTCTCGCGCAGCCGTTTCTGGGCGCGCCATTCGACGCACAGCGGATGCCCCCGCGCGCCGGGCTTTTCGCAGGTTTCCGACAGGCAGAACTCGCGGCTGATGAACGACTTGTCCTTGCAAGCGTCTGCCGCTGCAAGCTCGGCGCGGGAAGCGGATGGGGCGGGAGCAGGCTTCGGGGCTTCTTGCTGCACCTGGGGTGCCGGCGCAGGCCGCGCAGGCTCGGCCACGGCCGCGGGCGCAACGACCTTCGCCTTCGAAGCTGCGACTTTCGGCGGCGCGGGCCTGGAAGGCGCAGCCTTCGCCACGCTGCCTGCGGATTTGGCCTCGCTCGCAGCAACCGGGGCGGAGACCGCTGGCGCCACGACGTGGGTTGATGGTTCGGCTGCAGGTTCGGGCGCGGGCGCAGCCGCCGCGGATGCGGCCGCGGATGCTGGCGGTTGCCCCGCGAGGGACGCGTCCGGTGCGCTCGCCCCGCGGCCCGACATGAGGAATGCTGCGATTCCCACAACGATGACAGCACCCACGCCCGCGAGCACTGCGATCGGCGGCTTCTTCCCACTTGAGCCCGCGGCTGCCGGTGCCTTCGCACGTGCAGGGGCCTTCGGCTTTTCTTCCTTCGCCTTGCGTTCAACCGGCCTGGCAACCGCAGGGGCTGCCGTCGGTGCCGGGGTTGTTGCGGGCAACACGGAGGGATGCACGAACGCGATCGTGCTCGGAAAATCAGAGACCGGTCCCTTCGCGGACGCGGCTTCCGGTGTCGTGGCTTCGGCGGCGACAACAGGCGCAGGCACTGGGACAGGCGCAGGCGCAGGCGCAGGGGCGGGAACGGGGGCCGCGGGAACGGGCGCCGTGACCGGCGCGACCATCGAAGGCATCGTGCCGGTGCGAAGGCGCGTCGCCTCCTCATCGGGCTCTACATCGCGGTTGGCACCTCCCGCAGTCGCCATGCCACTCAGCATGGTCTGGTCTCCCGAGCCGTTGCCTGCGCCTTGCAGCTTGCGCAAGCGCTTGCGCGCAAGGTCGGCATAGATGCCTGCAGGGAACTTGTCGAGGAAGGCTTCGAACTCGTCGGCTTCGGCCGAATCCTTGATGTCCTTCCAGTAGACGAGCTCGACCTCCTGGGTGACCGTCGACGGGCTCGTCACCGCGCCGGCGATCGACTGGCCGGCGCGCGATCCCGTGCCGCCGGTGTCCGGCTTTTTCTGCGGGTTGGCGGGCGGGACGATCGTCTGGTCCTCCGCGCGCCGGATCGCCGACTGCAATGCAGTGGCGAAATCGCGCGCGCTTCCGAACCGCTCGTCTCGGCTCTTCGCCAATGCGCGCGCCACGACGGCGTCGATGGCCGAAGGCAGCTTGTCGTTGATCGAACTCGGCGACGGCGGGTTGTGCCCGATGATCTGGTGGATGATCGAAAAATCGTTGTCGCCGTCGAATGGACGCTTGTCCGTGAGCAGCTGGTAGAGCACGACGCCGACCGAGAACAAATCGGCGCGCGAATCGATCTTCTGCCCTTGCACCTGCTCGGGCGCCATGTACTTGAGCGTGCCGACCATGCTGCCTTGTGTGCGCGTGGCCTCTCCCGAATCCTGGATCCGGGCAACGCCGAAATCCGTGAGCTTCACGCGTCCGCCGGGCTCGATCAGCAGGTTCGCGGGCTTGATGTCGCGGTGCACGATGCCCTGCTTGTGCGCGTAGTCGAGCGCCGACAGCAGGTCGCGGATCATCTTGAGGCACTGCTCGAGCGAATACCGCACGCCCTTGTCGAGGTGGTGCTTCAGGTCGTCGCCCTGGATGTACTCCATGACCAGGAAGGCAATGTCGCCGTCACGGTCGGAGTCGTAGACGCTGACGATGTTGGGGTGCTGCAGGCGTGCCGCCGATCGCGCCTCGGTGCGGAAGCGGTGTTCGTATTCGGCTGCCGCTTCCTCGGAGAGGTTTTCGACCTTGACGGTCTTGATGGCGACGCGGCGGTCGAGGTTCGGGTCCTTGCCCTCGTACACGATGCCCATTGCGCCCTTGCCCAGGACGCGGATGAGTTCGTAGCGGCCGAGTTTCTTGAGACTCACGAGACTGCGGTGACCTGCCGGGAGGAAAAACCCATTCTAGCGGCAGGCTCAGCAGTGGGTCACTTCTTCTTCTCGCGGCGGATACGCAGGCTTTCCCGGAGATAGGCCTCGGTGAAGTGGCGATCGAGCTGGCGCTGGACCCATTGCTGCATCTGCGCCGATTGTTCGCCGTGCCACTTGGAGAACGCGTCCCAGGCCCGCGTGCCTTCGAAGAGTTTCGTGCGGTCGCCGAGCAGCTTGGCCTTCAGCGATGCGGGGGCCAGGTCGCGCAGCGTGCCTTCGACCGCGGCTCGCGCGGCAGCAGCGCTGGCGGCGTTGTGCGCGACGAGCTCGACGAGCACTTCGCGCATCGCGCGCTCCGCCGGGATATAACCCGCAGCCGCGATGCGGCCGCCGAACAGGTAGCGCACCTTCGTGTCGGAGGGCCAGTCCGTCTTCAAGGGGTTGTTGTCCTTGGGGGCGACCATCGTGCGGTCTTCGGAGCGGAGCTCGGTCTTCACGCCGCTGACCGTCGTGTGCAGGTCCAGCACGCCTAGGACGAGCACGCGAACGAGCCGCCCCATCGCTTCGAGCTCGCCCTTGCTCATTGAACCGGTCTCGATGCCGAGCCCGCGGAAGAACGATGACACCTCCCCCGCTTCGAGCGAGCCGGCTTCCAGGCCCCCGCCGTGCGTGCTCGAGGGCCCGAACGTCGTGTTGAAGCCCCAGTCGCTGAAGGGATCGTCTTCGCCCGGGGGAGCGGGCGGCACCATTGCAGGCGTGATGCCGGAATGCTCGCGATCGAGTGTGTCCCACGGGTCCGCGTCCTTCGTGCCGCCGAGCGTGGGCTCCATGTCCTGGGCGTCCACCACGTAGTCGCCGACCTTCATGGTCTTGCCTTTTGGCAATACGCCGCGCGCGCCCGGTGGGGCCTCGCCGAACGGCATCTCGACGCCGTTCACCGATGACACGACGTGGAAGTGCAGCTCGCCGCCTTCCGACCAGAGCTCGATGTGCTTGCGGGAAACGGTGCGCTCCGGGTCGGGGAGGCACACGTCGCATTCCGGGTCACGCCCGAGGACGATGGGCTCGTCGCCCTT
>DATLBJ010000112.1:0-2833 GCA_035526975.1 Ramlibacter sp.
GGACAATGTGCATGTGCAGCAATATCAAGACTCCTTCGACGCCGGCACCGTCATTGCCGCTTGGCTCAGCCCCGGCATCCTCGGTGACCTGGAGCCCATGTTGCGCCGCCTGCTCGCAGGCCAGCAGCTCTTCGTGAAGCAGGTCGACGGGTCATACAAACCCAAAGGCTGCCAGCTCGGGTTCGCCCGGAGCTTCCGCTTCGAAGACCTGCACGAACCGGTGCTGCGCCCCGCCGGCGTCTAGGTTGTCATCCCGGCCTTGAGCCGGGATCCAGTGTCTTTCATTGGATGCTTGAGGGCCAAAGCCACTGGATTGCGGGTCAAGCCCGCAATGACAACACTACTTGATCAAGCACACCGCCTCGATCTTGTTCCCATCCGGATCCCGCACGAACGCGGCGTAGTAATTCGGCAAGTACTCCGGCCTCAGTCCCGGCTTGCCTTCATCCTTCCCACCCAGCTCCACCGCTTTCGCGTGGAAGGCATCGACCTCCTCCTTGCTCGCCGCGTTGAAGCAGATGTGCGTGCCGTTGCCGGGGCTCATCGCCTTGCCGTCATGCGGCAGTCCCATCCAGAACTCCGGGAACTCGCGCCCATACCCGGCGCCTTCGAACTCCACCAGCATCTTGATCTGCAGCGTGGCGAGCACGTTGTCGTAGAACGTGCGCGCGCGCGGAATGTCGGTGACGCCGACGGACACATGCGAAAGGATCGGCATTGCTTGTCTCCTCTTTGAAAGTGCGCCGCATTGTCACCCCGGGCTTGACGCGGGGTCGTCAGCAGTCATGTCACTGCGAGATGTCTTTCTTCACGGACGCAACCAACTCGTTGTACCCCGTCCGCGCATCCACCTCCCGCCGGAACTCCCACTCCGGCATCAGCGCGCGCGAAAAGTTGCCGACCGCCGACACGATGCAGCCGGCCGGCACGCGCACATCCATTTCAGCTTCAGCCTTGCTTGTCGCTCTGGCGCGCCAGTTCGTCGGCGCGGTCTTGCTGCGTGCGCTGCATCTCGGGCGGCTCGCGCTCTTGCTGCTGCGATGGGTTGGGTTGCTGCTTGTCCTGGCTGCCCTTGGCCTTGGCGGCCTTTTCCTTGTTCAGGCGCGACTGCTTGCTCATCGATGATTCCTTTCCGTCGAGTAGAAAACACCGATGCTATTTACGGCACCTGGCTTGCCCGCTGTCGCGCCTATGGACGGCCGGGGTCAGCCCTCTTTCCGTGACCTAGTAGCCCAGCGGCCGCACGCCGATCAACGGCCCGTGCAACAACAAAGCAAACACACTCCACGCCACCAGCCCCGTCGCAATCGTGATCGTCGTGCCGATCGCGTTGCCCGGCGCATACACCACGTTGTTCTCGCGATCACGCCGGCGCGACACGATGAAATCCGCCACGGCCCAGATGAGGAACGCGCCGAACAGCACCACATCGGCCACCACGCCCACCGACAGCAAGTGCGCGAAGGCCCAGGTCTTCACCGACAGCAGCTGCGGGTGATGGAAGCGCGCCTTGAACCAGTTGCGCGGGATGTACGCGGCCACGAAGAGGATCAGCGACAGCATCATCAGCACCGCCGTCACGTGCTTCATCCAGTCGGGCGTGACGTACAGCACCGTCGTCTCGTGCCGCGCCTGCCGGAAGCCGATCACCAGGATCACGAAGCCGACGATCGACGCCACCGTGTACAGCCCCTTCCACGGCATGGGGCCGATGCGCGCGATCGTGGCCTCGCGCCACGGCCCCGCGAACATGCGCACCGAGTGCACGCCAAGGAAGATGACCAACCCGAGGATCAAAAGCGCCATGACTCGCCTCCAGAGCTGGCGCGATTATGTCTCGACGCTAGAGGTTGTCGAAGCGCCCCACCGGCTCCACCTGCATCGTCACCGGCGGCTCTTCGCAGCGCGTCGCGATGCCCGAAGTGAATTCCTTGAACGCCTGCAGCCTGGTGAGCGGGTTGCCCTCGACGCCGTCCACCGCCGACACGTGCGTGAAGCTCACGCCGTCGGCCGCCTTGAACACCTGGTAGCGCACGCCCTCGACGTCGTCGCGCGCGAGCTGGTCGAACACGGCGCGGATCAGGCGCTCGTTCTCCGCCGCCGCCTCGGGCGACTTGACCTTGTACCGCACGACGATGGTCCGCATGGCGCAACTCCTCAGCTGCCGACATGCAGTTTTACGCGCAGCCGCGCCGGCGTGCAACTGCCCAGCCGCGCCCTGCCGCCCACCCACCTGTTGTCATGCCGGGCCCGACCCGGCATCCAGCGTCTTTTTGCTCAAGACCCCAGCTCATCCCATTCCCGCAGCACAACAAGCACCTCACCTACACCCCCGCGCCGCGCTCTCAAGCACAGTCACCGCTACACAGGAGCCCCCATGATGTCCCGCGCCAGCGCCCGAGCGATCAAGACCTTCAACGCCGACTGGCACAGGCCCGCGGCCGCGACGCTGCCGCTGCACGACCAGCAGAACACCGAGCACCTGAAGGAAGGCGCCCGCGATTCCCTTCTGCGCCCGACCACCGGCCGCAACTCGAAGCTAGGCAAGAAGGCGGAGAAGCCGCGCGACCCGAAGAGCGGCGGGCCGAGCGGGCAGAAGGAGCGCGCGCGGCATGACAAGAGGCATGCGAATAAGTAGCTAGCTGCCTCGTCTGCCCTGGTGTGTCGCGACAGTTGATAAGAAAACAGTTGAACCTCGCTCTGGCCAAGTCGGTCAGGCTAACTTGAGAGAAACGCCGGCAGGGCCGTTGGTCAAGCACCCAGAGCTCGAACGCGCCCCGCGCATTTACGCCGCACCAGCCCAGGAAACACGACGACTGGCTTCACGTATGGG
>DATLBJ010000113.1:0-12772 GCA_035526975.1 Ramlibacter sp.
GTGGCGGTGGCTTGGCCGAATGCCAAGGGGGTTGTGAAAGCGGATGCGGCGATCGCGGCCATTGCGGCGGACGCGAGCCAGTTGCGGCGTTGCATTCCTTGTCTCCTCTAATATTGACTGCCAACGGGACGGCCCGGCTCATGCATGCGCCGTGCCAAGCGAAACCTTGTTGATTTCATTGGACTATTTTTCCCAAGCGGAAACCACTGTCTGGTTTTCAGGCACTCAACAATGTCTGATTATCAGACAACTGTTCAGCTTTCAGGCAGTCGCATCCAGTCGCTCATAGAGCTTGGCGCGCGAAATCCCCAGCAACTTGGCTGCCGCCAGCTTGTTCCCGGAAGTGGCCGCGAGTGCGGCTTCGATTGCGACGCGCTCGAGCTCCGCCACTTGATCGGCGAGCGGGCGAAGCACTTCAGCCGAAGCCTTCGCTGCAGGCGCGGTCGTTGCCGCCGGCGCGATCTGCTTCACGCCCGATTCCCGAAGCACCTCCTCGATCACGCGCACGCCGATGTTCGGCGAGTCGCTGCGCATCGCGGCCTGCTCGAGCACGTTGCGCAACTCGCGGATGTTGCCGCGCCATGCCTGGCCCGCGAGCAGCGCGATTGCATCGCTGTTGAATTCCGGCGCGGGCGAGGCGTTGCGAAGGCCGATGTCTTCGGCGAGCACCTCCACCAGCGCGGGAATGTCATCGCGCCGCTCGCGCAGTGCGGGCACGCGGATCGGCAGCACATTGAGGCGATAGAACAGGTCTTCACGGAACTTGCCTTCGCGCACGAGCTCGCCGAGGTCGCGCGAAGTCGCGGCGATCACGCGCGCATCGAAGCGCACGAGCTTGTTCGAACCCAGCGCCTCGATCTCGCCCTCCTGCAACGCGCGCAGCAACTTGGGCTGCAGTGCCAGCGGCATGTCGCCGATCTCGTCGAGGAAGAGCGTGCCGCCATCCGCGAGCTTGAACTTGCCGTCGCGCCCCTTGCGATCCGCACCTGTGTATGCGCCGGGCGCGACACCGAAGAATTCGGCCTCGAGCAGCGTGTCGGGCACCGCCGCGATGTTCACGCTGACCAGCGGACCCGATGCGCGCGTCGACGCCCCGTGGATCGCATGCGCGAGCAATTCCTTGCCCGTGCCCGTCTCGCCGAGCAATAGCACGGGGCTCGATGAAGTCGCGGCACGCCGCGCCTGCCGCTTGACTTCCGTCGCCGCGGCGCTGGTGCCGACGAAGCTCGCGAGCGTGTACTTGTTGCGCCGCTGCGTGGCGAGCTCGCGCCGCGCTTCGTCGAGGTCGCGCGTGAGGTTGGCGAACTTGTGGATCAGCGGCTGCAAGGTGGTTTCGGGATGGTCGAACAGCACGATGCCCAGTGCGCCGATCACTTCGCCCTTCTCGTCGCGCAGCGGAATGCGGCTGACGACGAAGGTGCCGGCCTTGTTCGACAGCAAGTCGATCAGGATCGGCTTGCCGGTTTCGATGACGCGGTGCATCTGCGTGTTCTGGATGACCTCGGACACCGGATGCCCCACGAAATCCTCTTCACGCTCGAAGCCGAGCGCGGGAAGGTACCGCCGGTACTGGTCGTTGATCCACACGACGCGCGATTCGCGGTCGACCAGCAGCATGCCTTCACTGGCATTCGCAAACAGGTCGAACATGGACTTCGCGGCGAGCTCCAGGATGCGCTGGCCGTCCAGCGGCAGGCTCTCGTGGTGGTCGCGCGACTGCTTCATGCTGCGCATCGTACGCAGCGCAGCGCGGGAGCCATCCGGGGTTTGCCCGGGATGCGTGGAACTACGTCAGAAGATCCACAGGTCGGAAGCCGGCAACTCCAGCCAATGGTCGCCGGTGGCGATGGGCTTGCGGCCGTAAGCGCGCAGCCGCAGGTTGCCCGCGCTGAACAGGTACTCCCACTTGTCACCGAGGTACATCGAGGTGACACACGGCAGCTTCACGCGGTTGTCGCCGGGGCCGTCGACAAGCATCACGCGCTCGAGGCGGATCATCCCCGTCGCATCGGCACCTGCCGCCTTGCCCTTCGCGCGGAGTTGCCCCCACAGCGAGAAGCCCTCACCGGCGATCTGCGCGGAATCGCCGCGCACTTCGGCGAGCTTGCCTTCGACGCGGTTGTTGCTGCCCATGAACTCCGCGGCGAACAGCGTCTGCGGGTTGCCGTACATCGTCTCGGGCGTGCCTTCCTGTTCGATCACGCCGTTGTTCAGAAGCAGGATGCGATCCGACATCGCCATTGCTTCGGCCTGGTCGTGCGTGACGACCAGCGCCGACAGGTGCATCTTCAGGATCAGCTCTCGCAACCATGCGCGTGCTTCCTCGCGCAGCTTCGCATCGAGGTTCGACAGCGGCTCGTCCATCAGGATCACGGGCGGGTTGTAGACGAGCGCACGCGCGATCGCGACGCGCTGCTGCTGCCCGCCGGAGAGCTGGTGCGGGAACCGGGCACCGAGCTGGCCGAGCCCCAGGTTCGCCAGCGCCGAATCGACACGCGACTTGATCTCTTCGCTGCCGACCTTTCGCAGCTTCAATCCGTACGCCACGTTGTCGAACACGGTGCGGTGCGGCCACAGCGCATACGACTGGAACACGAGGCCGAGGTTGCGCCTCTCCGCGGGCACTTCCATCTTCTGCGTGCCGTCGAAGACCGGCTTGTCCTCGATGCGGATCGTGCCCTGCCGCGGCTGCTCGAGGCCGGCGACCGCGCGCAGCAACGTCGTCTTGCCGCTGCCCGACGGGCCGAGCAGCGAGACGACCTCGCCTTGCTTCAGCCACATCGACACGCCCTTGAGGATGGTGTTGTCGCCGTAGGCGAGGTGCAAGTCCTGCACCGCGAGCTTGTTGTTGTCAGTCATGGAGCTTTACCCCGAATCTCAGCGCCACGGCCAGGCCTACCGCCACGAGCACCACGTTGATCAGCGACAGCGCGGCGACCATGTCGGCGCCCCCCGTCCCCCACAGCGAAACCAGCAGCGAGCCGATCACTTCCGTCCCCGGCGACAGCAGGTACACGCCGGTGGAATATTCGCGCTCGAAGATCATGAACACCAGCAGCCAGCTTGCGAGCAGGCCGTAGCGGATGAGCGGCAGCGTCACATCCCGGCTCACGCGTGCGCGCGTCGCCCCGACACTGCGCCCGGCCTCTTCCAGCTCGGCGCCCACCTGCAGCAGCGAAGCGGAGACGAGCCTTGTGCCGTATGCGATCCACACCACCGTATACGCGAGCCACACCGCGACGATCGTCGAACGCAATGGCGACAGCGGCGGAAAGAACAGGAACACCCAAAGGAACGCGAGGCCGGCAAGCAGGCCGGGCACCGCCCGCGGCACGAGCACGAGGTAGTCGATGAAGCGCGACCAGCCGTCATTGCGGCGATGCGTGGCCAGAGCCACCGCGGTGTAGCAGAACACGGCGGCAAGGCCCCCAACGACGCCGATCAACACCGTGTTCGTGATGCCGCGCACGAGCGTGGGCTGGCTGAACACTTCCTTGAAGTTGTCCAGCGTGAACACCTCGACCAGGTTCACGCCTTCGCCCCAGTTCGTGACGAACGAGCGCAGCGCGATGCCCGACAACGGCACGAACACCGTCACGAACAGCCAGAGAAACAGGATGACCGCGGCAATCCAGCGCCAGTTGCCCAGGGGCAGGGGACGCTGTCGGCCGGCTTTGCCTTTTACCGTCACGTACTTGGCGGCGTTCCTGAGCAGGTAGCGTTGCAGCATCACCAGCGGAAACGTCATCGCGACGATGCACACCGCGACGGCCGCCATCAGGTGGTACGAAGGCACGCCGAGCTTGTTCGTGAGCTTGTAGAGATAGGTGGCGAGCACGAGATGGCCTTCGGGATCGCCGAGCACCAGCACCAAGCCGAAGATCTCGAAGCCAAGGAAGAACACGAGCACCCCGGAGAACAGCAGCGAAGGCATCACCATCGGCAGGCTCACGTCCTTCGCAACCTGGAACGGGCTGGAGCCCGCCATGCGCGCGGCTTCTTCCACGTCGGAGCCGAGGCTACGAAGCGCGGACGACGAGTAGAGGTACACGTGCGGAACGTGCGTCAGGCCCGCGATGATCGCGATGCTCGTGAGCGAATAGACGTTCCACGGCACGACGCCGATCACGTTCTTCACCCATACGGAGTAGAAGCCGACGGGCCCTGCAGCGACGACGTAGCCGAACGCAAGCACGAACGGCGAGACGAAAACCGGGATGAGCAACATCGGCTCGATCCACTGGCGCCCCGGCAGGTCGGTGCGGACGACCAGAAAGCCGAGAATGCCGCCGAGCGGCACGGCGATCAGCGCCATCGAGCCCGCGATGATCAGCGAGTTCTTGAACGCATCCCAGAAATCGCTGTCCGCGAAGATGAATTCGAACGCGCCGGGCCCCAACTCGCGCGGTTGCTGGAAGAACGGGGCGTTGAGCGCGCTTTGGTAAAAAATCAGGCCGAGCGGGAGGAACACCGCCAGCGCCGTGACGGCGATGACGAAGGCGCGAAGCGGGGACCCGCGCATGGCCTTACTTGCCGGCCTTCATCGCAGTACTCCACTGCTTGAGGAAGTCGAGGCGCTTGGTCTGGTCGAGGTAGCCGAGCAGCTCGGTGCTCACCGGGATCGGCTTGAGCGTCGCGCCGAGCGTCTTCTGGTAACCGGCAGCCGTCATCTCGCCCGACACGTCGGTGCGGGTGGAGCCCAGTTCCGCCTGGTTCGCCATGATCGTCTGGCCGCGCTTGGACAGGATGTAGTCGAGCCACAGCTTCGACGCATTCGGCTGCTTCGCCGTCTTGGAGATGAACATCACGCGCGACATCACCAGCGTGTAGTCCTTGGGCAGCACGATGCCGATCGACGGATCCTTCTTCGCGCGCAGTGCGGCGTACGAATTGAAGATGTTGAACCCGAGGATGTTCTCGCCGGAGCTGATGCGCTCCATCATCGTGCCGGCGCTCGATTGCACGCGCGGCTGCACGACGGCCAGCGCCTTCACGAAGTCCCAGAAGTTCGGCATGTACTTGCTGTCCTGCGTGATCAGCATGAAGCCCACGCCCGACTTCTCGATGTCGTACGTGGTGACCTTGCCCTTGAGCTTGTCGGTCTTCTGCTGGAACACGCGCAGCAGGTCGGCGTGGCTTTGCGGGATCTCGTCGCCGGTGAGCAGGCGCTTGTTGTAGACGATGGCGATCGGCTCGTAGGTCGTGCCGTAGGCCTGGTTCTTCCACACCGACCACGCCGGCAGGTTCTGGACCTCGGGCGACGCGTACTCGAGCGCGCCGCCCTCGTTCGCCAGCTTGATCTGCAGGTCCATCGAGGAGCTCCACAGCACGTCGGCCGAACTGCCCGCGGCCTTCTCCGCGATGAATCGGTTGTAGACCTCGGTGGAGTTCATGTCGTTGTACTCGACGGCGATGCCGGGATACAGCTGCTTGAAGTCCTCGATCAGCGATTTCGCCGCGGCCGTGTCGGTCGTGCTGTACACGACGACCTTGCCCTCCTTCTTGGCTGCGTCGATCGTTGCCGCGTAGTTGGCGGGATAGCCCGCGGGCACTTGCGCGAGCGCGAGCGCGGGTGCGACTGCCAATGCAGCGATCGAAGTGCGGATGATGTGTTTCATGCTTGCGTCTCCATTTGGATGCGTGGAATTGTATGGACTAGACCTGACTTGCAGGCAGCTGATCGGTAAGCACTTCCCCTCACGTGGAGCACAATGAAAGGACATGGATCGACAGCGGATTGACAGGTGGTTATGGGCCGCGCGTTTCTACAAGACGCGTTCGCTCGCGGTCGAGGAAATCGCGCGCGGCCGCGTGCAGCTCAATGGGCAGGACGTTCCCAAGCCCGCGCGCGAAGTGAAGTCGGGCGACGAAGTGACGCTGCGCCAGGGGTACGTGGCGCGCACTGTCGTGGTCAAAGGCCTGTCGGAAGTTCGCGGGCCGGCTCCCGTCGCGCAGCAGCTCTACGAGGAGACCGCCGACAGCATCGCGGCGCGGGAAAAGGCTGCCCAGCAAAGGCGCGAGGCGCCCGAGCCCGCGAGCGCGATCGAGCACGGCCGCCCGACCAAGCGCGGGCGCCGGGACCTGGACGAAGCCCAGCGCGGCTGGGGTGACCGCTGGAGCGCCTCGGTCGACGACGACAAGGACTCCTGAGCCCTACCACTTCTCCATGTAGGGGCGCAGGTCGAGTTCGAAGGTCCACGCATCGCGCGGCTGCTGGTGCAGCCACCAGTACGTGTCGGCGATGTGCTCCGGGCGGAGGATGCCGTCCTGGTCCTTGAGCGCATAGCGCTCGGGGAAAGTGGTGCGGATGAACTCCGTGTCGATCGCGCCGTCCACCACGACATGCGCGACGTGGATGTTTTTCGGGCCGAGTTCGCGCGCCATGCTCTGCGCCAATGCGCGCAATGCGGCCTTCGCTCCGGCAAACGCAGCGAAGTTCGCGGAGCCGCGCAGCGACGCCGTGGCGCCGGTGAAGATCATCGTGCCGCGTTCCCGCGTGACCATCCGTTTCGCGGCTTCGCGCGCAGTCAGGAAGGCCGAAAAGCACGCCATCTCCCAGATCTTGTAGTAGCGCCGTGCCGTCTCCTCGAGCACGCTCGTGCGCACGTTCGCGCCGATGTTGAACACGAAGACTTCGATAGGACCGATATCGCGCTCGATGTTCTCGACCAGCGCGACGACTTCATCTTCGTTGCGCGCATCGCATCCAAAACCTTGAACTTTGCCTCCAGCGGCGCGAATCTCGTCCAATAGCGGCTGCAACTTCGCTTCGTCGCGCCGGATAGCGCACACGGTGTAGCCGCCCTGCGCAAAGCGCCTGGCGATCGCGCCGCCGGTGGCGTCACCCGCCCCGATCACGAGTGCGACACGGTTGCCCTCATTCGTTTGCATGATTGCAGCTCCTTCGATGGCCGAGTTATGACACAACTGTCGGAAGCGTCCCACGCCCACTCCCAAGCTGCCCTGTCACGAGCAGGTCATCCGGCGCGGCAACATTCCGGGTCTGGCATCCCGGAGTAAGACAACATGAACCCAAACAGGACGATTTCGATCCTGCAGCGCCTGCCGATCATCCTGGCGGTGACGGCGGCTTCGTATGGCATCGCGCAGCCGCAACCCCTGCGTCCTGCAGGCACCGCCGAGCACGTGAAGGTCGCGCTGCCGCAACGCTGAACGAAAAAGCGCGACGCAAAGCCGCCTTCGGGCGGTTTTTCTTTTTCATGCAGGCCGTTGCGTAGCTGAGCAGCGGGTGATAGCGTGGCGGGTTCCCGGAGGAAGGGTTGCCATGTACACGCAAGCGCCGACGTCAGTCTTCGAAGACATTGGGGGTGGAGACCTCGCGCCGGCGCCGGTCGCCGCCGCCGTTTCGCTCGTTCCCGTGATTGACGAGGTCCAGGAACACCCCCTGTCGTCCCCCATTGCATTTACGTCGGCGATCTCTGCCGGCGGGATCACGATCAACCTGCAATACACGTCGGCGGCAATGGCAGCGCCGGCCGCTTTCAGGGCGGCCGTGGAACAAGCGGCGATGCTTTTGGCCAACGCGATCCTCGACCCGATCACGGTCAGCATCTCGATCGACTTCACGGGGATCGGAGGCGGTGCATTCGGTGGCCCCACAAACGGCCTTTTCGAAACCTATACCTCCGTTGCCGCTGCGCTGGTCAGCGACGTAACGCCCGGCGACGGCGTTTTCGATTTCCTGCCAACCGGCTCTTCGGTTCAGGGGCAAACCAACGTCGCAGTGTGGAACACGCAGCTGAAACTCCTCGGGTTCAGCTCGACGGGTTCGACCGATGGCACTGCGAGTTTTGCGACCGACATCAACCCGAACGCGCTCGTGGGCGTGGCGCTTCACGAACTGACCCACGCGATGGGCCGCATTCCGTTCAGTCCGCAGCCCGGCGTCTTTGACCTGTTCCGGTTCACTGCCGCGGGCACGTGGCTCTTTGACGGCGGTGTGCCGGCTTCCTCGTCTTCGTATTTTTCGCTGACTGCCGGCGCGACCAAGCTCGCCGACTACGGCGTGAATTCGGACCCCAGCGACTTCCTCAATTCCGGCGTGCAGGGAAGCACGGACCCGTTCAACGAGTTCTATACGCCGGGCAGCACCTTGCAGACGCTGACCAAGGTGGATTTGAAGCAACTCGATGCGCTCGGCTTCCACGTCGTCTTCCCGGACGCCGCGCCGACCGGCAGCGTGACGATCACCGGCACTGCGACCAAGGGCCAAACGCTCACGGCGAGCAACAACCTTGCCGACGCGGACGGCTTAGGCACGATCACCTACCAGTGGCGCGCGGATGGCAACGACATCGCAGGCGCCACGGGGACCACGCTCCTGCTCGGTGACGCGCAGGTCGGAAAGGTCATCACCGTCGCGGCGAAGTACACCGATGGCTTTGCGACGCACGAGAGCGTCGCGAGCAACGGCACTTCGGCCGTCTTGTCCGGCGTCAACACGCCGCCCACGGGCGGGGTGACGATCAGCGGAACCCCGACACAGGGCCAGACACTGACGGCCAACAACACGCTCGCCGATGCCGACGGCCTGGGCACCCTCACCTACCAATGGAAAGCCGATGGGAACGACATCGGCACCGCCAGCAGCAACAACACGCTGCTCCTCGGCCAGGGGCAAGTTGGAAAGGTCATCACCGTCGTCGCAAGCTACATGGACGGCGGGGGCCACCCTGAAACCGTGGGCAGCACCGGCACGTCGATGGTTGCGAACGTGAATGACCCGCCCACCGGCGCCGTGACCATCACCGGAACGGCAACAGCCGGCCAGACGTTGACCGCCAGCAATTCGCTCGCCGACCTCGACGGCCTCGGAGCCATCACCTACCAATGGCAGGCGGACGGCGACCCCATCGGCGGAGAGACGGGCAATACGCTGCTCCTCGGTGCGGGACAGGTCGGCAAGGTCATCACCGTCGTCGCCAGCTACATGGACGACTTCGGCGCGAACGAAACCGTGACCAGTGCCGGCACCTCCGCTGTCCTCGACTTCAACACGCCGCCGACCGGTGTCGTCGCGATCACGGGCACCATCGCGCAAGGCCAGCAAATCGCGGCCGATACCAGCGCGGTCGCGGATGCGGACGGCATCGGCACGTTTTCCTACCAGTGGCTGCGGGACGGCAACCCGATCAACCTCGCGACCTCTGTTTCGTACACGCTTGCGCAAATCGATGTCGGCACGCAGGTGAGCGTGCGGGTGACGTACACCGATTCAGGCGGCCACGACGAAACTCTCACGTCGGACCCGACTGCCAGCGTCGTGAACGTGAACGACCTGCCATCCGGCGCGGTGACGATCAGCGGCACCCCCATCTCCGGACAGACGCTCACGGCCAACGCAGGCAGCGTTGCCGACGGCGACGGCCTCGGCGCGTTCACCTACCAGTGGTATGCCGGCGGCAACGCGATCGGCGGGGCAAACGCAAGCACGTTCAAGCTGACGCCCGTGCAGGCCGGCATGACGATCACGGTGTCCGTGAGCTACACGGATGGCTTCAACGCACATGAATCGGTCACTTCCGCAGCGACCGCCGTCGTCACTGTCCCGCCGGGCATCAATGTCACAGGGACATCCGCGTCCGAGACGATCAATGGCGCTGACGGCAATGATTCCCTCAATGGGGCGGCCGGCAACGACACCATCACTGCCGCCTGGGGCAACGACACGCTCGTCGGCGGAACGGGGCTCGACGCCCTCGATGGCCAGGAGGGCTCGGACCTGTACGTGGTTGCCCTTGCTGCCGATCATCCTGCGGCTGAAATCACCGACTCCGGAACGACCGGCGCCGATGAATTGCGCTATACCGCGACAGCGACCGGCACGTTGACCTTGTTCGCGGGCGACACCGGCATCGACAAGGTCGTCATCGGCACGGGGACGGCTGCGAATGCGGTGCGCACTGCGACAACCGCGTTGAGCGTGAACGCAGCCGCAGTCGGCAACGCGCTCGCGATCTTCGGCAATGCGGGCGTGAACACGATCACCGGCACGGCATTCAACGACACGCTCGACGGCGGCGTCGGTGCCGACAAACTTCTCGGCGGAGACGGCAACGATCTGTACATCGTGGACAACGCGAGAGACCTCGTCACCGAAGCGAGCGTCTCCGGAGGGACGGACACGGTGCAGGCGTCGGTGACCTTCATCCTCGGCCTGAACATCGAAAACCTCGCGCTCACCGGCATCGCGGCGATCAACGGCACGGGCAACACGCTGGCCAACACCATCACCGGCAATGCCGCCCTGAACCTGATTGACGGGAAGGCCGGCCTCGACGTGCTCGACGGCGCGGGTGGTGGCGACATCTACGTCGTCGGCGCGGCCGCGGACCATCCTGCGGCGGAGATCGCCGACACGGGCTCGAGCGGCATAGACGAAGTCCGCTTCGCCGCAACCGTTGCCGGAACGCTGACGCTGTTTGCGGGCGACACGGGAATCGAAAAGGTGACGATCGGCACGGGAACAGCCGCCGCCGCGACGACCAGCGGGACCGTCGCGCTCAACGTCGACGCAAGCGCAATCGCCAACGGCCTTTCCATCCTTGGCAATGCAGGCAACAACGTCATCACGGGCACCGCGTTCGCGGACTCGATCGACGGCGGTGCAGGCAAGGACACGATCTCCGGCGGTGACGGCAACGACACGCTGATGGGCCGTGCGGGCAATGACATGCTCACGGGCGGCAACGGCACCGATGCGTTCGTGTTCAACGTTGCGGCCAGTGCCTCGAGCAACTTCGACACGATCACCGACTTCACTGGTGGGGTCGACACGCTGCAATTCAGCAAGGCAATCTTCAAGGGGCTGGGGACCTTGGTGACACCGTTGTCGTCCGCGCAGTTCTGGTCCGGCGCCGGTGCAGTGAAGGGCCACGATGCGGACGACCGCCTCATCTACGACACCAACACCGGCATCCTCTACTACGACCTCGACGGCAGCGGCCGCGGCGCTGCAATCGCAGTCGCCGTGCTCGGCACCACGACGCATCCGGACCTGCTGTTCTCCGATATCCTGATCGTTTCCTGATTTTTGGGAGGCAAGATGAAGGTGGACATCGGTGGGGGCGTGCGCCTCTGGTTCGACGTGGAAGGCGCGGGCCTGGTGCCCGATGGCAGGTCGATGCGCAGCAAGCCGACACTGATCGTGATGCACGGCGGGCCGGGCTTCGACCACACCAGTTTCAAGCCGGCGTTCTCGCAGCTGGCCGACATCGCGCAGATCGTCTACTACGATCATCGCGGTCACGGCCGCAGCGATCCGCGCCCGCGCGAAGAGTGGACGCTCGACACGTGGGCCGACGACATCGTGCGCCTGTGCGATGCGCTCGGCATCGAAAAGCCGATCGTGCTCGGCCAATCGTTCGGCGGCATGGTTGCGCAGAAGTATGTCGGACGCCACCCCGGACATCCGGGCAAGGTCGTGATCTCGAGCACCTCACCGCATTGGGTGCTGCAACGCAAGCTCGATGCGTTCGAGAAGGCCGGCGGCGCGAAAGCGCGCGAGCTTGCGCTCGATTTCTGGACGAGCCCCAACCAGGAAACATTCCAGGCGTATTGGGACGGCGCACGCGATCTGTACAACACGCGCCCGCCGGCAGACCCGGATGCGGGTGATCGCTCGAAGTTCAACCTCGATATCCTGCTGCACTTCGCGGCTGGCGAGATCCAGACGATGCAGCTCGCGCCCGGGCTCGCGCGCGCGCAGTGCCCCGTGCTGGTCATGGCCGGCGAGGAAGATCCCGTGTGCCCGATCGAAGATGCGCAGGACATCGTCGCCGCATTGCCGAAGGATCGCGTGCAGTTCGCGCGGTTTCCCAATGTCGGTCACGGGGCGTGGCGCGACGATCCGGATGCGGCGTTTGCCGTGCTGCGGCGGTTCATCACCGCGTGAGCTTGACTTCCTTTCCGTCGAAGACCCAGGCGTCCTTGACCGGATGGAACAACAGGGCGCCTTGCGCGCGGGTGCGGAACTCGACGAGCGATACCGGCGGGCGCGCACGGATCGTCGACTGCAGTGGAAGCAGCGGGATCGGGTCCTGGAAGCCGGGGATGTAGCACGCGCCGCGCACGTTGAGGTCCTCCAGGTTATGGCCGTTCATCAGCAGGACGGTCGGCACGATCACTTCGTAGTGCCCCATCCACCCTTGCCGATGCGCCTGCTCGATGTCGTGCAGCGCGCGCTGCGAGAACCGCGCAACGGGCATGAAGGCCTTGTACAGGTTCTGCGGCCCCACTGCGGCACCCGCCGGCGTGGACAGTGAAGGCCACCAGAACCACTCGGGCCACTCCGACCAGTTGTGGAAGTGCGCGGCGATGAGCGACGCTTCGCTGGGCCGCCGCGCAGCGAAGAAATCGCCCCACGCGCCGCGGTACTCCACGTCGTATTCCACCTGCCAGTAGTACGCATAGCGGTGCGAGTGCGAAAACTGCAGCAACGGGAAGTGCGTGTTGGACATCACTTGCCGCATGCCGAAGTAGCGCAGACCGAGTTGCGTCGCCAGTGTCGCGGCGGAAAAGCGGACGAGCGCGTGCGCCGCGCCGATCTCCTGCAACCGTGACTGCCAGTGCGCGAGCACCTGGGGGTCGTCGTCTTGCAGCAGCAGGAAGCAATCGGCGGCGGCTGAACTTTCGCGGCGCAACCGTTCGAAGCGCAAGGCAGCCGCTTCGCTCCAGAAGTGCGCCAGAAAGACGATCGCGGTGTCGTGCATGGGCGAAGCGTAGCGATGGCGAAGCCAAAACAAAAGCCCGC
>DATLBJ010000114.1:0-12670 GCA_035526975.1 Ramlibacter sp.
GCGCGCCTGAACGAGCTGCCGCAGCTCGGGCGCGACGTGCTGCGCGCGCAGGTCTACATCGAGCAGGCGCTGCAGCCGCGCTTCCCCGACGTCAACGTGGTCGATCTGCAGGAGGCATGGCGCGACATCATCAAGCGTGCGAAGCTCATACAGCACCACAAGATCACGCGTGAGGAACTCTCCGTGCGCGAGCACATGTCCATCATCCTGCGCCACCTCCAGGGCCGCAAGTTCGTCGAGTTCGAAAACCTCTTCGACACGTCGCGCGGCATGCCGGTGGTGATCGTCACCTTCATCGCGATGCTGGAGCTCGCGAAGGAGGCGCTGGTGGAAGTGACGCAGGCCGAGGCGTACGCGCCGATCTACGTGCGCCTGGCCTACCAACCCGCATGACAAGAGACTTCGACGTCATCATCGTCGGCAGCGGCCTCGCGGGGCTGACGGCCGCAATGCAACTCGCGCCGACGCATCGCGTCGCGATCATCACCAAGCGCGCGATGAACGACGGCTCCAGCGGCTGGGCGCAGGGCGGCATTGCAGCGGTGATGGCCGAGGACGACAGCTTCCAGTCGCACGTGGACGACACGCTCGTCGCGGGAGCCGGCCTGTCGCAGGTCGACGCGACGAAGTTCGTCGTGGAGCATGCGCCGGAAACGATCGACTGGCTGGTGCAGCTGGGCGTGCCGTTCTCGCAGGAGGACGGCCACCTTCACCTGACGCGCGAAGGCGGCCACAGCGCGCGACGCATCGTGCACGTGACCGACGCCACGGGCGCAGCCGTGCAGCAGACGCTGATCGAACACGTCAAGCGCACCCCGAACGTCACGATCTTCGAGCGCCACATGCTGGTGGACCTGATCACCACGCGCAAGCTGGGCATGGCGCCCGACGAGCCCCAACGCTGCCTCGGCTTGTATGCACTCGACGAAGATGCCGACGAGGTGATCACGTTCCGCGCACCGCACACCATCGTTGCGACGGGCGGCGCGGGCAAGGTCTACCTGTACACGACGAACCCGGACACCGCGACGGGCGACGGCATCGCGGCCGCGTGGCGCGCGGGCTGCCGCGTGACGAACATGGAGTTCATCCAGTTCCACCCCACGTGCCTGTACCACCCGCTGGTGAAGTCTTTCCTGATCACGGAAGCGGTGCGCGGCGAAGGCGGCAAGCTGCTGTTGCCGGACGGCACGCGTTTCATGCCGAACCATGATGAGCGCGCCGAGCTCGCGCCGCGCGACATCGTGGCGCGCGCGATCGACTTCGAGATGAAGAAGCACGGCATCGACTGCGTGTACCTCGACATCACGCACCAGCCGGCGGCGTTCATCAAGGAACATTTCCCGAACATCCATGCGCGCTGCCTCGACCTGGGCATCGACATCACGAAGCAGCCGATTCCCGTCGTTCCTGCGGCGCACTACACATGCGGCGGCGTGCACACCGATTTGCAAGGGCGGACCGATCTCACGGGACTGCACGCGATCGGCGAAACGGCGTACACGGGCCTGCACGGCGCGAACCGGCTCGCGAGCAACTCGCTCGTCGAGTGCATGGTGTTCGCGCGCTCGGCGTCGAAAGACATCCTGTCGCAACGCCTGCCGCTGCCGCCCACGCTGCCCGTGTGGGACGAGAGCCGCGTCACGGATGCGGATGAGTCCGTCGTGATCTCGCACAACTGGGATGAGCTGCGCCGTTTCATGTGGGACTACGTCGGCATCGTGCGAACCAACAAGCGGCTCGAGCGTGCGGAGCACCGCATCCGCTTGCTGCAGGCGGAAATCCAGGAGTTCTACGCGAACTTCCACGTCACGCGCGATTTGCTGGAGCTGCGCAACCTCGTCACCGTCGCGGAGCTCATCGTGAAGTCCGCACAAGCCCGGCACGAAAGCCGCGGGCTGCATTTCTCGCGCGACTACCCGCGGGTCACGGACGACCCGAAGCCAACGACCCTCGTGCCTGCGCACTGACGTCACTGGCTCAGCAACGAAAGACACGTTTCCTTCGAACCTGCTTTCAGCCCGACGGTGCAACATGGGAACGTAAGGACTTCCATGCGTTTCAAGAACAACGTGGCTGCCGCACTCGCCATCTGCACCATCGCAACGGCGGCGTACGCGCTGCCCGACATCAAGATCGCCGGCAACGTCGAATACATGACAGGCGGCATCGGCTCCGAGGAGTCGAGCCAGATGCAGGCGCAGGCGCGCCGCTGGCCGCTTGCGCTCGAATTCGCCACCCGGGCGGGCGACCAGGCGCACTGGCTCGCGAACATCGACGTCACCGTGATCGACCACCGCGGCACTACCGTGCTGCAAGCGACGTCGGACGGGCCACTGTTGCTCGCGCGGCTAAGGCCCGGCAACTACACGGTGCGGGCGAGCGCGGACGGAAAGGTGCTCCAGCGCAAGGTGCACATCGCACCCGGCGAGTCGGCGCGGTCGGTGTTCGTGTGGCCGCAGCAGACGGCGACCGGCTGACGGCGCTTACGCAGCGCCGATATTCGGCACCAGCGCACCAGCCGGCTGCCCGCTCTTCAGTGCGGCCGTGAAGGCCAGCATGCGATCGATGGGCAAGCGGGCACGATCGACGATCTTTTCGTCGACAAGGATTTCGTTGGCGCCGGTTTCGAGGACGCGCGCCAGGTCGGCCAGGCCGTTCATCGCCATCCAGGGGCAGTGCGCGCAGCTCTTGCAGGTGGCGCTGTTGCCGGCCGTCGGCGCTTCGTAGAAGACCTTGCCCGGGTTCTGCGTGCGCAGCTTGTGCATCATGCCGTTGTCGGTGGCGACGATGAATTCCTTCGCATCCAGTTCGCGTGCGGCCTTCAGGATGCCCGATGTCGAACCCACCGCATCCGCAAGCGCGACGACATCCGCCGGCGACTCGGGATGCACCAGCACTTTCGCCTTCGGATGCTCGCGCTTGAGCGCCTCCAGCTCGAAGGCCTTGAACTCGTCGTGCACGATGCACGAGCCGTTCCAGAACACCATGTCGGCGCCGGTCTCGCGCTGGATGTAGTGGCCCAGGTGCTTGTCCGGCGCCCACAGGATCTTGTGCCCCTCCTGCGAGAGCGCACGCACGATATCGACAGCGCAGCTCGACGTCACGAGCCAGTCGGACCGTGCCTTGACCGCGGCGCTGGTGTTCGCGTACACGACGACCGTGCGGTCGGGGTGCGAGTCACAGAAGGCCGAAAATTCGTCGGCCGGGCAGCCGAGGTCGAGCGAGCAGGTCGCATCGAGATCGGGCATCAGCACGCGCTTGTGCGGCGACAAGATCTTCGACGTTTCGCCCATGAAGCGCACGCCGGACACGACCAGCGTGGTCGCGGCATGGTCGCGGCCGAAACGCGCCATCTCGAGCGAGTCGCTCACGATGCCGCCCGTCTCCTCGGCGAGGTCCTGCAGGTCCGGGTGCACGTAATAGTGCGACACCATCACTGCGTTGCGCTCCTTGAGCAGCCGCTTGATCTTGTCCTTCAGCTGCACGCGTTCGGTGGGCGTGGGCTCGACCGGCACGCGCGCCCACGCGAAGCGCGTGTCGCAAGTGCCGGCCGGCAGCGGGTGTTCGTATTCGACGTCCTTGATCGGGATGACGGCAGCCATGTCTTTCAGAAACGCATCGAGAAGTCGGTGGCCTTCACGTCCTTCGTGAGCGTCCCGATGGAGATGCGGTCGACGCCCGTTTCCGCAAGGGCGCGCACGTTGTCAAGCGTGACGCCGCCGGAGATCTCGAGGACCGCGCGGCCGGCGTTGATACGGACGGCTTCGTGCAGCGTGGGCAGGTCCATGTTGTCCAGCAAGATCATCGTCGCCCGCGCATCGAGCGCTTCGCGCAGCTGGGCGAGCGTCTCGACTTCGATCTCGATGAACTTCGCGCCGCTTGCGATTTTCCGTGCCGCATCCAGCGCGGCACTCACGCCGCCGGCAGCTGCGATGTGGTTCTCCTTGATGAGGACCGCGTCGAACAGTCCGATGCGATTGTTGGTCCCCCCGCCGACACTCACGGCGTACTTCTGCGCCATGCGCAGGCCGGGCAATGTCTTGCGCGTGTCCACGATCTGCGCGCGCGTGCCATGCACCGCTTCGACGTACGTTGCGGTCTTCGTCGCGACGGCGCTGAGCATCTGCAGGAAATTCAGCGCCGTGCGTTCCGCAGTCAGCAGCGATCTCGCGGGGCCTTCGATCTCGAGCACCACGTCGTTCGGTTTCGTCCGCTGGCCTTCGTCGACGAGCCAGTTCACCGAAATCGACTTATCGACTTCGCGCAGCGTCGCGTCGACCCAGGGCCGGCCGCAAATGAGGGCCGCCTCGCGGACGATCACCCGGGCCGACGCACGCCGTCCAGCATCGACGAGCGACGCCGTCAGGTCGCCTGCGCCCACGTCCTCGCGCAATGCGCGTTGCGCGTCCTCACCCGCAGTTCGGGCCAGCGGTTGCAACTCGGCGGAAAGCGAACTCATTGGGGAAGCATAACGCCTGCCGCATTGCCTTGAGGGCGGGCGGGCATTCTCCGGCAAGCATGAGCGGCCGGCTCCGACGAAGCCCCTGCATGAATGAGGCAAGATTCACCCCATGCAGGACGCCTACACAGTCGATGCCCCGACGCGCGAGGAAGTCGAAGCGATCCCCGGACCTGTGGTGCTCGAGTTCGGCACGCCGTGGTGCGGTTTCTGCCGCGGTGCGCAGCCGCACATCGCCGACGCACTGGCGCAGCGCGGCGACGTTAGCCACCTCAAGATCGAGGACGGCCCGGGTCGCGCACTGGGGCGATCGTTCCGCGTGAAGCTCTGGCCGACCCTCGTGTTCCTCAAGGACGGCCAGGAGATCGCGCGAGTGACGCGCCCCCGCGGCGCCGCGGAGATCGCCGCGGCGCTTTCGCAGATCGCGTGACGGATCTCGAGATTCAGCGCGCAGCGAAGCAGTAGAAGTATCCGGCTCCGCCGACGCGAGCGAGTTCCGCCGTGCTGCAGCCGGGCGTCTTGTGCGACGAGTTCCATGAAACGTTCGCCACCGGGTCGGGGTTCGTGCCGTTGCGGTCGTGATGGCCCACGAACGCGCTGCTGCCGGAGCTTGCACGCCAGTCGTTGCATGTGGCGCCGGCGACCACGCGTCCGTCGGGTGTCGATCCGGTCAGGATGTCGTGGGTGTTGGGCGTGTCGCCGCGGCCGTTCACCACGCCGCCCTTTTCGTTGATGTTCGTCTCCTTCGTGAGCTTGTTCGTCCCGTGCAGCTCGTCGAGGTTCGAGGCGACCATCACGCCCTTCGCGTTGTACCAGGGCCCCTTGCCGATGCGGTCGCGCGCGTTGACGGGCGGATTTTCGGTGCTGAGGTAGGCACGCCATGTCTTGTTGCCCAAGCCTGCCGCGGCGGCAAGCTTCGCGCACTGCGCGTCAGCGCCGGCCAGGCCGCCGAGGTCGCCGCCATTGCCGGGGCCCGTGCTGGTGATGAAGAAACTCGGGGATTTGTCTTCCATCATCGACGCGCACGCCGCGGCGAGGACGGCACTGGATGCGATCGCGATGAGGGTGAGTTTGCGCATGGCTGTCTCCTTCTTGGTTGTGAAGGCGGCAGGCTAGCTCAAATTGTCATTCCGGTACAGGATCGCGCGCCATCAGCTCCGCAACGGCCGCCCGCGGCTCCAGGCGCCCCGAGAGCAGGTTCGCCACGGCCCGCGAGATCGGCATGTCGACACCCAGGCGCTCGCCACGCGCGACCACGCCGCGCGCGCAGAGCACGCCTTCGGCGACGTGTCCGAGCGAAGCGGTCGCCGCATCGAGCGATTGGCCCTGGGCGAGCATCAGGCCGATGCGCCGGTTGCGGCTCAAGTCGCCGGTGGCGGTGAGCACGAGGTCGCCCAGGCCCGACAGGCCCATGAAGGTTTCGGCGCGCGCCCCCAGCGCGACGCCGAGCCGAGTCATTTCGACGAGGCCGCGGGTGATGAGCGCGGCGCGCGCATTCAGGCCTAGCCCCAGCCCATCGCACAGGCCGGTGGCGATCGCGAGCACGTTCTTGACGGCGCCGCCGACTTCGACCCCCGTGATGTCCTCGTTGGCGTAGACGCGCAGCCGATCGCCATGGAACGCCGCGACGAGCGAGTCGCGCACGGACTCATTTACGCTCGCCGCAACAAGCGCGGTGGGCCGGCCTTGCGCCACTTCCACGGCGAAGCTCGGCCCGCTCAGCACGCCCGCGGCGAGAGCCGGAGCGACTTGCGCCTGCACTTCATGACCGAGCAGGCCCTCGACGCCGGCGGATTCGAAGCCCTTGCAAAGCCACACGACGGGTTTGGGTTGCGAAGCCAGCGCGGCGAGCATCTCGCGCAGGCCCGCCATGGGAGTTGCGATCACGGCAAGGTCGCATGCGGATGCGAGCGCCGAAATCGACGGATCGGAAGCAAGGCAGAGGCGCGCCGGCAAGGGCACGCCTTCGAGATACCGCTTGTTTTCGCGATCGCGCCGGATCGCATCGGCCTGCGCCGCGTCGCGTGCCCACAGCACCACGTCGTGGCGGGCGCTGGCGTTCACCGCGAGGGCCGTGCCCCAGGCCCCGGCCCCGAACACGGCGATCTTCATGCGCGTGCGAAGGCGCTCAGGCCGTCGTGACGATCTTCGGCGCTTCGCCCGGGCCGGTGTTGGCGAACTGCGGGTTGTTCTGGTTCTCGTACATGGCCTGGAAGTTCAGTTCGGCCATGTGCACCGGCGGAAAACCGGCGCGCGTGATGATGTCGGCCACGTTCGCACGCAGGTACGGGTACACGATCTGCGGGCACGCGATGCCCAGGATCGAATTCATCTGGTCTTGCGGCAGGTTGCGCATCTCGAAGATGCCGGCCTGCTTCACTTCGCACAGGAACACGACCTTGTCCTTGATCTTCGTCGTGACGGTGGCCGTCACGCACGACTCCCACACGCCTTCGGTGATGTTCTGCGCTTCCACGCCCAGCTGGATCTCGACGGCCGGCTGCTCCTGCTCCAGCAGGATCGCGGGCGAATTGGGCTGCTCCAGCGACGCTTCCTTCAGGTAGACGCGCTGGATCTGGAACACGGGATTGTCTTGTTGCTGCTGTTCAGCCATGGTTTTCTCTCGATGAACAAAGGCCCGCCGCGGCAGTTGCCGCCAGCGGGCCGGGATTTCGGCTCAGGCCGCGATTATCGCAGGCCTTCTCAGGCGCCCTTCAGGAGCGGCTCGAGGCCCCCGCGGCGGTCGAGGTCCATCAATTCATCGCAGCCGCCCACGTGCGTTTCGCCGATGAAGATCTGCGGGACCGTGCGCCGCCCGGTGATCTCCATCATCTTGAATCGCTCTTGCGGGTTCTGGTCGACGCGGACCTCGTCGATGGCCTCGACGCCCTTGGCCTTGAGGATCTGCTTGGCGCGGATGCAGTACGGGCAAACCGCGGTCGTGTACATCTTGACGGGTTGCATGGCTCCCAACTTCCTTCTGCTTGTGCTTGTGCCTGGCGTTTATGCCTTCTCCACGGGAAGGTTAGCTTCCTTCCATGTTTTCAACCCGCCGGCCAGTGCTTGGGCCTGCTCGTAGCCCAGTTTCCTGGCGACGCCGACGGCGCGCTGCGACCGCGAGCCGCTCTGGCACACGAGGATCAGCGGCACGCCTTTGTTCTTCACCACCTCGGGCAGGCGCTGTTCCAATTGGCTCAGCGGCACGTTCTTCGCGCCCCCGATGTGCCCCTGCGCGAACTCTTCGGTTTCGCACACGTCCACAATCACGGCCCTCTCGCGGTTGATCAGCTGTACCGCCATGGCCGCGGAGAGCCCGCCGGCCGTCGCGCCCTGGATCACGGGCCAGACCAGCATTGCCCCCGAGGCGAGCGCGACGGAGATCAGCATCCAGTTGTCGATGACAAATTTCATTCGTTTCCTTGACCTGCCCTTGTCGGGCAACCCGCGATTCTAAAATGCCGGGTTTTGCCCGACTGCTCGAAGGACAAGTCCCGCTCATGCACAAGCTCGTACTGATCCGCCACGGCGAATCCACGTGGAACCTCGAAAACCGCTTCACGGGCTGGACCGACGTGCCCTTGACGCAGACGGGAATCGACCAGGCGCGGGCTTCGGGCCGGCTGCTCAAGGCGGAAGGCTGGGACTTCGACCTTTGCTACACGAGCGTGCTCAAGCGCGCCACGCACACACTGTGGCACTGCCTCGACGAGATGGACCGAACCTGGCTGCCCGTGGTGAATTCGTGGCGGCTCAACGAGCGCCATTACGGCGCCTTGCAGGGCCTGAACAAGGCCGAGACGGCCAGGAAGTACGGCGACGAACAGGTGCTGGTCTGGCGCCGCAGCTACGACGTCCCGCCTCCCGTGCTGGAAGAGTCCGACCCGCGCTGGGAACGCAGCGACCTGCGATACAGGAACGTGCCCGATGCGCTGTTCCCGCGGACCGAGTGCCTGAAGGACACCGTGGCCCGCGTGCTCCCCTTCTGGAACGACTCGATGGCCCCTGCGATCAAGGGCGGGCGGCGTGTCCTCGTCGCGGCGCATGGCAACTCGATTCGCGCGCTGGTGAAGTACCTCGATGATGTCTCCGACTCGGAGATCGTCGGCCTGAATATCCCGAACGGCATTCCGCTCGTGTACGAGCTGGATGCGCAACTGAAGCCCATTCGGCACTCCTACCTCGGGGACGCGGAGGCGGCTGCGAAGGCGGCGGCTGCGGTCGCAAGCCAGGGCAAAGCCGGTTAAACCGCCCTTGGCGGGACTTTTTACACGGCAATACCCCAACACCGCGGGAACCCCAGCGTTACCTTTGCGTCATATCGGTTTCGCAGGTGTATATTTTCGAGGCCACACCCCTGGACCTTCAAGGACCCTCTTTTTCAATGAGCCACAAACTCAGGATTGCCGGCTGGATTACCGTAGGCGCAGTTGCCGGCGCGCTCACGACAGTGTCGTTGCAGACAGTGGCTCGAGGGACGCTCGCCCCCCTTCCGCTCGAGGAATTGCAGCAGCTCGCGGCCGTCTTCGGCATGGTCAAGACCGACTATGTCGAGTCGGTGGACGAGCACAAGCTGATCCAGGACGCGATCGCCGGCATGGTGTCGAGCCTGGACCCGCACTCGCAATACTTCGACAAGAAGTCGTTCAAGGAATTCAAGGAAGGCACGTCGGGCCGCTTCGTCGGCGTGGGCATCGAGATTTCGCAGGAAGACGGCCTGGTGAAGGTCGTGTCCCCGATCGAAGGCTCGCCGGCTTTCCGCGCCGGCCTCAAGCCCAACGACCTGATCACGAAGATCGACGACACCGCCGTCAAGGGCCTGACCCTGAACGAAGCGGTGAAGAAGATGCGCGGTGAGCCGAACACGAAAGTGATGCTCACGATCTTCCGCAAGGACGAGAACCGCAGCTTCCCCGTCACCGTCACGCGCGAGGAGATCCGCACGCAGTCCGTCAAGGGCAAGGTGGTCGAGCCGGGCTACGGCTGGATCCGCGTGTCGCAGTTCCAGGAACGCACCGTCGACGACTTCGTCAAGAAGCTCGAAGAGATGTACCGCCAGGAGCCCAACATGAAGGGCATGGTGCTCGACCTGCGCAATGACCCGGGCGGCCTGCTCGACGCCGCCGTCGCGATCTCCGCGGCTTTCCTGCCCGAGAACGTCACGGTCGTCTCGACCAACGGCCAGCTCGCCGAATCCAAGTTCACGTACAAGGCTTCGCCCGAGTACTACCAGCGCCGCGCCGGGGCCGACCCGCTGCGCAGGCTGCCCGCGCAGCTCAAGAACGTGCCGCTGGTCGTGCTGGTGAACGAAGGCTCCGCGTCCGCGAGCGAGATTGTCGCCGGCGCGCTGCAGGATCACCACCGCGCCACCGTCATCGGCAGCCAGACCTTCGGCAAGGGCTCGGTGCAGACGGTGCGCCCGCTCGGCCCCGACACCGGCCTCAAACTGACGACGGCGCGCTACTACACGCCGAGCGGCCGCTCGATCCAGGCCAAGGGCATCGTGCCCGACGTGATGGTCGATGAAACGGCGGAAGGCAATGTGTTCTCGCTGCTGCGCACGCGCGAAGCGGATCTCGAAAAGCACCTGACCAGCGGCCAGGGTCCCGAGACCAAGGACCCCGCCGTCGAGAAGATGCGTGAAGACGCACGCAAGAAGGCCGAAGAGGAAGCCAAGAAGGGCGCGTCCGCACCGCGCGCGCCCGAGTACGGCACCGACAAGGACTTCCAGCTGGCCCAGGCGGTCAACCAGCTCAAGGGCCGCCCGGTCCTGGTGAGCAAGACGCAGGTCGTCGAGAACAAGACCGAGAAGAAGGACAACTGACGTGTACGCGCGCACGGCGCGCGAAGCACGTCATCCCGGCGCAGGCCGGGATCCAGAGAGCCGCCGCAAGGCGGCTTTTTCATTTCCCCGACAATCCGTTGCATGACCGACGAGCAACTGCTCCGCTACTCGCGCCACATCCTGCTGGAGGAGATCGGTGTGGAAGGCCAAGAGCGCATCCTCGCGGCGAACGCGCTGGTGATTGGCGCAGGCGGCCTCGGTTCGCCGGTGGTGCTGTTCCTCGGCACTGCGGGCGTGGGCCATATCACGATCGTCGACCACGACAGCGTCGACCTGACCAACCTGCAGCGCCAGATCGCACACACCATGGCGCGGGTCGGGCAGCCGAAGGCAAACTCGGCGCGCGAAGGCATCGAGGCCATCAACCCGGAAGTGTTCGTGAAGCCGGTCGTCGCGCGCGCCGATGCGCAGCTGCTCGACGAGCTCGTGCCGAAGGCCGACGTGGTCATCGACTGCAGCGACAACTTCGCAACGCGCCACGCGATAAACGCCGCGTGCGTGAAACACCGCAAGCCGCTGGTCTCCGGCGCCGCAATCCGCATGGACGGGCAAGTCTCCGTGTTCGACACGCGCGATGCGAAGTCGCCGTGCTATGCGTGTGTCTTCCCGCCCGGCGACGAGTTCGAGGAAACGCGCTGCGCGACGATGGGAGTGTTCGCACCGCTCGTCGGGATCATCGGTGCGATGCAGGCCGCCGAAGCGCTGAAGGTGCTCGCGCAGACTGGCGAGTCACTCGCGGGACGATTGCAGATGCTCGATGCGCAACGCATGGCGTGGAACGAAGTGCGGGTGCCCCGCAATGCGGCATGCGAGGTCTGCGGGGCGTTGCGCGGGTAGGCTTGTCACAGGCCGGGAGGAAGCTCGATCCCCTCTTTGCGCGCCTGGCGCTCGAGCGCAAGACGCCGCTCGCCCGCAAGCCGCACGCCCTCATCGAGCAGCATCTGCGAGATCAGCGTCTCGATGCGCTCGTCGTAGACCTCTCGCCCCGCAAGCGCGCCGGGATTGATGAGGATGAATGCCTGCCCGATGCGCGGTCGGTTGCCTTCGTCTTCGAAGAACGAGGAGGCTTCGAAGCCGATGTGCGCGCCGGTGAGCGCCGTGACGAGGATTTCGACGATCAGCGCCAGCATCGCGCCCTTCGTTCCGCCGACAGGCAGCATCGATCCTTCGAGCGCAGCTTCTGCATCGGTCGTCGGCCGGCCGTCCTTGTCGAGCGCCCACCCCAAAGGGATGGTCTCACCCTTCTTGGCAGCGATGGCGATTTTTCCTCGCGCGGTTTCGGACAGCGCGAGGTCGATCATGAGCGCGTCGCGATCCTTGCGCGGAAAGATCGCGGCCACCGGGTTGGTGCCGAAGATCGCGTGCTTGCCTCCGGCGGCCGGCATCGCCGCAGGTGAGTTCGCAAAGCCGAGGCCGACGAGCCCTTCGCTCGCCGCAATCCGCAAGTGATCGACGAGAACGCCGGCGTGGTGACTGTTCGTCACGGCCACGAAGCACACACCGAACTTCTTTGCGAGCTGCGCGCCTCGCGCGATCGCCAGTTCGCATGCGAGGAACGAGAAGCCGTCCTTCGCGTCGACCAGCAAGGCCGCGCCGTGTTCATGAAGGATCGAAGGCTCGGCCTGCCCATCGACACGGCCATGCCGCAAGTGGCCCGCGTACTGAGCGACGCGCGACAGGCCGTGCGAGGCGAGCCCTTGCGCCTCGGCTCGCACCAGCGCAACAGCGGTACTGACTGCCTGCGTTTCGCTGGCGCCCGCCTGCTCGAGTGCGATCGCCGCGCGCCGGACGGCTTCGTCGAACGGGACCTTCACGCCGATTCGTACAACCGCGTGAGCACGAACTCGCGATGGCCCAGCGCTTCGGCCGCGGTCATGCGCCCGTTTGCCGTGCGCAACATGCACTCGAGCAACTTGTCGCCCGCCTCGTCGAGCGTGAGTTCACGCTGCAGCAACCCCGACGTGTCGACGTCGATGTGTTCGTTCATCAGGCGCACCGTGCGTGGGTTCGCGCAGATCTTGATGACCGCTAGGATCGGGTTGCCGATCACGTTGCCCTGCCCGGTCGGGAAGAAATGGACCGTGTAGCCGGACGCCGCACACAGCGTCACCATCTCGGCGGCAGCACTGGACGAATCCATGAACCACAGGCCGGGGTGCGTGGGCATCTCGGCCTTGTCGATCACGCCATCCACGGTGCACTTTTTGCCGATCTTCTGGATGTTGCCGAGCGCTTTCTCTTCGATGGTCGTCAGGCCGCCGGCAATGTTGCCCTTGGTCGGCTGCGAATCGGACAGGTCGCTCGTCTTGTGGCGGTTGATCACTTCCTGGTAACGGTCGAACATGAACATGAAGCGCTCGCGCACC
>DATLBJ010000115.1:0-4564 GCA_035526975.1 Ramlibacter sp.
CTTCACCAGTACCGAGGCGCCGACCTCGTTGACCAGGCGGAACGTATGCACGCCGAAGCCCTGCATGGTCCGGAAACTGCGCGGGATCGCCCGGTCCGACATCAACCACATCAGCATGTGGGTCGACTCCGGCATCAGCGAAACGAAGTCCCAGAACGTGTCGTGCGCCGACGCCGCCTGCGGCATGGCGTGGTGCGGCTCGGGCTTCACGGCGTGCACCAGGTCAGGGAACTTCATCGCGTCCTGGATGAAGAACACCGGCATGTTGTTGCCGACCAGGTCCCAGTTGCCCTCGTCGGTATAGAACTTCACCGCGAACCCGCGCACGTCGCGGGCCGTATCCTTCGAGCCACGCTCGCCGGCGACGGTGGAGAAGCGGACGAAGACGGGCGTGCGCTTGCCCGCTTCCTGGAAGGGGGCCGCGCGGGTGATGTCGGTCAGTGAATCGTAGGCTTCGAAGAAACCGTGGGCGCCCGACCCGCGGGCGTGCACGATCCGCTCCGGGATACGCTCGTGGTCGAAGTGGGTGATCTTTTCGCGGAGGATGAAATCCTTCAACAACGCCGGCCCGCGGGTGCCGGACTTCAGCGAATTCTGGTTGTCGGCGACCGGCACGCCCTGGTTGGTCGTGAGTCGCTGACCCGAGGCATCCACGCGTACCTGGGCCAGCGCACCCACGGTGAAGTCGAGCCCGGGCGTCGCCGGTTTGCCGGTCTTGTCGTTGCTGTTGGCTTCGCTGAGCGTGCTGCCGCTGGCTTCCGGAGGAAGCGCGGTGCGGTTGCCTTCGGACGGGTCCAGTCCCGCTTCCAGTCCGTGCTCGTTGTCCTTCAACGTATTCGACGGAAACGCCGCGGCGGCGGCCTCGATGGCGTCGGCCTTCGACTGCGCGAGGTCATTGCGTTCGCGCGTTGGTCCGGCCGCAGCGCTGTCGGTCGAGACGCCTTTCGTGTTGCCACTGGTTGCCGATGTCTTGCGCGCGGCCATGGTTCACCTCCGTGTGGGGACAAGCGGGCACGCGATGGACTGAACGCGCGCGTTTGATTTGCTACCTGCGACTCGATTACCTGCCGGCGCGTGCACGTGCTCGCGCAGAAAGGAGGGTGATCGTCCCGGCGCGGGAGTGACGTGGCAGCGAATTGCTTGCGCGCGATGGTGTGGTCCCGCACAAAGTCGCCCGCGGCAGTCCACGCGCGGCGGCTGTGGGAGGGGCTCGAGCCCCGATGCTTTCGCCGCAGACTCGCCGCGAGCTTCCAGAAAAAACATCGAGGTTAAGCCCCTCCCGGAGGGTGTCGGCCAAGCCCGCCGCCGACATGGAGGGGTGCTTGCCTTTGCGGACTGGCCCGGCACGCCGAAGTCGGGTCGTAAGCGGCCTGTCGCACAGAACCGCGTGGATTGCGGGATTACGGTCCAGCCGGGAGCGGGGGAAAGGGAGACCGGGATGGCCGCTGCAAGGCAGAGCCGTTTCTACTATTACGTCCGCAGGGAATTGAGCCGGTGGTGCATCACCTTCGGAGAGGGCGGGTCGGTGTTCACTTACCAGCAGCAGGAGGAGGCCCTCAAGGTCGCCGCCGGTGCCGCGCGTTCGCATTGGGAATCCCGGGGCGAGCCCAGCGGCGTCATGTGGGAAGTCGAGCCGGGCAGGTGCAGGGAAGAAGTCCGCTTCGGGTAGTCGCACCCTGCGCGCCTGTTTCCCACCGACGCCATCCGCCCATGCACACTGATCCGGGACAAGCCGATAGCACAGACCAACGCATGAGCGAGAGCGACCTCTTGCAGACGATGTCCGAGACGCGGTATGTGAGTGTTGCGCTGGCTGCGGGTAACTGGCTGGTGAGTGTCGAGCACGAGGTACCGCAAGGCTTCTCGACGCGGGGTCGAGCGGTAATCGTGGCGCACGAGGTGGCTCGGCGCATACACCGCGAAACCGGCACGCCATGTGCAGTGCGGGCGTTGCTGTCCAATGGCGAGTGGAGCGTGCTGGTGCGCTTCGACAAGCCGGGCGAGTGATCGACGCCAAGCAAGCGCACTGATGCCGTCAGGCTGAATGCGAGTGGCTGCCTTGCAAGCATCGTGAATTCGATCCTGCTGACGATCGGCATGAATCGGCTGCCTGCTTGCTCGCGGGTGGCACGCGCGTCGGACACGCCTCATCCACGAAAAGAACGGGGCCCGGAAGGGCCCCGTGTTACGCACGCGATGGGTGCGTCGCCTCAGCGACCGCCGCTGCCGGAGCCGGAACCGCTCTTGCCACCGCGATTGCCGCCGTCCTGGTTGCCACGGTTGCCGCCGCTGTCGCCGTTGCCGCCGCTGTTGCCGCTCTTGCCGCTGCCGCTGTTGCCGTCGCGGTTGCTGCCACTGTCCGAATCGTCATCCGAGCGCGAACTGGCGCTACGGCTGGATTCGTTCGAGCGCGACTCGGCACTGGCTTCGCCGCCCTTGCGGCCGATTTCAGCCATGTGCTCGCGGTCTTCGCTGACGGCTTCGCCGCCCTTTCGCGCGATCTCGCGCTGCTTTTCGTCGCTCATGGCGGCGAAGCCCTGCTCGCCCTGCCTGGACTTGCTGCTGTCCTGACCCTGGCCCTGACCCTGATTCTGGTTCTGGTTTGCCATCGTTGTTTCTCCTTGGTGGTGATGGATCCACGATCGGACGCACATCCGTGCGCCACGCCAGCAACGCTGGTGTCATCGATCGCGATGGTGACCCCTCGGCAGAAATGCCATCGACGATCACTGGGGTCGCGGCCAAACCTACAGATCGCACAAGGAACGTTTCGTAAATTCGGCACAGGTTTTTTTGCGTGCAGAAAGGATTACGTCAAGGCGTTGTTTGTCCTGTTTCGCACGAACCATTCCAGCTTGAAATTTGCATGTCGTGCGAAGAAAAGTGACGTGACGCAAGCGTTCACCGCGACTGTCGGCCAGCGCACACAACTTCAGCAAACGCCAACATCGCACTGATGCGTGGTACTCCCTCGCGTCATCCCCCGGTGCCCGGGATGGAAGGAGCGGCTTCCCACCGACGGCTGCATGCAAGGCATGCAGATCGGTTGCGCGTGATGCGTGCATCCCGTGTGCGTTCATGCTGCGAGGTGACAGAACGACCGTAGTTGCTCGACTTGCCGAAGGCCGCCTCACGCCATCGTCAGTGCTTGGGGCGCAGGGTGTTTCTTCATGGAGCGATAGGGGAACGACTTGCCGCAGGACCAGGAAGGCGAAGCCAGGGCGAGCATTGCGCCGGGACTCGTCAGCTGGCCGCACTCGGCAGGTCGCAACGTGCTGCTGGACGGGCTCCTTCCCGACGAGTCAACCCGCCTTTGCGCACGCATGGATCGGGTGCGCCTCAATCGCGGCGAGCGCCTGGCGGGGCTCGGACGCTCCCCGTCGCACGCCTACTTCCTGCTGTCGGGACTGGCCGTGCTCGACTACGAAATCGGCAACGGACAGTGCACGTCCGTGTCCGTCGTCGGCCGGGAAGGCGTCGTGGGCCTGTCGCTGTTCATGAGCGGCGAGACCAGCCCCATCGGCGCGAGCGTGATTGCGCCAGGTGAGGCCTTCCGGTTGCGTGCGGATGTCCTGGTCGCCGAGCGCCGGGTCGTCGCGGGCATCCCGGTTTGCGTGTTGCGATACATGCAGGCGCTCACGACGCAGATGGCCCAGACCGCCGTGTGCAACCGGCACCATCTCCTGCCGCAACAGCTGTCGCGGTGGCTACTGCTCGCGTTCGATCGTATCGACGATGGCGACCTTCGCATTACGCACGAGGTGCTCGCACAGCTTCTCGGGGTACGGCGCGAAGGCGTGACCGTGGCGATTGGCGCCCTCGTGGAAGCAGGTTGCCTGCGCACGAGTCGAGCGCACGTTGCGATGGGCGATCGTGCCCGCCTCGAGGCCGCGTCCTGCGACTGCTACCGGATCATACGGGACGAGTACGCGCGGCTCCTCGGCACGTATCGGCGTTCCTGACACGCCACTGTCCGGCGCCGACACATTTTCGATCACACACGGGCAAGGGCGGATGCGCTTCTACTTCTACGTAACGCCACTACACGCAAGCAGTGCGTGGGAAGTCAGGTCCTCGCTCGAGGTCCCACAACGCTTCGGGTCGCGCGACGCCGCGATGTCCTCGGCACGCCAGGCGTGCCGGCGGCACTGGGAAGGTCATGGCGTGGCGTGCGGGGTGCGTGTATTCGAAGCGGGGAAGTGGGTTGACGAACTGCTGGTCGGCGAGAGCGGCGATGCGACAGCGTCATCCGTGAAGGACCCAGGCTAGGCCGGATCGTCTTCCACGATGCTCTTCAATCGGCGGGCGTGTCCCGCTGCCGCATCGGCTTCTTCCTTCCAGCGGGCGTGGATTGCCGCGGCCTCGCCGGGCGCGGAGGAGTCGGCCAGCTTGCGTAGCAGGCCCTCCCGCTCCTGGAGGGCGCGGATCGCCGCCCAGATCGCATCCTCGGTCGTCTTGCGCTGCTCCTTGTCCAGCGAACGGATCGAGACGGCATGGCCGGTGTGGCAGCGGAAGCGCGGCGGAGTCGCCTCGCCAAGCTCCCAGAGCACGCCGTGGCATTCCG
>DATLBJ010000116.1:0-15566 GCA_035526975.1 Ramlibacter sp.
GTGCGCGCGCGCTTTCGCTGGCTGTCGTGGCTCGGTTGGGCGGGGCTGTCGGGGGCCGCCGTCGTGCTGGCGGCCGTGCTGGTCGTGAATTCGATGCTCGGCTTCGGCGACGACGTCATCGTGAACACCGTTGCGGAATCCGACGGCTTCGTGCGCCTGGTGAGCGCCGACGAGTGGAAGCGTGCGCAGTCGCAGGACGCGCGCACCTGGCTCGTCAGCGCCGAGATGCCGCAGTCGCGCCTGGCCGCGCTCGGCTTGCCCTATGACCCTGCGCGTGCCGGCGAGCGGGTGCCCGCGCAGCTGCTGATGCACAGCTCGGGCGAGGTGCTCGCCGTGCGTGTCGTTCGCTGATCGTGCAAGGAGGCACGCCATGATGATGAAGAAAACCCTTTCCCTGGCCACGAGCACTGTGCTCGCCACCTCGTGCGCGCTCGCGCAACCGGCGCCGCCCGACGCGCCGCCGCCACCGCTCGGGCCCGAGATGCACGGCCAGATGCTGGGCGGGCCGATGCGCCACGACATGCTGTTTGTCGCCGGCATGCAGATGGAACAGGAGCGCGTGGTGCAAGGCGCGCCGTATTGCGCCGACGCCGTGCACGAGACGATCCAGCAGCTCGCCGACGGCAACCGCATCGTGCAGAAGCAGTCGTCGCGCCAGTGCCGCGACGGCCAGGGCCGCACACGCCAGGAAGTCGCGGCGCGCAATGGCCGCGTCAACGTGTTCCTGCGCGACCCGGTGGCCAAGGAGGCGTGGATGCTGGACACCGACCGCAAGCTCGCGGTGCGCATCGACCTGCCGCGCCAGCCGCTGGCTGCGATGGAGCCGCACATGATCGAGCGCATGAAGGAATGGAGCGTGCACTTTCGCGACCAGATGCGGGAGAAGTTCCGCATGGGCGCGCTGGCTGAGCCGGCCACGCCGGCCGTGCCCCCGGTGCCTTCGACTCCGCCTGAGCCAGTGCGCATTGCCATGCATGCGGGGCCGATGCACGACGCGATGATCCCGCCGATCGCCCTGCACCCGCGACTGCTGGGCCCGCGGGGGCCGGGCACCACCACGCTGTTGCAGAGTGACACGATCGAAGGCGTCCGCGCCGACGGAAAACGCACGGTCTGGACGCTCGAGGCGGGGAAGATCGGGAACGAAAAGCCGATCACGATCATCAATGAAGTATGGAGTTCGCCCGAACTCGGGATCACGCTGCGCACGCGCGATGTGGATCCGGTGATCGGCGAGGACAGCTTCAGCGTGCGCAACGTCGCGCGGGGCGAGCCGGATGCCCAGCTCTTCCGCGTGCCTGCCCATTTCGCGAAGGTGGCAACGCCGGATGGGGCGATGCGCCGGAAGTGATGGTTCTCCAGACTCCCTGCCGAGGGAGTCTTTCCGCCCCGGTGCCGCAAGGCTCCGGGGCCCTTTTACGGCAAGTGTCACCCCGGCGAAGGCCGGGGGCGTTGGCGGTGGAGAAGGCGCGGCGCCGCGCGTCGTGCGGCGCGGGACGTCCTGGTTCGCACGCGGCAGCGATCCCGGCTTGCGCCGGGATGACATTGCTATCGCGTCACTTCGCGACGACGCGCGCCATCTCGAGGCACTTGTTCGAGTAGCCCCACTCGTTGTCGTACCAGGACACGAGCTTGACGAAGGTCGCATCGAGCGCGATGCCCGCATCCGCGTCGAAGATCGACGTGCGCGGATCGCCGACGAAATCGGTCGCGACGACCTTGTCTTCGGTGTAGCCCAGCACGCCTTTCAGCGCGCCCTGCGATTGCGACTTCATTTCCGCGCAGATCTCGGCATACGTCGCGGGCTTCTCGAGCTCGCACGTGAGGTCGACCACGGAGACATCGGACGTCGGGATGCGAAAGCTCATGCCCGTGAGCTTCTTGTTCAGCTCGGGGATCACCACGCCCACCGCCTTCGCCGCACCGGTCGACGACGGGATGATGTTCTCCAGGATGCCGCGGCCGCCGCGCCAGTCCTTGTTCGACGGGCCGTCGACGGTCTTTTGCGTTGCCGTCGCGGCATGCACCGTGGTCATCAGGCCCCGCTTGATGCCCCACTTGTCGTTCATCACCTTCGCCAGCGGCGCGAGGCAGTTGGTCGTGCACGACGCGTTGGAGACGATCGCCTGGCCCGCGTACTTCTGGTGGTTCACGCCGTACACGAACATCGGCGTGTCGTCCTTGGACGGTGCCGACAGGATGACTTTCTTGGCGCCTGCGGCAAGGTGCTTTTCCGCAGTGGTCTTGTCGAGGAACAGGCCCGTGGATTCGATCACCACGTCGGCGCCGACGTCGCCCCACTTGAGATTCGCCGGATCGCGCTCCTGCGTCAGGCGGATTCGCTTGCCGTTGACGATGAGCGTGTTGTTGTCGACGGAGACCTCGCCCTTGAAGCGGCCGTGCACGCTGTCGTACTTGAGCATGTACGCGAGGTAGTCCGGCTCCAGCAAGTCGTTGATGCCGACGATCTCGATGTCGGGGAAATTCTGCACCGCGGCGCGCAGCACGTTGCGGCCGATGCGCCCGAATCCGTTGATGCCGATCTTGAGTGCCATTTCAAATTGCTCCGAAGTAGAAAAACGATTTCGACTGACTGCGATCTTGCCGCAAGGTGCAGCTCATCAGGCCCTGCACATCAACGTGCCAACACCGACTTCACGGTCTCTGCAACATTCTCCGGCGTGAAGCCGAACAGCGGGAACAGCACGTTCGCCGGCGCCGATTCGCCGTATGTGTCGATGCCGACGACGGCAGCGCAGCCGTACTTCCACCAGAAGTCGGTCACGCCGGCTTCGACGGCGATGCGCGCGATGCCGCGCGGCAGCACGCTTTCCTTGTAGGCCAGGCTCTGGCGGTCGAACGTGGTCGTGCTCGGCATCGACACCACGCGCACCGCGATGCCCTGCGTGCCGAGCATCTCCTGCGCCTTCAGTGCCAACTGCACTTCCGAGCCCGTCGCAATGATCACGGCTTGCGTCTTCCCGCGAACGCCGACTTCGCTGGCTTCCGCGAGCACATAGGCGCCCTTGCTGATGTCCTCGAGCCCCGGCCTGGGCGCATACGGCAGGTTCTGGCGCGACAGCAGCAGCGCCGTCGGGCGGTTCATGTTCTGCAGCGCGACGGTCCACGCCACCGCGGTCTCGGCCGTGTCGCACGGGCGCCAGACATCGAGGTTGGGGATCAGGCGCAGGGCCGATGCGTGCTCCACCGACTGGTGCGTCGGGCCGTCTTCGCCCAGGCCGATCGAGTCGTGCGTGAACACGTGGATCACGCGCTTTTTCATCAGCGCCGCCATGCGGATCGCGTTGCGGCTGTAGTCGCTGAACGTGAGGAACGTGCCGCCATAGGGGATGTAGCCGCCGTGCAGCGTGATGCCGTTCATCACCGCGGCCATGCCGAATTCCCGGACGCCGTAGTTGATGTGCCGCCCGATCTTCCCGTCGTCGCTTTTCTTGACGTTGCCCGCGAGGTCCATGCGCAGCGACGGCGTGCTCTTCGTGTTGGTCAGGTTCGACCCGGTGAGGTCGGCCGAGCCGCCGAGCATCTCGGGGAGCGCCGCGGTGAACGCCTCGAGCGCGATCTGCGAAGCCTTGCGCGATGCGACCGTCTCCTGCTTCGAGTGCGCGGCAACGGCGGCATCGACGGCGACCTGCGCGAAGTTGCGCGGCAGCTCGCCCTTCATGCGGCGCGTGAATTCGGCGGCAGGCTCGGGGAACTTTGCCTTGTATGCTGCGAAGCGCTGGTTCCACTCGGCCTCGACCTTCGCGCCCCGGGCCTTCTGGTCCCACTCGGTGTAGACCTCGGGCGGCACGACGAAAGGCTCGTGCGGCCAGCCCATCGCTTCGCGCGTGAGCTTCACCTCCTCGATGCCGAGGGCTTCGCCGTGCGCTTTCGCGGTGTTCACCCGGTTCGGGCTGCCCTTGCCGATCTGCGTCTTCGCGACGATGAGCGTGGGTTTGTCGGCACTGCGCCTGGCATCGGCGATGGCGCGGTCCATCGCTTCGACGTCATGCCCGTCGACCGGGCCGGTCACGTTCCAGCCGTACGCGCGAAAGCGCACCGGTGTGTCATCGACGAACCACGGCGCGACCGGGCCGTCGATCGAGATGCCGTTGTCGTCGTACACGGCGACGAGCTTGTTCAGCTTCCACGCGCCGGCCAGTGCGCAGGCTTCGTGGCTGATGCCTTCCATCAGGCAGCCGTCGCCCATGAACACGAACGTATGGTGGTCGACGATCGAATGGCCGTCGCGATTGAATTCGGCCGCGAGCAATTTCTCCGCAAGCGCCATGCCCACCGCGTTGGTGATGCCTTGCCCGAGCGGGCCGGTCGTCGTCTCCACGCCGGGCGTGATGCCCACTTCCGGATGGCCGGGCGTCTTGCTGTGCAGCTGGCGGAAGTTCTTCAGCTCCGCAAGCGGCAGGTCGTAGCCGGTGAGGTGCAACAGCGCATACACCAGCATCGAGCCGTGCCCGTTCGACAGCACGAAGCGGTCGCGGTCGAACCAGCCGGGGTTTTGCGGGTTGTGCCGCAGGTGGCGGCCCCACAGGGCGACGGCGATCTCCGCCATGCCCATCGGCGCACCGGGATGCCCGGAATTCGCTTGTTGCACGGCATCCATGGCGAGCGCGCGGATCGCGTTCGCCATCAACGTATCTTTTGCCATCGGCGGCAGCTCCGGGGGTTGTTGCTTGGGGGAAACCCCTGATTTTACTTTGCACGCGGCTGAGCATTCCTCCAGAGGGCGGCCGCACTTGCTTCGACTAAAGTGAGGCTCCATGCAGGGCCTGCACCTCACAGCCGACCTTTACCAGTGCCACTGCGAAGGCGCATGGCTCACGGATGCGCAAGCGCTGGGCGACTGGTGCCTGAAGGCCGTGTCGGCGGTGGGCCTGGACGCAGTGAACAGCCTGTTCCACACCTTTGCCGCGTCGGAAAAAGGCGCGGGCGGCGTGACGGCGACTGTGTTGCTGGCCGAATCGCACATGTGCCTCCACACATGGCCCGAGCAGCGCGCGGTCACCGTCGATGTTTACGTGTGCAACTTCACCGGCGACCACAGCGCGAAAGCGCGCGGGCTGATGGATGCGCTGATCGCGCGGTTCCAGCCCGAATGGACCGAACAACGCTCGCTCGATCGCGGCAGCGACGACGCATGACCCCAACGAATCCGGAAGCCAAGGAAAAGATGACGCTCGCGAAGGCGATGATCCTGGCCGCGGGACGCGGCGAACGCATGCGGCCGCTGACCGACCGCACACCCAAGCCCCTGCTGGAAGTGCGTGGCAAGCCGCTGATGCAATACCACGTCGACGCGCTGCAGCGGGCGGGCTGGCGTGACATCGTGGTCAACACCGCGTGGCTGGAAGACCAGATCGTGCAGCGCTTCGATCGGCCGGGCATCCGCTATTCACGCGAAGGGCAGGACTTCGGCGGCGCGCTCGAAACGGCCGGCGGCATCGCCCGCGCGCTGCCCCTGCTCGACGATGCGTTCTGGGTGGTGGGCGGCGATGTGCACGTGCCGAACTTCGAATTCAGCGAAGACAGGTACGCGCAGTTCATCGCCGGCGGCAAGCTCGCGCACATCGTCATGGTGCCGAACCCGCCACACAACCTCAAAGGCGATTTCGCGCTGCGCGCCGACGGCGTCACGCTGCGCGAAGGCTCGCCCCGCTACACCTATTCGACCATCGGCCTGTACCGCAAGGCTTTCTTCGAGAGCCTTCCCGCCGGCAATCCCGAAGGCCGCAAGGCGCCGATGCTGCCGCTGATGCTCGCTGCGATCGACCGCGGCGAGATGACCGCCGAGATCTATACCGGCCCCTGGGCGGATGTGGGCACCCCGGAGCGGCTGTCGGCATTGAATGCGCCCACGCCCGTCCAGTGAGAAAATCGCGCCATGAAGACCGACGTCCCATTCACCCTGTACGCAGAGCGCCGCGCGCGCGTGGCCTCGAAACTCGGCAAGGATGACATTGCGATCATCCCGACGGCGCTGCAGTACCCGCGCAATCGCGACACCGACTTCCTGTTCCGCCACGACAGCTACTTCTATTACCTGACCGGCTTCACCGAGCCGAATGCATGGCTGGTGATCACGGGCGACGGCCGGTCCACGCTGTTCTGCGCACCGAAGGATCTCGAACGCGAGACGTGGGACGGCTATCGGCTCGGGCCGGATGCGGCTCCGTCGATGCTCGGCGTGACGGCGGCGCAGTCGATCGACGAGCTCGACGCGGCGATGCCGAAGCTGCTCGAGAACAAGGGCGCCGTGTGGTTCCCGTTCGCGATCCACCAGGGGCTGGAAGCGCGCGTCGGCGGCTGGCTCGCGCAGGTGCGTGCGCGCGTGCGCTACGGCGCGCTGTGCCCCGATGAGCAGAACGACCTGTGCGTCGTGCTCGACGAAATGCGCCTGGTGAAGGACGCGCACGAAATCGCCATCATGCGCCGCGCCGGTGAGATCAGTGCGCGTGCCCATGTGCGCGCGATGAAGATGTCCGCGAAGTGGCTGCGCGAAGGCAAGGAGCTGCGCGAGTACCACCTCGACGCCGAACTGCTGCACGAATTCCGCATGGGCGGTTCACAGTACGTCGCCTATTCGTCGATCGTTGCCGCGGGCGCGAACGCGTGCATCCTGCACTATCACGCCGACGCGGCCCCGGTGAAATCGGGGGACCTGGTGCTCATCGATGCCGGATGCGAACTCGATGGCTACGCCAGCGACATCACGCGCACCTTCCCCGCGAACGGCCGGTTCACCGGCCCGCAGCGCACGCTGTATGAACTGGTGCTGGCCTCGCAACAGGCGGCGATCGACGTGTGCGAGGCCGGCGCGCGCTTCACGGATCCGCATGACGCGTCGGTCAAGGTGCTCGCGCAAGGCATGCTCGATGTCGGCCTGCTGGACAGGAACAAGGTCGGCACGCTGGACGACGTGATCGACAAGCGCGCCTACTTCCCGTTCTACATGCATCGCACCGGCCACTGGATCGGCATGGACGTGCACGACTGCGGCCAGTACCTGGAGCCCACCGAAGTGGGCAAGGTCGAGGAACGCAAGGATGCGCTGTCCGGCGAGATCATCAAGAACCGCCCCGCGCGCATTTTGCAGGCGGGCATGGCGCTGACGATCGAGCCGGGCATCTACGTGCGCCCGGGCGAAGGCGTGCCGGAGCAGTTCCACAACATCGGCATCCGGATCGAAGACGACGCGATCGTCACGAAGGACGGCTGCGAGCTGCTGTCGCGCGGCGTGCCGGTCAAGGCCGACGAGATCGAAGCGCTGATGCGCGGCTGATTGCTTTCAGGCGAGCGCCTTGTGCGCCGCGTTCCCCGCACGCCAGCCGTGCGTGAACGCTTCCTCGAACACAGAGTAGCCGGACAGGTCGCTGTGCGCGAAATGCAGGCGGCGCCATTGGCCGGATTGCGTTCGCTGCAGCGACGCGAGTGCGGTGCTCGATCGCAGTCCCGGCGCGGGGATCGCCATCGCGTGCCCCCAGCGCGCGACATCGAGGCGCAAGGTCTTCGCGCGGAGGTCCGGATGCGGCACCGACAACTCGTCCAGCACGTCGTCGCGCCACGTCGCCCAGTCGCGCGAGAGCAATCGCGCGCGGCCTTGCGCGTCGTCGCCCATCGAGCGGTAGTAAGTCAGGATGGTCGGCTCCGGCAGCGGGTTGAGCTTCTGGTGGCCCGCGTCGACATACCCGAGGCCGCGCGCGCCGTAGATCACGTTGTCCCACGAAGGCGGCGCACCCGGGCGGTCGTGCAGCGGCGCTTCGATGTGGATGTTGACCACCGCCCACGGCGCGTGGCGCATGCGCGTCACGGCTTCCGATAGCGCCCGCGACGGCGTGTTCAGCACGCGCGCAGTGACGAACAGCGGCATCGACGCGATGCATTGCGCCGCTTCGTAGCGCTCGATCTGCTGGGTCGCGACGTTGTAGGCATCGACCTGCACGAAGTGCTTGCCCGGCGCAATGCGCGTGACGACGCGGCCGGTGAGCACGCGATCGCCCAGCGGGTCGGCGAGGCGCTTGACCAGCCATGCATTGCCTTCCGGCCACGTGAGCAGCGGGTCGCGCTCGCCGTTCTTGTCCCCGGGCGCGGCGAAGCCATGGCGGCTCGCGAAATAGTGCAGGCCGGCCCACGCGGAGACGATCGCGCTTCCCGCGCCGTAGTCGTCGCGGCAGCAGTAGTCGAGGTACCAGCGCAGGTGCGCATCGTCCAGGCCCTGGCGATCCAGCCATGAGGCGAAAGTGACGGCATCGAGCGCGCGGTGCGCGGCCGGCACGGCGCCGCGCAGCGGCAAGCGAAAGCGCGCATGCCTGTTCGCATCGGCCACGAGCTTCGAGAATTGACGGTACTGCGCGAGCGCGCCTTCGCCCACCGCCTGCACCGGAAGCAGGCCGTCCTGCCACTGCCCGTTGATGAACAGGCGCTCCTGCGGGCTGTGGCACAGGTGCCGCTCGTCATAGCTCCATTTGCCCGCGACGTTCTTCGCAACGCCGGTCTCGGCAAGGAAGTCGCGCACTTCCGCCGCGTCGTCACCGGGCACCGGCAGGTAGTGCGCGCCAAGGGGACACGCGAGTTTGCCGATCGCCGCGCCGCGGCTGTTGCCGCCGGCGCTGTCTTCGAGATCGAGCAGCAGGAAGTCCTCGACGCCCGCGAGGCGCAACGCGCGCGCCGCGGAAAGGCCCGCGATCCCGCCGCCGGCGATGAGGACGTCGACCTTTCGCGTGTTGGCCGGTGCTGCCGAGGGCAGTGCCTGGCGCAGCAGGTGGCCGCGCTCGACACTCGCGCCATTGAAGCCGCCTTCGATGACGCGCTCCTTGCGGCAGGCCGCGAGCGCGAGCGTCGCGCCGGCCACGAACGAGCGGCGGTCGATCATGGCGAGACCTTGCCCCACTCCTTCTCGTAGGTCGTCACGAGCTGCTGGTTCGACAAGCGGTTCGGCTCGGCGGGCACGCGCGCCATGTCGCGCGGGAAGTCGAACAGCAGCGGCAGCGTCTGCGGCGTGAGGAACTTCAGGTCCTGCGGCAATTGCGCGGGCGGGTGATACGGCCGCCGGCTCGCGATCACGTAGCCCCACTCTCCGAAGCTCGGCACGTTGGCGTGGTAAGGCGCCGTCGACAGGCCCACCGCTTCGAGCGTGGTGACGACGGTCCAGAAGCTTTCGCGCGCAACGAGCGGCGACGTCGTCTGGATCACCGCATAACCGCTGGCGGCGAGGTGCTGGTCGAGCATGGCGTAGAAGGACGTGGTGTACAGCTTGCCGATCGAGAAATTCGTCGGGTCGGGGAAATCCACGATGATGACGTCGAACGTCTCCTGCGTGTCCTGCAGCCACTGGAATGCGTCGGTGTTGACGATCTTCAGCTTCGGCGACGCGAGCGAGCCGCCATTGAGACGCGCCAGCGACTCATGCATGGCGAACAGGCGGGTCATGTTCGCGTCCAGCTCGACCAGCGTGATGCTTTCCACGTGCGGATAGCGCAGGACTTCGCGGGCGGCCATGCCGTCGCCCCCGCCGAGGATGGCAACCTTGCGCGCCGCGCCATGCGCCGCCATCGCGGGATGCACCAGCGCCTCGTGGTAGCGGTATTCGTCGCGCTCGGCGAACTGCAGGTTGCCGTTGAGGAACAAGCGGTGGCCGGCGTGCCCCTGCGTGACCACGATGCGTTGGTACGGCGACGTGGCCGCGAACACCACCGGGTCCTGGTAGAACTTGTCTTCGGCCAGCGTCGTGATCTCCTGCGCGTACGCAAAGCCGCCGACGAGGGCGGCGAGTGTGGCGAATGCGGCAACCGCGTGTTCGGGAACGCGGCGCAGTTCATGGCGGAACAGGCGCAAGGCCCACACCGCGACCAGCGCATTCATCAACCCGAAGAGCAAGCCGGTGCGCACCAGCCCGAGTTGCGGCACCAGCACCAGCGGAAACGCGACAGCCACCGCGAGCGCCCCGAGGTAGTCGAACGTGAGCACCTGCGACACCAGTTCGCGCAATGCGACGTTGCGCTTGAGGATGCGCATCACCAGCGGGATCTCGATGCCGACCAGCACGCCGACGACGAACACCAACGCGTACAGCAGCGCGCGAAACCCGGCCGGCTGCCAGGCGTTGGCGATGAACAGCAGCGCAGGCATGAAGCCGCCGGCCAGCGCCACCAGCAGCTCGATACGGAGGAAATGCGCGGGCAATTGCCGCTCGAAGAAACGCGAGGCCCAGGAGCCCACGCCCATGGCGAACAGGTACGTGCCGATCACGGTGGAGAACTGCAGCACCGAATCGCCGAGCACGTACGACGCGAGCGCGCCCGCCGCCAGCTCGTACACCAGTCCGCACGCCGCGACGATGAACACCGAAGCGAGCAGCGCCACTTCGAGCGGGCGCGGCCCGGGCGTGTTCATCAGTGGATCGCGGCGGCGACGATCACGCAGATGCCCAGCGACATCGCGCCGACCACGATGCCGAGCGCCACGTTGTGCTTCTCGACGATCTCGTTCCACAGGTGGTAGGGCGTGGCCTTGTCGATGATCAGGAAACACAGCCAGAAGATGCCCACGCCGATGAGCGCGTAGAGGATGGAGCCGATGACGGCGCCCGGGTTGAGCCATTGCACGTTGTTCATGTCGCTTTCTCCACGTTGAAATGATGGGACGCTACTTGTGCCCGCCGCCGCCCGAATAGCCGCCGTACGAGCCCCCTGAAGTCCGCGGGGTACCGCCGTAATACCCGGATTGCGAAGAGTCGTCGATGCACGACTTCACCGCCAGCAAAATGACCAGGACGATGATGAAGAGCAGCACGACGCTGCCGCACCCCATGCCGGCGCAGCCGGGCGCGTGCGCGGTGGGCCCCGCGTCGCCGCGCTTCATCATGCCGCCCTTGTCCTGCAGCTTGAACGCCGCCGCAACCGTGTCGCTCGCGATCTTGCTGCCGCTGGACCAGGTCACCTCGCGCGGCGTCTCCTCCATCGACAGCAGGTTCGCGCCCTTCGCGAAATCGCGGTTGTATGTTTTCTGCCCGCGCTGGACCGGCCAGTAGAACTCGCCGGCGACGTAAGTCGTTTCCGCTTCGTAGGCGTACAGCAGCGGATAGCCTTCGCCGAGGTACACGGCGCTTTGCTTGTTCGGGGAAAGCGACGGCGCACCCGTGGTGGGCCGCACCACGCTCCACCCGTCGGTCGAATCGACGAGGAAGGCGAAGCCGCGGCTGCGGTTGTACAGCAGGTACTCTTCCCAGCCGAACGATTCATCGTCGCCGGCTTCGTGCCCCATGCGGTGCTGGTAGCCGACCACTTGCCAGTCGATGCCTTGCAGCTTGCCGGGGGTGCCCAGCGGGATGATCGGCTCGACCCGTTCGTCCTGCGCGGCATGGCGCAGCTCGCCGCCGATGCCTTGCGACAGGTCGATGATGCTGCGGCACGAACGGCACGTGACCGCCTTGGTCGTGCCGAGTGTCACTTCCACGGGTGCGCCGCAATTCGGGCACGCGAACTGGCGGCCTTTCTGCTCCTGCGCGCTGCCCTCGCGCAGCCCCTTCATCTGCAGGTTCTCGAGGACCACCGCCTTGCCGCGCGACACCCCGGGTGGCACGGTGCCGTAGTCGATGCTGAGCACCTCGCCATCCGAGCTGCGCAGCTCCACCATCCGGAACAGCGTGCCGAGCGCCGGCAATTTCGGCAACTCGCCTTGCGCCGAGATCAACGAGGCCGTGACGTTCGACGCGACGCTCCAGCTCTTGTTCAACGCCGCCGTGGTCCCGCCCACCCGCAGCGCATCCGACTCGGGCACGGCCCGGCCGAAATCGACCGGCCGCGAGAACACATACGAGCCGTTGTCCTCGGCGAGCACGGCCTGCGTGCCCGCGTCGTCGATCGCGATCCACTCGGTCCACGTGCCGGTTTCGCCGCGGTACTGCAAGCGGCCGACCACCGTGAAGGGCACGCCGGCGGCGACGCCCGTGGCCATCATCTGCAGCGGGCTGTAGTCCTCGAACGCTTCGGCCATCTTGCCGATGCGCGACAGCGTCTGGCCATCGCGGACCACCGTGCTCTTGCAATAGCTGCAGACCGCGAATGCCGAAGTGGCGCTGCGGAATTCGACAGGCGCGCCGCAGCCCGGGCACGCGGCCCGGTAGACGCGTTGCGGGCTCGTGTCCGCCACGAGCGTCTAGATCAGCTTCTTGAGGAGTTCGGTCTTCTTCGCGTCGAACTCTTCCTGCGTGAGGATGCCCTTGGTCTTGAGTTCGCCGAGTTTTTCAAGCATCGCCATCACATCGTCGGGTTTGACTTGAGCGGCCGCCGCCGCGGCGGCCGTTGCAGCCGCCTGCGCGTTGTGCGCGCCGGGCTGCAGGCCCTGCGCGATGTTCTGCGCGAGCACTTGCCCGAGCGCAACGCCTGCGCCCAGGCCCATCGCGTCGCCCGCGATGCCGCCGCCGCCCTGGCCCGCGGCTTTCGCCATGTCGGGGATGGCCTGGCCCGTCTGGTACTGCATGAAGCGGCCCATGTCGTCGCCCACCATGCCCATGCCGATCTTCTGGTCGAGGATCTTCTGCAGTTCCTCGGGCAGCGACAGGCTTTGCACCGTGACGAGTTCGAGCTTCAGCCCGAGCCCTTCGAACTGCGGCGCGAGATGCGTTTTCAGCGCATCGGCGAAGGCCGCCTGGCTGCGCGCTAGGTCGAGGAACGGCGTGCCGCTGTTGGCGATGGCATCGGTGATGTTCTGCAGGAACAGCGCGCGCAATTGCGGCTCGAGATCCTCCACGCCATAGAGCTCGCGCGTGCCGGAGATCTTCTGGTGGAACGTCTTGCCGTCGGCCACCGAGTACGCGTAGTTGCCGAAGGCGCGCAGGCGAACGGCGCCGAAATCCTTGTCGCGGATCGTGATGGGCTGCGGCGTGCCCCAGCGCTGGTCGGTCTGCATCCGCGTCGACAGGAAGTAGACGTCGCTCTTGAAAGGCGACTCGAACAGCTTGTCCCAGTTCTTCAGGTACGTGAGCACCGGCAATGTCTGCGTGGTGAGCTTGTACATGCCCGGTGCGAAGACATCGGCGATCTTGCCTTCGTTGACGAACACGGCCAGCTGCGATTCGCGCACGGTGAGCGAGCCGCCGTACTGGATCTCCATGTCGCGCATCGGGTAGCGCCAGGCCAGGATGCCGTCGGCCGGCTCCGTCCACTGGATGATGTCGATGAACTGTTTCTTGATGAAATCCATCAGGGCCATGGTGTCCACTCCTCGCGCACCGATTGCGCAGGCCCAATGCTACGCACAATCACGCACTAGGGTTGGTACGACACCGGGGTCTACAATTTCAGGCCCCAAGGAGACAAGCCTCATGTCGACCGATTCGGTCATGGATGCCGACGACAAGCGCCGCGAATTGCGGCAAGCCGCACTCGAATACCACGAGCAGCCGACGCCCGGAAAAGTGGCGATCCACGCGACGAAGCAGCTGCTGAACCAGCATGACCTCGCGCTCGCGTATTCGCCGGGCGTCGCGGCGCCGTGCGAAGAAATCGCGAAAGACCCGACCGCGGCGTTCCGCTACACCGCGCGGGGGAACCTGGTCGCCGTGATCACCAACGGCACCGCGGTGCTGGGCCTGGGCGACATCGGCCCGCTCGCCGCCAAGCCGGTGATGGAAGGCAAGGGCGTGCTGTTCAAGAAGTTCGCGGGCATCGACGTGTTCGACATCGAGGTGAGCGAAAAGCACGACCTCGACAAGCTGTGCGACATCGTCGCCGCGCTCGAGCCGACCTTCGGCGGCATCAACCTCGAGGACATCAAGGCGCCAGACTGCTTCTACGTCGAGCGCAAGCTGCGCGAGCGCATGAAGATTCCGGTCTTCCATGACGACCAGCACGGCACCGCCATCTGCGTCGGGGCGGCGATCATCAACGGCCTGAAGGTCGTCGGCAAGGACATCAAGAAGGTCAAGCTCGTGACATCCGGAGCCGGCGCCGCCGCACTCGCGTGCCTCGGCCTGCTGGTCAAACTCGGCATGCCGCGCGAGAACATCTGGGTGACGGACCTGGCCGGTGCCGTCTACGAAGGCCGCAAGGAATTGATGGACGCCGACAAGGTGCAGTTCGCGCAGAAGACGTCCGCGCGCACGCTGGCCGACGTCATCGAGGGTGCCGACATCTTCCTCGGGCTGTCCGCTGCGGGCGTGCTGAAGAAGGACATGGTGGCGAAGATGGCCGCGCGACCGCTGATCCTCGCGCTCGCGAACCCGAACCCGGAGATCACGCCGGAAGAAGTGAAGGAAGTGCGCGACGACGCCGTGATGGCCACGGGCCGCACCGACTACGCGAACCAGGTCAACAACGTCCTGTGCTTCCCCTACATCTTCCGCGGTGCGCTGGATTCCGGCGCCACGACGATCACGGTGGAAATGGAAATCGCCGCGGTGCACGCGATCGCCGAGCTCGCGCAGGCGGAGCAAAGCGAAGTGGTGGCCGCCGCATATGCGGGCGAGAAGCTCGCGTTCGGGCCGGAGTACCTGATCCCCAAGCCGTTCGATCCGCGGCTGATGATCAAGATCGCGCCCGCCGTCGCCCGGGCGGCGGAAGAAAGCGGCGTGGCGCTGCGCCCGATCAAGGACTGGGACGCGTACCGCGACAAGCTGCAAAGCTTCGTCTACGCCTCGGGCACGACGATGAAGCCGATCTTCACCGCCGCCAAGGTCGCGAAGAAAAAGCGCATCGCGTTCTGCGAAGGTGAGGAAGAGCGCGTGCTGCGCGCCGCGCAGATCGTCGTCGATGAGGGCCTCGCGCGGCCCACGTTCATCGGGCGGCCCGCGGTGATCGCGCAGCGCGTCGAGAAGTTCGGCCTGCGCCTGAAGGAAGAACTCGACTACGACATCGTCAACGTCGAGCAGGACGAGCGCTACCGCGACTTCTGGCAGACCTACCACCGCATGACCGAGCGCAAGGGCGTCACGGCGCAGATGGCCAAGATCGAAATGCGCCGTCGCCTCACGCTGATCGGCTCGATGCTGCTGCACAAGGAGCAGGTCGACGGGATGATCTGCGGCACCTGGGGCACGACCAACCTGCACCTGAGCTACATCGACCAGGTGATCGGCCGCCGCGCCGGCGTGAACACCTATGCCTGCATGAACGGCCTGATGCTGCCGAACCGGCAGGTCTTCCTGGTGGATACGCACGTCAATTACGACCCCTCGGCCGAACAGCTGTGCGAGATCACGCTGCTGGCCGCCGAGGAAATGCTGCGCTTCGGCCTGAAGCCGAAAGTCGCCTTGCTCAGTCACTCCAATTTCGGCAGCAGCAACCACCCGAGCGCCCACAAGATGCGGCAGACCCTGGAATTGCTGCGTGAGCAGGCGCCGTGGCTGGAGGTCGACGGCGAGATGCACGGCGACATCGCCCTGGATGGGCAAGCCCGCGCCGCCCTCATGCCGCACAGCACGCTGTCCGGCGACGCCAACCTGCTGGTCCTCCCGAACATCGATGCCGCGAACATCTCGTACAACCTGCTGAAGACGGCGGCGGGCGGCAATATTGCCATCGGCCCGGTGCTGCTTGGGGCGGCCAAACCGG
>DATLBJ010000117.1:0-5895 GCA_035526975.1 Ramlibacter sp.
GTCCGCGGCGTCGCGAACCACTTCGACCAGGTCCACCGGATGGATCTGCAGCGCGATCTTTCCGCGCGTGATGCGTGCCACTTCGAGCAGGTCGTCGATGAGGCGCGCCATGTGGTCCACCTGGCGGTTCATCATCTCGAAGAACCTGCGCGACTGCGCGGGATCGAGTTCCTTCGTCATCAGCACTGCAAGCGCGGTGCGCACCGGCGCAAGCGGGTTGCGAAGCTCGTGGGCCAGCGTGGCGAGGAACTCGGTCTTGCGCTGGTCGGCCTCGCGCAGGCCCTCGAGGGTTGTGCGCAGCACGTACTGCCGCTTGCGGGAGGCCAGCGCGGCACGTGCTGCACTGACGAAAGACGCAACGCGCATGGGCCGCTCGAGCACCGTGACGCTGCCGGCCAGTGCCTCCATCAGCTTTGCGATGGCCGGCGAGTCGGCCCCTGTTCGCGCGAGCACGATCACCGGGAGGTCCGACCAATCGGGCTGCGCCTGCAGGGCGGCCATGACACCCGCGAACGCCGGGTGCTGCACGACTTCTTCCGCGATGATCAAGGCGCCGGCGCCGGCCGCCATCTCACCCAGGATGTCATCCGGGGTGGAGCACGCCTTCGTTTCGATGCCTTCCCGCTGGAGCATCGGCACGATCAGGTCACTGTCCTTGGCGGTTGCCGCGCGAAGCAGCACGCGAAGCTCGCCGGGAGAATCCATCGCCAAGGTCACTCGCCCGATTCAGGGTTGCCCGGTTTCGTCGGCATCGGCAAACCCGTGAGAACGCCGTGGAACTCGCGCAGGGGCGGCCCGAGCTCGAGCCCAAGCTCGGACATTTTGAAACTGCGAATCGTCCTTTCATGGCGGCCCGTGCGCTTCTTCATCACCGAGATGGCCTGCCGCACTTCGCCTGCAATTTCGTAGTAGCGAAGCAGGATGACCGAATCGGCGAGGTAGCTTGCGTCGACGGGCGACTGCATGTGGGGGCCGACCAGGCCCTGCTGCGCCCCGACCAGGATCGTGGCTACGCCCGCTTGCGCCAGGTAAGTCAGCAGTTCGTGCAATTGCACCACGAGGAACTTCTCGTCGGGCATCGCATTGAGGTAGCCATTGAGGCTGTCGATGACGATGACTTTCGCACGATGCGTTTCGACCGCCTCGCGAATCGCGTGAATCAGCTCGCCGGGTGACAGCTCGGCCGGATCCACCTGGCGGATTCGAATGTGGTTGGATTGGATGTGGGGCCGCAGGTCTATCCCCAAACCCGCGGCGCGCGTTATGAGGTTCGCGGTGTTCTCGTCGAAGATGAACAGCGCGGCGCATTCCTTTCGTAGTGCCGCCGCGTATGCAAACTGCACGGCCACGCTCGACTTGCCGGTGCCCGGCGCGCCGACCAACAGCGTGCTCGTGCCGCGCGAGATCCCGCCGCCAAGAAGTTCGTCGAGGGTTGTGACGCCGCTGGGCAGCAGGGACTGATCGAAGGTGCCTGCATGCTCGTTCGCAATCAGGCGGGGAAAGACGATGAGGCTGCCTTTCGTGATCTTGTAATCGTGAAAGCCCGAGCGGAAATCGTGGCCGCGGTACTTCAGCACGAGCAGCCGCCGCCGCAACGAGCCGTAGTCGGAATGGACTTGCTCCAGGCGCAGCACCGCGTGCGAGATGCTCTGCACCTGCAGGTCATGGTCGGCGGACGTCATGTCGTCGAGCATCATCACGGTGCAGCGGCGGCCGCCGAAGAATTGCTTCAGCGCGAGGATCTGGCGCCGGTAGCGCAGCGAGGTGCCGGCCAGCAGGCGCAGCTCCGACAGTGAATCGAAAACCACGCGCGTGGGCTTGAGCTCCTCTACGTCCGCGAGGACGCGCCGTGTCGTCTCGCCGAGCTCCACCTCGGAAGGATGGAAGACGGTGTATTGCTCCTCGGGCTGCAGGCTTTCGGGTGACGGCAGCAGTTCGCGCACGTGCAGCTTGCTGATGTCCCACCCATGCGAGTCCGCCACGCCATGAAGTTCTTCGACCGTCTCCGACAACGTGACGTACAAAACCGATTCACCCAGGCGCGCGCCGTCCAGCAGGAACTGGAGCGCAAGCGTGGTTTTGCCCGTGCCGGGGGTGCCCTCGAGCAGGTACAGGCGGCCCGGTGTCAGCCCGCCTGCGAGGACATCGTCGAGGCCCGGGATTCCCGTGCTGATGTTGGCCACTCGAACTCCTTCTGCCGATATCGCGCAGGGCTGAGGAATTGCCGCGCCCGCCGCCATCATAAAAGACCTTGCACCCGCGGCAAGGCGCGCCAGGCGCCATACTCGGCGCTCACACGGAAGGCACGAACATGAGCGATCTCGAAGAACGAATCAAGGCGGCAGAGGCAGGCGCGGAGAGCAAGCAGGCGACTGAAGAGCTGGCGGAAGAGCGGTTCCGGGCCGTCCATGCCATGGCCGAAGCGCGCGGCAACGCGAAGGATGCGCTCGAAAGCAAGGAATTCCACTCGTGGATGGCAACGCGCCGCGAGACCGACGCGGCCTGGGGCGAGTGGGCCATGCTCATGGACGCCAAGCAGGGCGCCTAACACTCAAGTTCACATTCAACAGCCGGGCAAAGCCTGCAATACTCGCGCCAATGCCCAAACCAAACTACTCATTCGAAAAGCGCCAGCGCGAGCTGGAGAAGAAGCGCAAGAAGGCGGACAAGCTCGCCGACAAGGAAGCGCGCAAGAACGCGCCGCCCGATGAGCCGCCTGCGCAGATCGATCCGTCACAGCCGGTGCCGGAGCCGCCGAAGCAATGAGCGAGTGAACGAAAAAACGGGGCCTGGGCCCCGTTTTTCATTTGTTCTTCAACTTGCCCCTGGGCATCACCACCGTCATCGGTGGCGTCGGCCGGTCAGAAGTGCCCGCGCCTTCCTTCGGCGGCGAGTTGTCCTTCTTGGGCTTCTTCTGCATCTTGTTCGATCGCTGTTCGCCTTTGGGCATGGGGGGCTCCTCTAGTGATGGCGGGAATGTATCACTCAGCCCTTCGCGTCCGCCGCGCACTTCTTCATGAAACTGTTCTTGGCCGCGCCCGCCAGCTTCTTGGTGGCTGCCTGATCCGCGCATGTCGATGCCGAATCGGCCTCGCACTTCTTCGTGAATGATGTGCGAGCCGCGCCGGCGAGCTTCTTGGCGTCGGCCTGCGCCTCGCACGTGTCCGCTGCGAAAGCCGCATGGGACAGGCCAAACGCCAAGGCAGCGGCAAACAAGAAATTCTTCATGGGAGCTCCTTCTCGCTGGATTGCGATCGTCGCGAGTCTCGCGCGATCCTGCCGGGTCGTCAACGCAGCACGCGCGCCACGATGAAGCCGAGCGAGAACGCCGCGGCCGCGTACGTGAGCGGCTTGCCCAGCACGCGTTCGCGCAGGTCGCCAATGACGTCGGTGTCGTTCTTCGGCGCGAGGGCGAAGGTGTAGATGCGTTCACCGTCGGGCGGGCCGTCGAGCGGCGCCACGCTGGCGATCGGGATCACGGCGACAGGCTCGTCGATGTCGATCTTCGGCACCGGGATGATGGAGGCAGAGATGACGGGGGTGGTGGGTTGCATGATGGATCGTTCGAACAGATGTTGATCAAATTTATGCCGACGCTTGCCCTTTATCCGCCGGCGCGCGGGAGAGCAGATTCGCGTTCGCCTGATGCTCCTGCAACAACTCCTGCAGGAAATCACGCGTGACCTCTTCAGCGGGCAGCGATTGCCGGAAGATCCTGACCTCCTCGCTGTCCACACACTGCAGCGAGTTGTCCTTGACGTCTCGCTTGGTTTCCATCAGCGCATCAGCCGAATCAGGACAAGTGCCCCGGCGAGCAAACCCAGCAGCGGCATCAATGACGGCCGTGCCTGGGGCCGAATGCTTTGCGCAGATGAGACGGCGGCCGTTGGAGGTGGGGCCGGCGTCGCGCTGACTTCGATGAGTGCTTCGAGGCCGTCGAAGCCATCGTCCAGATCAGGCATGTGGACATCGCCGCTGTGCTTGATCGGTCCTCTCAGTTCACGCATACGTTGCTCCCTGCCTTTCGCCAAATTTAACCGGCGTGCGCCACTGTCGTGTAGGCCTGAATCGCTTCTGTTCGACCTGACACTCCTTCATGCCGGCGCCAACCTGAGCACTTCGCCAAACGCGGATCAAGGCTTTCGCACGCCCAAACCCTGTTCACGTGCGAGCACGATCGCCGCGGCGCGATCATCGACGCCCAGCTTGCTGAAGATGTGCGTGATGTGGTTGCGCACCGTCTTCGGCGTGATCTCCAGGTGCTGCGCAATGCGGTCGTTGTTCATGCCAGCCGCCACCAGGTCCAGCACGCGACTTTCGGCGGGCGTCAGGTCCTCCAGGGCGGGCATCTTCGTCGCAGCCCCTGCGCCATGCCTCGCCAGGAAATCTTCGAGCTCGACGAAGAACTGCTCCCAGGCCGACTGGTGATCCAGCAGGATGTGGTTTTGGCTGTCCAGCGGTACGAACTCCGCATTCGGAATCGCGCCCGCCAGCTTGCGGCCTTCCTCGAACGGGATGCGTGCGTCACCTCGCGAGTGCATCACCAGCGTGGGGCATTGCACACGCGCCGCATACTCCGCGACATCCACTTCGTGCAGGACGGAGAGCAGGCGAGCCGCGGTTTCGGCCGTCACCGTGCGTCGCTGCAATTCGTCGAACGCCTTGAGCTGCGCCAGTGTGCCGTCCGGAATGAACTGCGTCGCGAAGACCTGGCGGAACGCGGAGTTCTCGCGGCCCCAGCCCAGCTCCACGAGCTTGAGCATCGCGTCGGCCTCCTCCGCCGCACGCGGGGTGCCGCGCTTGCGTGCGCCACGCAGGTACCCGCCGTAGAGGACGAGGTGGCTCACGCGCCCCGGGTTCCGCGCCGCGAATTCCACGGCCACGGCGGCGCCCTGCGAAGCCCCGTAAAGAATGAACCGATCGAGCTTCGCCGCGTCGACGACAGTCTGCAGGTCCAGCTGCAGGGAGGATTGCGAGATCGTTTCCACCTCGCGGTCGGAGAGACCGCAGCCGCGTCCGTCGTAACGCACGAGCGTGTGACGCTCCATCGTGCGCTGCATCCACGCGCGCCATACGGGGCTGGCCACGTCGAGTTCCAGGTGGTTCAGCCAGTTGGGCGCTTTCACCATCGGCGTCCCACGCCCCGCGATCGACCAGGCGAGCTGCACACCATCCGCAGTTGTACAGAACCGTATTTGCGCGGTCATCGGGGCATTCTGCCCTGCCTGGGACTGTGGTCCCACGGCAATGGCGCCAATGCGCTCATTCGAGCGCCAGGCTGGGACCGCAGCCTCATGCGCCGGGCGCTCTGGGGGGCGACATTGAATGCACCTGCATTCAAGGAGAAGCTCGATGTCCGCCCAAATCCTGCAACCCGCTGCCGCGCCGCGCATCGCCCACAGCTGGATCGCCTCGCCATGGGCGGGCCTTGTCGCTGCAACGCTGTTCTGGTCCGGCAACTTCGTGATCGGCCGCTCACTGCGCGGCGAGATCGAACCGCTGGCCTTGAATTTCTGGCGCTGGGTCATCGCGGCAGCGGTGCTTGCCCCGTTTGTATGGGCTGCGTTTCGCCGGCAATGGCCTGTCCTGCGGCGCCACTGGCTGTATGTGAGCGCGCTCGGGCTTACGGGATTGGCGGTGCCGCATACGTGCAGCTACATCGCTCTGCAGACGACGACGGCGGTGAACGCCTTGTTGCTCCTGATCATGATGCCCGTGGTCGTCGCGGTGGGGTCGCGGGTCTTCCTCGCGCAGCAACTTCGGCCGGTTCAATGGGCGGGCATTGCAGTGTGCATGACCGGTGCGGCTGCGATCCTCGTGCGGTGGGACGTCGACGCGCTGTTGCGCCTGCAGTTCAACCGCGGCGATCTGTGGATGCTTCCTGCGGTGGTAATG
>DATLBJ010000118.1:0-15898 GCA_035526975.1 Ramlibacter sp.
TTCTTCGACACCTTCGGCGTCATCGACGCGACGACATTCGGGGGCCCTGCCGCAGCGACCAACATCCTGGTCTACAAGGTGTACGTGGACGGCGTGAAGGCCGCGGACCTGGGCGGGTCGTCGGCCCAATCGGTCGTGCTCATGTTCATCGTGATCGCGCTGACGGTGATCCAGTTCCGGTTCGTCGAGAAAAAGGTCAACTACTGATGGTCGAGAACCGCCCCGTCGCCACGTTCGTGTCGCATGCCGTGCTGATCGCCGGCATCTTCATCGTCGCGTTTCCCCTGTACATCACTTTCGTCGCTTCGACGCTGACGCTCGACGAAATCCTCTCGGTGCCGATGCCCCTCACGCCCGGCACGCACTTCTGGGAGAACTACGCGCAGGTGCTGACCGCCGGTTCCACTCGCGGCGCCTCCGCCCCCGTCGGCCGGATGATGTTCAACAGCCTGGTGATGGCGCTCGTCATCGCCTTCGGCAAGATCGCCATCTCGATCATCGCTTCGTTCGCCATCGTCTATTTCCGGTTTCCCTTCCGCCGGACGTTCTTCTGGATGATCTTCATCACGCTGATGCTGCCGGTCGAAGTGCGCATCATCCCGACGTACAAGGTGGTCTCCGACCTCGGCATGCTCAATACCTATGTCGGCCTGACACTGCCGTTGATCGCATCCGCCACGGCCACCTTCCTTTTCCGCCAGTTCTTCATGACGGTGCCCGACGAACTGGCCGAAGCCGCGCGCATGGACGGCGCGGGTCCCATGCGGTTTTTCTTCGACGTGCTGCTGCCGTTGTCGGCGACCTCGATCGCAGCGCTGTTCGTCATCCAGTTCATCTACGGCTGGAACCAGTACCTGTGGCCGCTCCTGATCACGAGCGAGGAGTCGATGTACACCGCGGTGATCGGGATCAAGCGGATGATCGTCGGCGGCGACGCGGGCACCGAGTGGCATCTCGTGATGGCCACGGCGATCCTCGCCCTCGTGCCCCCCGCGCTCGTCGTCGTGTTGATGCAGAAGTGGTTCGTCAAGGGCCTGGTGGATACCGAGAAATAAAGAGGACGGACAGAAAGTCATGGCAGGCATCCAGCTCAAGAACGTCGTCAAGCGGTACGGCAGCGGCAAGGCCGAACTGCAGGTGATCCACGGCGTCAACGCGGAGATCGGCGATCGCGAGTTCGTCGTGATCGTGGGCCCTTCGGGCTGCGGCAAGTCGACGCTGCTGCGGATGGTCGCGGGGCTGGAAGAGATTTCCGGCGGCGAAATCTGCATCGGCTCCCGCGTGGTGAACAACCTCGAGCCGGCCGAACGCGACATCGCGATGGTGTTCCAGAACTACGCCCTGTACCCGCACATGAGCGTGTACGACAACATGGCCTACGGCCTGAAGATCAAGAAGATGCCCGCGGCCGAGATCCGGACGCGAGTCGACAAGGCCGCGAACATCCTGGAGCTCGGCCACCTGCTCGAGCGCAAGCCGCGCCAGCTCTCCGGCGGCCAGCGCCAGCGCGTTGCGATGGGGCGCGCCATCGTCCGGCAACCGCAGGTCTTCCTCTTCGACGAGCCGCTGTCCAACCTCGACGCGAAATTGCGTGCGCAAACGCGCATCGAGATCCAGAAGCTGCACCGGGAATTGGGCATCACGTCGCTGTTCGTGACGCACGACCAGGTCGAGGCGATGACGCTTGCACAGCGCATGATCGTGATGAACGCCGGCGTGATGGAGCAATTCGGCACGCCGGAAGAGGTGTACCACCGCCCCGCATCGACATTCGTCGCGAGCTTCATCGGCTCGCCGCCGATGAACCTGCTGAAGAACGCGCCGACCGGCCGCCGCGACGGCGCGATCGTCGGCATCCGCCCCGAACACATGGATGTCGCCGACACCGGGTGGGACGTGCGCGTGGAGACCGTCGAATTGCTCGGTGCGGAACGCCTGATCTACGCGCGGCTCGGCGACGAACAACTCATCGTGCGCGTCGAAGAAGGCGGCCCTTCGCCCGCGCCCGATTCCGTCATCCGCGTGCGGCCACGCGAGGACCGCCTGCACTGGTTCGACGCGGCCAGCGGCAAGCGCATCTGATGCACGAGTGGCCGTACCCGCGTTGGGTCGCGCATCGCGGTGCCGGCAAGCTCGCGCCGGAAAACACGATGGCGGCTTTCCGCCTGGGCGCCCAGCACGGCTATCGCATGTTCGAATGCGACGCGAAGCTGGCGGCCGACGGCGTGCCTTTCCTCATGCACGACGCGACGCTGGACCGCACGACCAACGCTGTCGAAGTGTTCGGCCCTGCGCCCAGCCGTATCGGTGGCGACCACCCCTGGGGCGAGCTCGCGAAGCTCGACGCCGGCAGCTGGCATTCGCGAGCCTATGCAGGCGAGCCGCTGCCCACGCTGGAAAATCTCGCGCGCTTTTGCCTGGCGAACAACTATTTCCTCAACATCGAGATCAAGCCCACTCCCGGCACGGATCGCGCCACCGGCGAGGTCGTGGCGCGACATGCTGCGCGGCTGTGGAACGATTCGCCGGTGCCGCCCTTCCTCACGTCGTTCAAGCCCGAGGCGCTCGAAGGAGCGCGCGCGACTGCAGCGCACCTGCCGCGTGGCCTTCTGCTCGACACGTTCCCGACCGGATGGCTCGAAGCTGCGCTGGCGCTTGGATGCGTGGCCATCGTCTGCAACCAGGCACTCTGGGACGCCGCAACCGTCGCGCGCGTGCACGCAGCCGGCCTGCGCTGCCTGAGCTACACCGTCAATGACGAATGGGCGGCGCAACGCCTGCTGGCCCTCGGCACGGACGCGATCATCACGGACCGGGTGGACCTCTTCCCGCCTGCCTGACGTGCCGCGCATCCTGCATCTCGGGCTGGGCGCCTTCCACCGCGCGCACCAGGCGGTGTTCCTCCAGCGGCTTCACCGGGCCGGCGATCGCGAATGGACGCTGGCCAGCGGCAACATTCGTGCGGACGGCGCGGAAGTCATCGATGCCCTCTCCCGCTCCAGCGGCGCCTTCACGCTCGAAACGGTTTCGCCCCGCGGCGAGCGCCAGTACGAGCGCATTGAGTCGATCAGCGAAGTCGTGCCTCTCGATGCTGCGTGGGCGGCCTTCGTGCGCCTGGGCGCACAGCCGCAGACGCGCATCATCTCGTTCACGGTGACGGAAGCGGGCTACTCGAGCGTCGGCGCGGAGCCGCCGCTGTTGTTCCAGTTGCTCGCCTCGATGCTGCACGCGCGGATGGAAAGCGGCGCCGGGCCCGTCACCTTGCTTTGCTGCGACAACCTGCGCCACAACGGGCGAATCACGCACGATGGCCTGATGGCTGTTGCGCGTGCTCGCTCCGCGGCGCTCGCGGCGTGGATCGAGGCCAACACGCGCTGTCCCGGCACGATGGTCGATCGCATCACCCCGCGGCCGACGGCCGAAGTTCGTGCGCGAGTGAAAGACGCAACGGGCATCGACGATGCCGCCGCCGTCATGGCTGAAAGCTGGTTGCAATGGGTCATCGAGGACGACTTCATTGCCGGGCGGCCGAAGTGGGAAGCCGCCGGCGCGGAGATGGTGGCGGATGTCGTTCCGTACGAAGAAGCCAAGATCCGTTTGCTGAATGCGGCGCACAGCTGCCTCGCGTGGGGCGGCACGTTGGCGGACCTTTCGTTCGTGCACGAGGATGCGACCGATGACGGGGTTCGCCGGTTCGCCTTCGACTACGCAACCCACGACGCCATCCCTGCGCTGCGACCGAGCCCCGTTGACCTGGAACGCTATCGCGACAGCGTGCTGGAGCGCTTCGCCAATGCCGCGTTGCGCGACACAAACGAGCGGATCTTCGCCGACAGTTGCACGAAGCTCGCGACGTTCATCGCTCCGACGATCGCTGATGCACTCGCGAACGGGCGTGCGTTCGACGCGGCCGCCATCCTGCCCGCGCTGTACCTCGGCTGCCTGCGCAGGTTCGCTGCGGGCCGGCTGCCCTACGCGTACTCCGACCCCGCACTCGATGCCGCCGGAGCGAAGAGTCTGTGCGCGGCTCCCGATCCGGTCGCCGCCCTGGCCCAGCTCGAACACGTTTGGGGGCGCTGGGCCGGTGACGCGAGGCTCGTCGATGCGCTGCGCCGGGCGGATGCGAAGGTGGGGGCGTTCGAGCAGAGCCGCGCGCGGAGTTGATCAGGCTCACGATGAAGATCGATCGCAGGACACTCATTTCGCTCTTCGCACTTGCCGGTGTCGCCGCACGCGCGCAAGCGCCTTACCCAACCCATCCGGTTCGCATCATCGCGCCGCAGGCACCCGGGGGCGGCGTCGACCTCATCGGACGCATCGTCGCGGACAAGCTCACGCAGGTGTTCGGGCAGGGCTTCGTCATCGACAACCAGGCGGGCGCTGGCGGGTCCATCGCAACGCAGGCGGCCGCGCGAGCCGCACCCGACGGCTACACGTTGGCCATCGGCTACGTTGCGACGCACGCGACCAACCCCGCCGTGCGCAAGGTTCCCTACGACGCGATCCGCGACTTCACGCCGATCGCGATGATCGGCGGCACGCCCAACCTGCTTGTCGTGCGGCCTTCGGTGCCCGTCAAATCCCTGGCTGAATTCGTTGCATACGCACGCGCGAACCCGCAGAAGGTCAACTACGGCACTTCGGGCAAGGGAACCCTCAATCACCTGGTGATGGAACAGTTCAAGAATGCCGCGCACTTCGAAAGCCTGTCCGTGCCCTATCGCAGCATCGGCCATGCGTTCACGGATCTCGTCGGCGGGCAGGTGCAAGCCATCTTCCCGGGACTTGCGGCGGGCCTGCCGCATGTGCGCAGCGGCGCGGTGAGGCCCCTGGCCGTGACCGGCACGCAGCGGCACCGGCTGCTGCCCGACGTGCCGACGTTCAAGGAATGCGGCTACGAGAATTTCGAAGGCGTCACGTGGTACGGCATCGTGGGGCCGGCGAAACTTCCGCCTTCGATCACGCGCTCGCTCAACGAGCAAATCAACCGGATGCTCGCGCAGCCGGATTTCCGGGAACGGCTGTCGAGCGAAGCGCTCGACCCGATGCCGATGAGCCCGTCGCAATTCGGCGACTACATCGCGAAGGAGATCGCGCATTGGACCGCGGTCGCGCGCGAGAACAGGATTTCGGGAGATTGATGCGATGACGCTTCCGCAGCATTCGGTGTCGCAGCAACTCGCGGATGGGTTCGCGACCGTGCCGGCCCTCCCCACGAACGTGCGCGCGATGGGCGATGCCCTGCTGATGGACTTCGCGGGCATCTGTGTCGCTGCACGCAATACCGACTACGTCCGCGCCGTGGTGGCCGCGACGAACGAACCGGGTCCTTGCACGCTCATCGGGCACGCAGGGTCGTTCAATCCGGCGACGGCCGCACTGGTCAACGGGACGGCTGCGCACGGGGAAGACTATGACGACACGTTCGAAGGCGGGCCGATCCACGCGGGCGCGGTCATCCTGCCCGCGGTGCTCGCGGCTGCAGAACAGCACGCGCTTTCGGGCGAGGACGCTCTCGCGGGCATTGCGGTCGGTTGCGAAGTGATGTGCCGCTTGTGCCTCGTTGCGCCGAAGCGCGTGCACGCCGCGGGCTTTCATCCGACCGCGGTTTTCGGCGCGCTTGGCGCCGCCGCAGGTGTCGCAACCGCGCTGCGGCTATCGACACAGCAATGGGTCGATGCGCTGGGTATCGCCGGCAGCATGGCGGGCGGCATCATCGAATACCTCGCCGAAGGGGCGTGGACCAAACGCATGCACCCCGGCTGGAACGCGCAGGCGGGGTATCGGGCAGCCCGCATGGCGCAGGCGGGTTTCATTGGCCCGCGCACAGTGCTGGAAGGCGAGCATGGTTTCTTCCACGCCTTTGCCAATACGAAGAGCGGCGACTTCGCGGCGATGCTCGAGGGCGCGGGACGCGAGTGGCTTTGCGCCGACATCGCGTTCAAGCCGTATGCATGCGGAACGATGGCACATCCCTTTATCGATTGCGCGCGGAAACTCGTCGCTGACGGGTTGCGCATTGACGAAGTCGAAGCGATCGAATGCGAGACGGCCGAGGGCATCGTCCATCGATTGTGGGAACCGCTTGCGGCCAAGCAGGCGCCGCGGAACGGCTACGCGGCGAAATTCAGCATCCCTTACGCAATTGCAGTGGGCATGGTTCGCGGCGATGCCGGCCTTGGGGAATACGAAAACGAAGTGGTGAACGATCCCGCGGTCCGCGCGCTCGCGGCAAAGGTGCGTTACGTCGTCGATCCGGCCAATCCCTATCCCAACCGGTTCACAGGCCACCTGAAGGTCACATTGCGCGGCGGCGCCGTGATGGAAGCACGGCAGGATCACTTTCGCGGTGGCGTCGAAGAACCCCTCGCGCCCGCGGACCTCGAAGCAAAGTACGCCGCGAATTGTTCGTATGGCGGATGGACGCAGGCGCGCGCGCAGGAAGCACTGCGGGCATTGCGCGCGTTGCCGGGCGCTTCACGCGTCGACCTGGCCGCACTGAGGGGATGAGATGAACGCCGCACCGTTGCAAGGACGCGTGGCGCTCGTCACGGGCGCGGGACGCAACATCGGCCGGGCGATTGCGATTGCGCTTGCGCGTGACGGTGCGCGCGTCGGCGTGAACGTTCGCGCGAATGTCGCGGAAGCACAGGCAGTCGTCGACGAAATCGCCGCACTTGGTGGCGAGGCACTCGTCGTGCGCGCCGACGTGACGAAACGACACGAAGTCGATGCAATGGTCGGTGCGCTCGTTGCACGTTTCGGCGCGCTGGACATTCTGGTCAACAACGCGGCGATCCGCGATGAATACGATTTCGTGGAGATGTCGCACGCCAAGTGGCGCGAGGCATTCGACGTCACGCTCGACGGCGCATTCCATTGCACTCAAGCCGCATTCGAGTGGCTGTGCCGCAGCCCGTCGGGCCGCGTGATCAACATCGGCGGGATGACGGGCAGCACTGGCGCCAGCGGGCGCGCGCATGTCGTCGCGGCAAAGGCAGCCCTGTCGGGACTGACGCGCGCGCTGGCGCATGAATTCGGGCCGAAGGGGGTGACCGTCAATTGCGTGTCACCAGGATTGATTGACACCGTGCGCGCCGGAGCAGCGCCCCGCCATCACGCGAGCCACGCCAACGTCCTGGGCCGGCGCGGGACGCCCGACGAAGTCGCTGCCGCAGTCGCGTGGCTTGCCAGCGATGGTGCGCGCTACACCACCGGCCAGAGTCTCCACGTCAACGGCGGCGCATTCCTCGGCGGTTAGCGCAAGTCCCCCGCCAGCGACGCCAGCGTCTCCGGCGCGATCTGCACATGTGCCGGGTAGTTCGTGTGGTCACACCCGAGCTTCACGCCCGCGCCGGCCTTCACCGCCGCGATCATGGAAGCGGTGAACTCGAAGCGCACGAAGTGCACTGCGGAGGTCTTCTCGTCGTTCTCGCGATCGAGATCCTCGTCCGCGATGGCATAGACGCGCTCTTGCCCTTCGACCTCGACGAACATGCAGTCCTCGACGCCGATGAGGCGCCCGAGCTCGCGCCTGCGCTCGTTCTCGTCGGGGTATTCGATGAGCATCGTTGCTTTCCAGTTCGTGCCGCCGGGCACGAGGGGCGCGTAAGTGTCGATCTCCGACTGGATTCCCTCTTCCTCGAAGATCTTCTCGATGCGCAGCATTTCCTGCACCTGGTAGCGGATCGTGAGCTCGCTTTCGAACTGCACGTTGATGTGGTCGCCGAGCGCGACGCTGCGCAGCTTGCGATGCGCGATGACGTCGCCCTTCCGTGCCTTGCGCCACTTGCTGTATGCCTCGAGCGTCATGAGGCTGTCGGGCGTGATCCTGCCGGTGAGTTTCATCAGTCCAACCCGTATGCAATGCGAACGAGCGACAGCGGGTGCTGCAAATGCGGCGCCCCGAGCGCATTCACGTCGAAGCCCTGGTCGATGTGGTGGCCCGCCAGCGCGCAATCGGAGCTGATGTAGTCCGGCGCGCCTCCGGCGGGGTGCTCGGCCATGCGCTTGAAGAGCGGCTTGCCGATCTTCATGGCGACTTCATGCGTGCCCTTCTTCACCCCATACGTACCCGCGTGGCCGGAGCAGCGCTCATTGGTGTGCACCTGGGTGCCCGGGATCATCTTGAGCACTTCCTCGGTCTTCTTGCCGATGTTCTGCACGCGCTGGTGGCACGGCACGTGGTAGCTCACCTTGCCGAGCGGCTTCGGGAACTCGGTCTTGAGCAGCCCATCGCGCCTGCGCGCAGCGAGATATTCGAACGGGTCCCACATCGCGCGCTTGACTGCCTGCACGTCGGCCTCGTCGGGATACATCAGCGGAAGCTCCTGCTTGAACATGAGCGTGCAGCTGGGCACCGGCGTCACGATCGCCCAGCCCTCTTTCGCGTACTTCGCGAGCACGGGCATGTTGGCGCGTTTGCTCTGGTCGACCGAGTCGAGGTCGCCCAGTTCGAGCTTCGGCATGCCGCAGCACTTTTCCTTTGGCACGACGACATACGGAATCTCGTTGTGGTCGAGGATCTTGACCAGGTCAAGGCCGATGCCCGGTTCGTTGTAGTTGATGAAGCAGGTCGAGAAGATCGCGACCTTGCCCGGCGTGCGCTCGCCGTCCTTGACGGGCACGTCCTTCGATTTCGGCGCCGCGCTGCGAAAGCGCCGCGTCGCCAGCGCCGGCAGCCATGCGTTGCGATCGACGTGTAGTGTGCTCTCGATCGCCGCGCGTGCCGGCTTCGTTTCATTGACCGCGTTGACCACTTGCGTCACCACCGGGATGCCCGCGAGCTGGCCGTGCACGTCCGTCGAAGAAAGGAATTTCGAGCCGAAATCGATGCCGCCCTTCTTGAACTGGATCGCTTTCGCACGCAGCATGGTGTGCGGGAAGTCCACGTTCCACTCGTGCGGCGGAACGTAGGGGCACTTCGTCATGTAGCAAAGGTCGCACAGGTAGCAGTGGTCCACCACCTTCCAGTAGTCCTGCTTGTCGACGCCATCGACCTCGCCCGTCTTGCCCTCGTCGACCAGGTCGAAGAGCGTCGGGAACGAGTTGCACAGGCTCACGCAGCGGCGGCACCCGTGGCAGATGTCGAAGATGCGCTCGAGTTCCTTGAACGCCGCAGACTCGTCCCAGTAGGTGGAAGTCTTCCAGTCGATGGGATGGCGCGTGGGCGCCTCCAGGTTGCCTTCACGCGCCATCGTGTCGTTCGCTTCAGTCGGCCAGTTCGTTGAGCGCCTTCGTATAGCGGTTCGCGTGCGAGCGCTCGGCCTTCGCGAGCGTCTCGAACCAGTCGGCGATCTCGTCGAAGCCTTCGCTGCGCGCGGTCTTGGCCATGCCGGGGTACATGTCCGTGTACTCGTGCGTCTCACCGGCGACGGCCGCCTTCAGGTTGTCGCGCGTCGGGCCGATCGGCAGGCCGGTGGCGGGGTCGCCCACTTGCTCGAGCCATTCGAGGTGGCCGTGCGCGTGGCCCGTCTCGCCTTCCGCGGTGGAGCGGAACAGCGCGGCAACATCGTTCTGGCCTTCGACGTCCGCCTTGTTTGCGAAATAGAGGTAGCGGCGATTGGCCTGCGATTCGCCGGCGAACGCGGCCTTCAGGTTCTCTTCGGTCTTGGAGCCTTTGAGTGCTGCCATGGTGATCTCCTGTGGTTTGAAGGGAAAGCGCGCTGAGCGTAGCGCTGCCGTGATGCTCGCGCCAATTGGGCAAGCCTATGCATCCAATTGATCTACGCTATCACTCAGCCGTATCGATAGTATAGGTCGAGAGGCGGTCGATCGCCAAGGGCGATTACGCTATAGTAAATGCGTTACGGATAAGTAAACGCCATGAACGCCGCCACCCTCCCGCCTCCCGCGCCGATCCACCAGCTGCATCACTACGCATATCGCGCCCGGGATGCAGAGGAAACGCGTCGGTTTTACGAAGACATCCTCGGGCTGCCGCTCTACCACATCATCCAGAGCGACCATGTGCCGAGCACCGGCGAATACTGCCCGTATACGCACTTCTTCTTCCGGCTACAGGACGGATCGTTCATCGCTTTCTTCGATTTGGGCGACGACGTCGCTTGCGAGCCGTCTCCGAACACGCCGGCGTGGGTCAACCACATTTCCTTCCGCGTGGACTCCATCGATGACCTGAAAGCGATGAAGGCCCGGCTCGAAGCGAACGGCGTCGAAGTGCTCGGCATCACCGACCACCATATCTTCCACAGCATCTATTTCTTCGACCCCAACGGCATCCGGCTCGAACTCACCGCGCAGCTTGCGGACGAGTTCCAGATGCTGCAGGAGAGCAAGACGACGCATGCGCGCCTGGCGGAATGGAATGCGCGCAAGGAAGAGTGGCGCAAGGAACGTGCGGCCGGCAAATCCGCGGCGCCGGTCAAACCACAGCAGAACGACCGGCCCGAATTCGCCAAGAACTGACCATGGCGGACGGATACGCCCGCACCGCGTTCACCAACAGCTACGAGTTCTCGCAGGGGTCGGGCTACGTCCTGCCCGAATACGAATTCGTGCCGCCGCCCGAACTCACGTCCGGCGAGCGCCGCCGCTACCCGATCGTGATCTGCGGCGGCGGGCTCACGGGCCTCACGATGGCGTGCAGCCTGGCGCGCTTCGGTGTCGATGCGGTCGTGCTCGACGAGGACAACACCGTCGGCGTGAAAGGCGCGTCGTCGCGCGGCATCTGCTACACGCAGCGCTCGCTGGAAATCTTCGAGCGGCTCGGCGTCTACGAGCGCATCGCGCGCAAGGGCATCCAGTGGAGCGTGGGCCGCACGTTCGCCGGCAAGGACGAGGTCTATTCTTTCGACCTGCGCCAGCAAAGCCAATACAACCTCTCGCGCCAGCCGCCCTTCATCAACATCCAGCAGTTCTACATCGAGGCCTTCCTCGTCGACCGCATTCGCGAACTCGGGCACATCGACCTGCGGTGGAGCAGCCGCCTGGCCGCTTTCGAACAGGACAAGGATTTCGCGACGCTGACCGTCTCCACGCCGAAGGGCGACTACCGGATCGAAGCGGAGCACGTGATCGACGCAACCGGTTCGCACACGCCGTTCCGCAACTGGGTGGGCGCGAGCGTGACGGCGAAGAAAGGTGACGACCGCTGGTGCATCGCCGACGTGCGGTTTTCGAAACACCCGCCGGTGGAGCGGCACACGTGGATCGAAGCGCCCTTCAACGAGAACCGCGCGGTGTGGCAGCACCTCATGGGCGACAACGTCTGGCGCATCGACTACCAGATGGCGCCCGACTCGGACCCGCAGCAGAACAGCCGCGAAGACGTCGTGCGCGAACGCCTCTCGCGCCAGTTCGGCAGCGATTGCGAACTGGAAATCGTGTGGGTCGGGCCGTATGCGTACAAGAGCGAATGCGTCGACCGGATGCGCCATGGGCGCGTTTTCTTCATGGGAGATTCGGCCAAGGTCGTCAGCCCGTTCGGTGCCCGTGGCGGCAACACAGGGATCGCGGATGCCGAGAACCTCGCGTGGAAGCTCGCTGCGGTCGTGAAAGGCCGTGCCGCTTCGCCGATCCTCGAGAGTTACCAGGACGAGCGCCACGAAGCCGCGCGGCAGAATGTGCTCGTCACGAATCGCACTGCGCGTTTCCTGCGGCCTTTGCCCGGGGCGGAGAAGCTGTTCCGCGACGCCGCGCTCGGATTGGCGAGGCAACATGTCTTCGCGCGGCAATTCGTGAATACCGGCCGCATGGCGATCGCCAACCCGTACACCGCATCGCGTGTGTGCTGTGCCGGCGGTGGCGCTCCGGTGCAGAACGTTGCTTTCCATTGGGCCGATGGTTCAGCCGGCACCGTCAACGACCTGCTGCGTTGGGCCGACGGTCGCCTGCTCCTGCTGCTGTACGGCGAAATCGATGCGGCGTCACTGCGCCACGTGCAGGCGCTCGCCGGAATTGCGCCGGTGGTGGCGGTGCAAGTGGTCGGCCCCCGCGACCGGCCACGTGCGATCGAGCATGTGCGCGACCCGCAGCGTCACCTGCAAGGCGCGTGTCATGTGTTCGGCCATGCATGGGCGCTGGTCCGTCCCGACGCCTACGTCGCGGCCACGGGCGAAGCAGTCGATGCTGCACTGGTCGCAGCGGTAAGCCGATGCCTGGGTACCGCGGAGGTGAACGCATGAAGACGGATTTGAACCTTTCGGATGCGGACGGCTTCTACGAGCGCCTGCTCGATGCGCACGAGGGGCTGACGCACGAGCAATCGCAATTGCTCAACGCGCGGCTGGTCCTGTTGCTGGCCAACCAGGTGGGTGATTCAAAAGTCCTCGCCGACTGCGTGACGGCGGCACGCAACTTCCCCGAGACAAACGCCTCGTAAGGCGGGCGCCCCGGCGGCGCGCTGCGGGCTGCCCATCCGATTCTTGGTATCGTTCCGGTTTGCCTTGCCGGAAGAACCATGATTTTCGTTACGGGCGGATGCGGCTTCATCGGTTCGTGCTTCGTGCACGACTGGCTGCAACAGGGGGATGAGCCGCTCCTCAACATCGACGCATTGACGTATGCCGGGCACCTCGGCAACGTGCAGGACCTCGCGAACCATCCGCGCTACAACTTCGCGCACGCGGACATCCGGCATGCGGATGCGATGCAGGACCTTTTCCTGCAACACAAGCCGCGTGCGGTCGTGCACTTCGCGGCGGAAAGCCATGTGGACCGGTCGATCGCCGCGCCCACCGCCTTCCTCGACACGAACGTCACAGGCACGCTGAACCTGCTCAGGGCGTCGCAGGCGCTCGTGGAGACGCTGCCGGCCGACCAGGCGAAGGCCTTCCGTTTCGTGAACGTGTCCACGGACGAAGTGTTCGGTTCCCTCGGCCCCGACGACACGCCGTTCGCGGAGACGAATCAATACCAGCCGAACAGTCCGTACTCCGCGTCGAAGGCGTCCGCCGATCATTTCGTGCGTGCGTGGTTCCACACGTTCGAGCTGCCGACGATCACCACGAACTGCTCGAACAACTACGGCCCGCGCCAATTCCCCGAAAAGTTGATTCCCCTGATCATCCACAACGCACTGCGCGGCGAGCCGCTTCCCGTGTACGGCGACGGGATGCAGGTTCGCGACTGGTTGTACGTTTCGGATCACTGCTCCGCGTTGCGGGCCGTGCTCGCAAGGGGCCAACCGGGCGAGACGTACAACATCGGCGGCCGCTCCGAAATGGCGAACCTCGACGTGATCCGCACCGTGTGCAGCATCCTCGACGAACTGCGACCGCGTTCCGAGCCGCACGCGAAGCTCATGAGGCATGTGACCGATCGCCGCGGCCATGACCGCCGTTATGCGATCGACGACACGAAGATCGCGCGCGAACTCGACTGGAAGCCGGCCATGCGTTTTGCCGACGGCATCCGCAATACGGTGAAGTGGTACATCGACCACCACGACTGGGTGGAGTCCGTCACGAGCGGCTCGTATCGCCAGTGGATCGAACAGCAATATCCTGCGGCAGGACGCAAGTGAAGCTGCTTCTTCTCGGCGGCAATGGACAGGTGGGCTGGCAACTGCGCCGCAGCCTCGCGCCAGTGGGCGATGTCATCGCACTGGACCGCGATTCCGGGGGCGACCTGCTCAAGCCCGATGCGGTTGCGGCGAAGATTCGCGAGCTGCGACCCGACGCGGTCGTCAATGCCGCGGCGTATACGGCCGTCGACCGCGCGGAAGACGAGCCCGACCTTGCCTATGCGATCAACGGGCACGCGTGCGATGTCCTCGCCGCGGCGACGGCGGAATGCGGCAGCTGGCTGGTCCACTACTCCACCGACTACGTGTATCGCGGCGACGGCTCGCGCGCGTGGGTCGAAACCGACGCGTGCGATCCGCTCGGCGTCTACGGCAAATCGAAGCTCGCCGGCGATCGCGCCGTCGTGCGCAATGCGAAACACCTCATCTTCCGCACCTGCTGGGTGTTCGACAGCTGGGGCGGCAATTTCCTGAAATCGATCGTTCGCGCGGCAACCCAGCGCGACGAACTGAAAGTGGTGTCGGACCAGTGGGGCGCCCCCACCCGCGCGGCGACAATCGCCGACGTCACCGCGCACGCACTCGGCCAAGTGCTACGCAACGCGACGGAGACATCGCGTTGCGGCATCTACCACCTGGCGGCACGCGGTGAAACCAACTGGAACGAATACGCCCGCCTTGCAATCGACGAAGCCGCCCGGCGTGGCGTCGCGGTGCGCGCAAGCGGCGACAAGATCCGTCCGATTCCGGCCGCGGAATACGGCGCGCGTGCACCCCGCCCCGCGAACTCGCGTCTCGATACGACGCGGCTGCGCACGACGTTCGGCTTGAACCTGCCGTCCTGGCAGGAAGGCGTCCGCGCGGTCGTTGCAGAATTGGCGCAGTCCCCGGCGTTTCCCGCCGCGGCCAAGGAGAAGTGATGACGCAGATTCGGCGCAGGGGGATCATCCTCGCGGGCGGCGCGGGCACCCGCCTGCATCCCGCGACGCTGGCGATCTCCAAGCAGTTGCTGCCCGTGTACGACAAGCCGATGGTGTACTACCCGTTGTCGACCTTGATGCATGCGGGCATCCGCGACGTGCTCGTGATCAGCACGCCGCAAGACACGCCGCGCTTCGAACAGCTGCTCGGTGATGGCTCCAAGTGGGGCATGAACCTGCAGTTCGCGGTTCAACCCAGCCCCGACGGGCTCGCGCAAGCGTTCATCATCGGGCGCAAGTTCCTCGCCGGCCTGCCCAGCGCACTCGTGCTCGGCGACAACATCTTCTATGGGCACGATCTCTTCAAGCTGCTCCAGCAGGCCGACCAGGATGAGGATTGCGCCACGGTGTTCGCCTATCACGTGAAGGACCCGCAGCGCTACGGTGTCGTCGCATTCGACTCGGCGGGACAGGCGAAGTCGATCGAAGAGAAGCCGCCGCAGCCGCAGAGCAACTGGGCGGTGACGGGCCTGTATTTCTACGACCCGGATGTTTGCGATGTCGCCGCGTCGGTGAAACCTTCCGCGCGCGGGGAGCTCGAGATCACCAGCGTGAACCAGCACTACCTCAACGCCGGCAAGCTGCGGGTGCAAACGATGGGCCGCGGCTATGCGTGGCTCGACACCGGCACGCACGAAAGCCTGCTCGAAGCGTCGCACTTCATCCAGACGCTGGAAGAGCGGCAGGGACTGAAGGTTGCCTGCCCCGAAGAGGTGGCGTGGCGCAATCGCTGGATCACCGACGAACAGTTGCTCGCATTGGCCGAGCCGCTGGGCAAGAGCAACTACGGCCAGTATCTTTCCAACCTCGTGAACGGCGGGATCAACGCGTGAACATCGAACGCACTGCGCTCCCCGAAGTGTTCGTCGTCGAGCCGAAAGTGTTCGGCGATGCGCGCGGCTTCTTCCAGGAAAGCTGGAACAAGGCGCGCTTCGACGAGGCCGTTGGCACGCCGGTCGATTTCGTGCAGGACAACCATTCGCGTTCGGCCCGCGGCGTCCTGCGCGGCATCCACTTCCAGAAAGCCCCGGCCGCGCAAGGCAAGCTGGTCCGCGTAGTCGTGGGCCGCGTGTTCGACATCGCAGTGGATCTGCGCCGCTCTTCGCCGCGTCTGGGTCGATGGGTGGGCGTAGAGCTCAGCGCGGACAACCATCGCCAGCTGTGGATCCCGCCGGGCTTCGGACACGGCTATCTCACGCTCTCCGATACGGCTGACTTCCTCTACAAGGCGACGGACTATTACGCGCCCCAGCACGAAGCAGCGCTGGCCTGGAACGACCCGCATGTGGGCATCAAGTGGCCGCTGGCCGAGCTCGGCATCGACCCCCTGTTGTCCGGCAAGGATGCGGGCGCGCCGGCGTGGTCCGGCTGCGAACTGTTCGACTGAATAAAATCGCTGGGTGAACGACAAGACCCAGCCGGGCCTGAACAG
>DATLBJ010000119.1:0-9560 GCA_035526975.1 Ramlibacter sp.
GGTCGCGTTCTCGACCGCGTCGACGCACTTCGCGGGCGCGGGCAGGTTCTTCGCCATGCCCTTGACCATGTTGCGCGCGAACTGGAAATACGCGTCGCCCATCGGGTGCTTGCACGGCAGGTTGCGCACGAGCGGCAACGGGCGCGCATCCGCGACGGATCGCGCATACGCCACGGCTTCTTCCATCAGCGATTGCGGCGACGAAGCCATCTTGTCGAACAGCTTCTGGCCCGGGATGCCCGAGAGCAGGTCGCTCGGCACCGGTTCGCCGCTGACGATCATGTTCAGCGCATGCTCCACGCCGATCACGCGCGGCAGGCGCAGCGTGCCGCCGGCGCCGGGGATGAGGCCCAGCTTCACCTCGGGCAGCGCGACCTGCGTGCCGGGCGAAGCGATGCGGTAGTGACAGCCGAGCGCGAGCTCGAGCCCGCCGCCCATCACGACCGTGTGCACGGCGGCGACGACCGGCTTGGAGGACTTTTCCACCGCGACGATGACCGACAGCAGGTTGGGCTCCATGCTCGCCTTCGACGAGCCGAACTCCTTGATGTCGGCGCCGCCGGAGAAAGCCCTGCCGGCGCCGGTGACGACGATCGCCTTCACGGCGGGATCGGCGTTGGCCTTGTCGAGGCCGTCCGTGATGCCCAGCCGGGTCGAATAGCCCAGCCCGTTGATGGGCGGGTTGTTCATCGTGATCACGGCGACGTCGCCCTGCACCTTGTATTCAGCGGTCATACGCGGGTCCTCGAGTGGAAAGGGAAAGAGAAAAGTACGGTCGTTCGATTTTGGATTCTAGAGGGGAGATGTTGCGCTTCGAAGAAGCGTTTGTCACGACAGGGACATCACTTCAAACAGCCGAACGCAGAGGGCGCAAAAGGTACGCAAAGGTCGCAAAGGAAGACATGAAAGATCGGCGGCTGCCGGAATTCAGACCTCGAGCCACTCCTTGCGGATATACGCATCGCCGCGCAGCGTATCGGGCGTTCCCTGGAACACGATGCTGCCGTGGCCCATGACCAGCGCGCGGTCGGAAATGTGCATCGCTATCGTGAGCTTCTGCTCGATCAGCAGCACCGAGATGCCGCGATCCTTCAGCTTCTTCAGGTACTCGCCCACCAGCTCGACAATCTTCGGCGCGAGGCCCTCGGTCGGTTCGTCGATGATGATCAGCTCGGGGTCCCCCATGAGTGTGCGGCACAGCGTGAGCATCTGCTGTTCGCCGCCCGAAAGCACGCCGGCCTCGGTGTGCTGGCGCTCCTTCAGGCGCGGGAACATCTCGTACATGTCGTCGAACGACCAGCGCCCGATTTGCTTCGCGCTCTTCTGGCCGAGCATCAGGTTCTGGTGCACCGTGAGTTTCGGGAAGATGTCGCGGTTTTCCGGCACGTACCCGATGCCGAGGTGCGCGATTTCGTACGGCTTGCGCCCGAGCGTGTGCTGCCCGTTCCAATCGACGGTACCCGTGCATTCGACCATGCCCATGATGGCCTTCGCAGTCGTCGAGCGGCCGGAGCCGTTGCGCCCGAGCAGCGCGACGATCTCGCCCTGGCCCACGTCGAATTGCACGCCGTGCAGCACATGGCTCTTGCCGTAGAAGGCGTGCAGGTTCTCGATCTTCAGCATCTCAATGCGCCCCTGCCTGCGCGTCGGCGATGTGCGAGCCGAGATACGCCTCCTGCACCCTCGCGTTCGCACGCACTCTTTCCGGCGTGTCGAACGCGATGATCTCGCCGTAGACCACCACCGCAATCTTGTCGGCCAGCCCGAATACGACGCCCATGTCGTGTTCCACCGTGAGCAATGTCTTGCCGACGGTCACTTCCTTGATGAGTTCGATGAAGCGCCTGGTTTCGCTCTTGCTCATGCCCGCCGTCGGTTCGTCGAGCAGGATCACGCTCGCGCCGCCGGCGATCGTCACGCCGACTTCCAGGGCGCGCTGCTCCGCGTAGGTAAGGTTCACGGCGAGCACGTCGCGCTTCCTGTCGAGGCGGATCATGTGCATCAGTTCTTCCGCGCGTTCGTTCGCGTCGTCGAGGTCCGCGAGAAACTTCAAAAAGGTGTACTTGTAGCCCAGGCTCCACAACACGCCGCAGCGCAGGTTCTCGAACACCGACAGGCGCGGGAAGATGTTGGTGATCTGGAAGCTGCGCGACAAACCCAGGCGGTTGATCTCGTACGGCTTGCGCCCGTCGATGCGGTGCCCGTGCAACAGCACCTCGCCGCTCGAAGGCGCGAAGCGACCTGAGATCAGGTTGAACAAGGTCGACTTGCCCGCGCCGTTGGGCCCGATCACCGCGATGCGTTCGCCCTGGCCCACGCCGAGGTTGCACCCGCGAATGATCTCGGTCTTGCCGAAACTCTTGCGCAGGTCCTTCAGTTCGAGGGCGTAGCTCACAGTGCTTCCCTCCGCTTCATCTCTTTCTCTATGAATTCCTGGATCTCGCCCCATTGGTGCGCGAAATGGCGGCGCGCGACTTCGAACATCGCCAGTCCCGTGACCATCACGAAGGCGCAGCCGAACCAGCTGTTCGCGCTGTGCGCATTCAGCGTGCTGCCGAGGAACTTCAGTTCCGGCCCGAGTGCGGCATTGAGCTTGAGGTGGTAGACCATCTCGATCATCCCTGCCGCGCCGAGCAGGACGATCAGCGCCGTGACACCCAGCGCGAGGTAGCTCACCGCAAGCTCGCGGAAGCGGCCGAACGCGGCCACGCGCAAGTTCATCATGATCAGGCTCGCGATGCCGCCGGGCGCGTACATCACCATGAAGAGGAACACGAGCCCGAGGTACAAAAGCCAGGCTTTGGTGATTTCGGACAGGAGCACGAACGCGAGCACCATCAGGACGCCGCCGATGATCGGTCCGAAGAAGAACGTCGCACCGCCGAGGAAAGTGAACAGCAGGTAGGCGCCGGAGCGGTAGCCGCTCACGACTTCGGACGTGACGATCTCGAAATTGAGCGCGGCGAGTCCCCCGGAGATGCCCGCGAAGAACGCGGCGATGATGAACGCGATGTAGCGCACCTTGCGCGTGTCGTAGCCGACGAACTCCACGCGTTCGGGGTTGTCGCGCACGGCGTTGAGCATGCGGCCGAGCGGCGTGCGCGTGAACGCGAACATCAGGCCGGTACAGATGAACGTGTAGACCGCGATCAGGTAATAGAGCTGGATCTGCGGGCCGAAGGTGATGCCGAACGGTTTCGGGCCGACAACGCGATTGCTCGAGATGCCGCCTTCGCCACCGAAGAACTCGGGGAACATCAATGACATCGCGAAGACCAGTTCGCCGATGCCGAGCGTGATCATCGCGAACGGCGTCGCGGCTTTCTTGGTCGTGACGTAGCCGAACAGCACGGCAAAGAACGCGCCCGCCACGCCGCCGATGATCGGGATCAGGCTCACGGGGATCGGCCAGTGCCCCTTCCCCACGAGATTGAGCGTGTGGATCGCGATGAACGAACCCATGCCGGAGTACACGGCATGCCCGAACGACAGCATGCCGCCCTGCCCGAGCAGCATGTTGTACGAGAGGCAGACGATGATTGCCACGCCCATCTGCGACAGCATCGTGTGCGACAGGCTGCTCGTGAAGATCATCGGCGCGATCGCCAGCAGGATCGCGAAGCCGCTCCACACGATCCAGCGGCCGACGTTGATCGGCTTGAACTCGTAGTAGCCGGCGCCCGTCGCATCGCGCACGATTTCCTGGCCGGGGTTGTCGAGGACGGTGCTCATGTCAGCCCTCCCGCGTACCCAGGAGGCCCTTGGGCCGGAAGATCAGCATCAACACCAGGAACAGGAACGGCAGGATCGGCGCGACCTGGCTGATCTTCAGCTTCCACAGCGCGTAGCCGAAGGTGTCGGGGGTGATGTCCATGCCCACGGTCGACATCGTGCTCACCAGCGAAGTGTCGACACCGACTGCGAAGGTCTGGATGATGCCGATGGCCAGCGACGCGACGAATGCGCCCGCAAGCGAGCCCATCCCGCCGACGACGACCACCACGAAGATCACCGGCCCGACGGAGCCTGCCATCCCGGGCTCCGTGACGAACGCATTGCCGCCGATCACGCCGGCGAGGCCGGCCAGCGCACAGCCGCCGCCGAACACCAGCATGAACACGCGCGGCACGTTGTGCCCCAGCGCCTCCACCGTCTCGGGATGCGTCAACGCCGCCTGGATCACCAGGCCGATGCGCGTGCGCGTGAGCAGCAGCCAGATCGCGAGCAGCATGAACAGCGCGACGAGCATCATGAACGCGCGGTACTTCGGGAACGCCGTGCCGAACACGTGGAACAGCGGGCCATCCAGCAGCGCCGGCACGCGGTAGTCGACCGAGCTCGTGCCCCAGATCAATTGCACCATCTCGAGGATCACGAACGACAGGCCGAATGTGATGAGGAGCTCCGGCACGTGGCCGAACTTGTGGACGCGGCGCAGGCAGTAGCGCTCGAACACCGCACCGATCAGGGCGACGGCGAGCGGCGCGAGGATCAGCGCCGGCCAGTAACCCACGAGCTGGGACACCGTGTACGCGAAGAACGCGCCCAGCATGTAGAAGCTGGCATGCGCGAAATTCAGCACGCCCATCATGCTGAAGATCAGCGTGAGGCCGGAACTCAGCATGAACAGCAGCAGCCCGTAGCTGATGCCGTTCAGGAGCGAGATGGTGAAGAACTCCATGCGGTCAAACGTTATCGGGGGAATCCACTAGAAGGAATCGAACGGGCGAAAAAAGGGCCGGGGCGCTCGCGCGATCCGGCCCGTGGTGAAATTAAGCGGCCGGCCGCTTCATCTGGCAGCTGGTCGGCGTGCTCGACACGTAGGGCGGCATCTCCTTGACCGGGACGAACGTGTACTGGGTGTGCTCGACCTTGTACTGGCTGCCCGTGGCCTTCTGCCACTTCGTGATGTACATCGTCTGCTGCAGCTGGTGGTCCGATGCGCGCATCGTCACGTCACCCGCGAAGCTCTTGACCGACAGGCCCTCCATGGCCTTGGCGACCTTGACGGGATCCGTGCTCCTGGCCTTGGCCATCGCATCGGCCATCAGCTTGATGCCGTTGTACGTGGCGAACGTGTAGTAGTCGTCGTCGAACTTCTTGTTGAAGTCGAGCGCGATCTGGTTGATCTCGCCCTTGTTGATGGAGTGCGCATACGCCACGACGTACACCTCGCTGTCGCCGCCGGCGGCCAGGGCGGTCGGCGTGCCGGTGACGCCTGCGTAGTACGTGTACATCGGGATCTTCATCCCGGCGTCGTTGAGCGCCTTGACCAGCAAGGTCAGGTCCTGGCCCCAGTTTCCCGTGACGATGGAGTCCGCGCCGGACGCCTTGATCTTCGCGACATACGGCGCGAAATCCTTCACCTGCCCGATGGGGTGCAGCTCGTCGCCGACGACCTGGATGTCGGGACGCTTGCGCTGGATGTCTTCCTTGAAGTAGCGCGCGACCTGCTGGCCGTGCGAGTAGTTCTGGCCGATGATGTAGACCTTCTTGATCTTCGGCTGGTCCTTCATGAAGGACGTCAGCGCCTCCATCTTCATCGTGGTGTCCGCGTCGAGGCGGAAATGCCAGAAGTTGCACTTCTCGTTGGTGAGCGCGGGGTCCACGGCCGCGTAATTGAAGTACACGAGTTCCTTGCCCGGATTGCGCTCGTTGTACTTCTCGACCGCGTCGGAGATGGCGAGTGCCGCGCCGGAGCCGTTGCCCTGCGTGACGAAGCGGAAACCCTGGTCGATCGCGGCCTTCAGCGTGTTCAGGCTTTCCTGCGGCGAGCCCTTGTTGTCGAAGCCGACAACTTCGAACTTCACGCCGGCAGGGTTGTTCTTGCCCGAGAGCCTTTCGGCAACGAATTGCCAGCTCTTCAATTGGTTCTGCCCGACGTTCGCGAACGGGCCCGACAGCGGGTCCATGAACGCGATGCGCACCGTCTTGCCGTCCGTTTCCTTCGGCGCCGCGGCCTGCTGTGCATTCGCCGTTGCCGCGCATGCAAGCAGCGCGGCGAAAGTGAGTTGGCTGATCGAGTTTTTCATGGTCGTCTCCAAGTGATTCCGACAGGGCGCAGGGTACTTGTTTTGTGCACCGCAACGGTCAGGGATTGCACCTAAGGCCCGCTTCTCCTATCGCGCACGCGACACCACGCAACTCAGGTGCCCGGCAGCTTGTAGTCCTTCAATTGCTCACGCAACTTTGTCTTGAGCATCTTGCCGGTGGCGCCGAGCGGGATTGCATCGACGAACACCACGTCGTCCGGGATCTGCCACTTCGCCGTCTTGCCCTCGTAGAACCGCAGGAGTTCCTCGCGCGTGACGTCCACGCCGGGCTTCTTCACCACGGCAACGATCGGCCGCTCGTCCCACTTCGGATGCCGCACGCCGATGCATGCGGCCATCGCCACCGCGGGGTGGGCGACGGCGATGTTCTCGACATCGATCGAACTGATCCATTCGCCCCCCGACTTGATCACGTCCTTGCTGCGGTCGGTGATCTGCATGAAGCCTTCGGCATCGATCGTGGCGACGTCGCCGGTGGGAAACCAGCCGTTCACCAGCGGGTCGCCGCCCTCGCCCTTGAAGTACTCGCGAACGATCCACGGGCCTTTGACGTACAGGTCGCCGGAGGTCTTGCCGTCCCACGGCAGTTCCTCGCCATTGGCGTCGACGATCTTCATGTCCACGAAGAAGATCCCGCGGCCCTGCTTCACGCGGATCTTCATCTGCTCCTCGGGCGGCAATGCAAGGTGCTTGTTCTTCAGCGTGCACAGCGTGCCCAGCGGGCTCATCTCGGTCATGCCCCAGGCGTGCAGCACGTCGACGCCGTACTCTTCACGGAACGCGTTGATCATGGCGGGCGGGCATGCAGAGCCGCCGATCACCGTGCGGTTCAAGGTCGAAAAGCGCAGGCCGTTCTGCTTGAGGTGGCCGAGCAGCATCTGCCACACGGTGGGCACACCCGCCGCAAACGTCACGCGCTCGGATTCGAGCAGTTCGTAGACCGACTTGCCATCGAGCTGCGGGCCGGGAAACACCAGCTTGCAGCCGGTCAGGGCCGCCGAATACGGGATGCCCCACGCGTTGACGTGAAACATCGGGACGACGGGCAGGACCGAATCCCGTGCGGAGAGGTTCATCACGTCGGGCAACGCTGCGGCATACGCATGCAGCAATGTCGAACGGTGGCTGTACAGCGCGGCTTTCGGATTGCCTGTGGTGCCGCTCGTGTAGCACATGCTCGAAGCGGAGTTTTCGTCGAAGGACGGCCACTCGTAGTCGATGGACTGCCCGCCGATCCAGTCCTCGTAGGCGACGAGGTCCGGGATGCCGCTGTCCTTGGGCAGGCGCGATGCATCGCACAACGCCACGAACTTCTTGAGCATCGGCGCCTTCGCCTGGATCGCCTGCACGATCGGCAGGAAGGTGAGGTCGAAACACAGCACCTGGTCTTCGGCATGGTTCGCGATCCACGCGATCTGGTCCGGATGCAGCCGGGGGTTGATCGTGTGCAGCACGCGGCCCGAACCGCTGACGCCGAAGTAAAGCTCGAGGTGGCGGTAGCCGTTCCACGCGAGCGTCGCCACGCGGTCGGAGAACAGCAGGTTCGACGAATCGAGCGCATTGGCCACCTGCTTGGCCCGCTTGGCGGCGTCGCGCCAGGTGTAGCGGTGGATGTCGCCTTCGACGCGGCGCGAAACGATCTCGCTGTCCCCGTGGTGCCGCTGCGCGAAGTCGATCAGCGACGAGATCAGGAGCGGTTGGTGTTGCATCAGGCCCAGCATGCTTGTCTCCGTTTTCGAATGACCGGATCGTAATCCGGCGCGGACTTCAGTCCAAAGTCCCAATGGCGCCGCCGCGCCGCTTTGCGGCCCTTGCACCCGGGATTCAAATGGATTTGAATGAGGGCATGGCCGAGGCCGCAAGCCATTCGTCCGCCTGGGTGCGAGGCGTGGTGCATCTCTTTGCCTCGCAAGGTGTGGACACGGACGCGCTGCTGCGGGACGGGGGCGTGGACGCCGAGCGGCTGAAACACGTGCACGAGCGGTTCACGCTGGCCGAATTCGACCGTTTGTGGCAGCTTGCGGTGGAACGCGCCGGCAACCCCACGCTGGGCCTCGATCGCACGCTGGCCCGCCGCTACATCGACTTCAACATCGCGGCGCAGGCGATGTGGTCCAGCCCCGACCTCGCGGCGGGACTGAAAGTGCTTTCCCAGTACCTCGAGTTGATCCACGACGGCTCGATGTTCACGATGGCCACCGAGCGCGGCGACCGGTGGATCGTGCTGGAACACGACTCCGGCGTCGCGAGCCCGCGCCAGCGCGTCGAGTTCACGATGTTCGGCATCCTGCTGCTGTGCCAGACGATCACGCACCACCAGGTGCGCCCGCTGGGCGTGGAGTTCGTCTTTCCGGAGCCGGAAGCGTTCCACCCGTATCGCATGGCGTTCCACTGCCCGCTGCGTTTCGGCCAGCAGAAGAACCGGATGAAGCTGTCGCAAGAGGACCTCGCCCTCCCGGTCATCGGCCACGGCGAGTCGCTGTTTGCAATCCAGGACCACGTGATCGAGGCGCGGCTCGCGCGTTCGGGGCGTGGCATCACCGGCTATCGCGTCGCCGAAGAGATGATCCGGCATTTGCACCTGGGCGAACCGACGCGCGAGGAGATGGCGCGCAAGCTCGGGCTGACGGAGGTGATGTTCGACAGGAAGCTGCGCTCCGAAGGCCACGCTTTCGAGCAACTTCTCGACAGCGTGCGCCGCGAACTGGCGGAGCATTACCTGAAGCAGCCGGGCTACACCACCGTGCGAGTGGCGAACCTGCTCGGGTGGGAAACGACAACGCCCCTGACGGCTGCATGCAAGCGGTGGTTCGGCGTCAACCTCTCCGAGTTCCGGCACCCGAGCAGCGCGCCGGGCGAGCTCAACTCATCGCATTAGCCGGTGCGCGGAAGTAGAGCGTGACGGTGGTGCCCTCGCCGGGCGCCGATTCGACCCCGATCGTGCCGCCGACCGACTGCATCACGCGCTGGCAGAACATCAATCCCATGCCGCTGCCGCCCGCGCCGCTCTTCGTCGTGACCGGCTCGCGAGTGAGCTTGGCGAGGACGGCGGGCGGAATGCCCGGGCCGTTGTCGGCGAACCGGATCCACGGCCGGCCGTGATCCCCCGGCTCCGCACCGACGACGATGCGCAATTGCGCTTCGCGCTGGCCGCGCATCGCCTGCAACGCGTTCTTGGCCAGTGTGCAGAGCACGAGGTACAGGAGGTCGCGCCGGCCGGGCAGGTGGAAGTTCGACGCGACCTCGCTCGTCACCGAGGCGCGCTCGTTCTCCTCGAATGGAAATTCGTCGAGCAAGCCTTCGACGAGCACCTGGGCGCTGACCGATTGCGGCGGCGAGCCCGGATACGCATCGCGCGCCGACTGCACGAACGTCGACACGAGCCCCTGGCAATACAGCGCGCGCCTCTCCGCACGTTCCAGCGCGGCGAGCAATTCACCGGGGTGCTCCTCGGTGAACTTCGCGATGCCGTCGTTGCCGGCCGCTTCTTCGGTCCGATGGCGGGAC
>DATLBJ010000120.1:0-8719 GCA_035526975.1 Ramlibacter sp.
CGGCACGACGAAGCGGCCAGCAGCAGTTCGGAGACCTTCGCTTTCTTCGCGTAGTCCTGGTACGCCGGCAATGCGACGGCGGCGAGGATGCCGATGATCGCCACGACGATCATCAGTTCGATCAGCGTGAAGCCGGATTGCAAGCGACGCACGCAAGTCTCCTGTGTTGGATTCGCTGGGGGAATCTTCGAAGAAAATTGGCACGCACGCAAATCGATCGCCCAGAAAGCAATACGCCCCGGGAGCCGTATAGGCTGCCGAGGCGCATGAAATCTGGTGGCCTGGGGCGGAATCGAACCACCGACACGCGGATTTTCAATCCGCTGCTCTACCAACTGAGCTACCGGGCCGTGAGCCCGCAATTATATCAGCCGCCCCTCTTGCCCCTCGAGAGGTCGACGCCCAGCTGCTTCAGCTTGCGATACAGGTGCGTGCGTTCCAGGCCCGTCTTTTCGGCGACGCGCGTCATCGAGCCGCCTTCCTTGGCCAAGTGGAACTCGAAGTAACTCTTCTCGAACTCGTCGCGTGCATCGCGCAGCGGCTTGTCCAGCTCGAACAACTGGCGCGCCTGCGGGCCCATCTCCATCACTGGCGGCAGGTTCTGGCCGCCGGTCATTGCGGCTTCGACTGTGAGCTCCTGCGCCGGCGGCGGCGCGATGCCGCCGATGCCGGGCTTGCGCATCGCCGCCGCGCCGTTGCTGCGCGTGAGCGCCGCCTCCACGGCCTTGAGCAGCTTCTGCATCGTGATCGGCTTTTCGAGGAACGAGTTCGCGCCGATCTTCGTGGCTTCGACCGCGGTCTCGATCGTCGCGTGGCCGCTCATCATGATCACCGGCATCGTGAGCACGCCGGTGGTCGACCACTCCTTCAGCAACGTGACACCGTCGGTGTCGGGCATCCAGATGTCGAGCAACACCAGGTCCGGGCGGGCGCGCATGCGCGCATTGCGGGCCTGCGCCGCGTTCTCCGCGAGCTCCACGTTGTGGCCTTCGTCATTGAGGATTTCCGAGAGCAGGTCGCGGATGCCCAGTTCGTCGTCGACCACCAAGATGTTTGCCATGTGTCTGCTGCGTTTTCCTTGCGGCGGGTGTGTGTGTTGTTAGGCCGCAACTGCGAATGATAGCGACACTTGGGCGCCCCGGACGGCCCCGTCTTCCACACGATTCTTCAGGTCGACACGGGCCGAATGCTCATCCGCAATCTTTTTGACGACCGCCAGGCCCAGGCCCGTGCCCTTCGCCTTCGTCGTGACATACGGCTCGAACGCACGCTGCAGGATGTGGTCGGGAAAGCCCGTCCCGGTGTCCTGCACCACCAGCCTCACGCGGCGCGACTTCGGATGCCATTCGGTGCGGATGGCGACCTCGCGCACGGGACAGCCCTCCGTCGCGTCCTGCGCGTTCTGCAGCAGGTTATGGATCACTTGCCGCAGCTGCTGGCCGTCGCCCAGCACGGGCGGAGATTCGGGATCGAGTTCCATGCGCACGGGCACATGGGCCAGCGGCGCGTCTTCCTGCGCCGCTTCGCGCTCATACAACGCGACCACGTCGCCCACGACCGCGTTCAGGTCGACCGGCTTCAGCTCGGCGGCCGGCAGGCGCGCGTAGTCGCGAAACTCGTTGACGAGGCGCTTCATCGCATCGACCTGGTCGACGATCGTGCGCACGGACTTGTTGAGCACTGCGCGCTCCTGGTCTTCCAGGCGCGGGCCGAGTTTCATCTCGAGGCGCTCGGCGGAGAGCTGGATCGGCGTGAGCGGGTTCTTGATTTCGTGTGCGAGACGTCGCGCGACTTCACCCCACGCTTGCGCGCGCTGCGCCGACACGATTTCCGAAATGTCGTCGAAGACGAGCAAGTGCGCCTTGCCGGGCATCTCCGCGCCGCGCGCGACCAGCGTCACGATGTGCTGCGGCGACCCGGCGGAACTGGCGTTGAGCTCGAACGATTGCTGCCAGTGATCGAGGCCATGCAGTTTGCGCTCGTTCATGTATTCGGCGAACCGCTCCTGCACCCAGCCGCCGAATGCCTCGAGCCCTTGCGCGGTTTGCAGCGGCTGGCCTTCCCACGCGGCCAGCGGCACCCGCAGGATGCGCGTGGCGCCGGGGTTCGTGGTGATGACGTTGCCCTGCTCGTCGAGGACGATCACGCCGGCCGTGAGGTTGTCGAGGATGGTCTGCAGGTTGGCGCGCGCGGAACTCACCTGCCCCATGCTCTTGTCGACAGCGGCGCGCGCATCAGCGAGCTGCTGCGTCATTTCGGCGAACGATCGCGTCAACCCCCCGAGTTCGTCTTTTCCCTGCAATGCCGGTTTCGGACTCAGGTCCCCTGCAGCCACTTCGCGCACACCCGCGGCGAGCAACAGCAAGGGCCTTGCAAGCTGGTTGCCCAGGATGATCGCGAGCAGCACCGCGCCGATCACCGCGAGGAACAGGCTCAAGGTGAGCGTGCCGATGTACATGCGCCGCAACCCTTCGCGGGCCAGTGCGCGCTCCTGGTACTCGCGATAGGCCTCCTGCACTGCGATCGCGTTCGCCACGAGCGTGGGCGGCAGCGATTGCGTCGCCTGCAGGATCCGGGGCTCGGTGAATGCGCCGACACTCCCCGCCGTGACGATGGCGAGCGCCTTGATGCGCCCGGTCGTCGTGCCGTTGGCTGCGGGCTCGTCCAGGCCTTCGACGAACGCCAACGCCTTTTGCGCGCGCACGTTGCGCAGTTGCTGCGGCGTCGGCCGCTCGGGATTGAGCTGGAAGCGCGACTCCCCGGCGCTCGCCACGAGCTGGCCGGACGAGCTCCACAGGATCAAATCGTTCGCGGGCAATTGCTCGCGAACGCGCTCCATCGCGACCGGCACCGATGTCTCTGGGGTGTCCGCAAGTTGCTGTGCCGCGTTGCGCGTCTTGTTCGCCAGGTCGTTCGCGAGAGCGTCGAGCGTGACGCGCCCGAGGTTCAGGCCCGCGTCGAGTGCGCCTTCGACTTTCACGTCGAACCAGCTTTCGATGGAACGCGAGACGAACTGGTAGGACACGACGTAGATCAGCAAGCCGGGGCCGAAGCCGACGAAAGCGAAGATCGCGGCGAGCTTGATCAGCAGGCGGCTGCCGAACTTGCCGCGCCGCACACGCGACACCAGCCGGATTGCCACCCACAGGATCACCAGCAACAAGATGCCGGCGACCACGATGTTGAGCACGAACAGGCGTCCGTAGTTCTTCTCGTACAGCTCGCGGTTGTTGGTGGCCAGCGTGAGCAGGAACAGCAGCACGATGGCGATCGCCACCATCATGGTCGCGGCAATGCCCACGGCCCAGCGCACGGCCTTGGAGTTGCGAAGCAGCGCGTGCTGCGCCGGCATGTCCATGGGGGCTACTTCGGGTTGTCGAACACCAGCCGCACGTTGCGCACGGCGCTGATGCTCCAGTCGGAGTGACCGACGGCGCCGATCTGGATCGGGCGCGGCAGCTGGGAAACGTCGAGGCGGAACCTGAAGTCCACGTTGTAGCGCGATTCGGCATCGATGTCGGATGCGTCGGCGATCTTCCAGTGCGAAATGCGTTGCACTGCTGCCAGCGCTTCGTCGCGCGTGTCGAAGTTCTGCCCCAGCCCGCCGCCCGAGTTGCCGATCGCCGCGTTCGAGATCACCAGGCGCCAGCGCCGGGTGAGCGGCTGGTACGACAGGCGCATGTGGCGCGCGGCGGTGGTGACGTGCTTGTCGGTCCAGTACCAGCGGTCCCGCAGCAGCACCGCCTCGGCGACGAAATACATCGGGATGCCCTTGGCCAGTGCGTCGTCGACGGCCGGGGGCAGCTCGAAGCTGACGTTGGCCGAGAGCAGCAGGCCCTCCTCGCTGCGGTCGAAGCGCAGCTGCGTGACCTCGGCCGTGTCGGCCCGCGCCGCAAGCGCAGTGAACGCGACGAGCACGAGCGCGGCAAAGCGCGCGAGCCAGCGGTCAGGCACGCGAAAGCTTGTCCAGCACGGCGTAGAAGAATCCGTCGTGATCACGAAGGAGATTGTCCCCAACGCCCGGGGCCATTTCCCCGGAATGGGGCAGCAAATGACCCGGCGCCGACCGCAAAACAGCCTCTTTGTTGTGCGCAAGAAACGTTTGGACCTGCCGCTCGCCTTCATCGCGAAAAACCGAGCAGGTGCAATAGACGAGCCGTCCGCCCTCGCGCAGCACAGGCCACAGTGCCGAGAGCAGCCGCGCCTGGATTTGGGCGAGCTGCGCAACGTCGGTTTCGCGCCGCAGCCACCGCACGTCCGGATGCCGGCGCACGATGCCTGACGCGGTGCAAGGCGCGTCGAGCAGGATCGCGTCGAACGGACGCCCATCCCACCACGTCTTCGGCTGCAACGCATCAGCCGCGATCACGTTCGCGGCCAGATGTTCGCGCGCCAGGTTCTCGCGGATGCGCTCGCACCGCTGCGGGGAGATGTCCAGTGCGACCAGCTCGGCGTCGGCGAGTTCGAGGATATGCGCGGTCTTCCCGCCAGGCGCGGCGCAGGCGTCGAGGATGCGCAAGCGTTTCGCAAGGTCGAAGCCTTCGAGGAGCAGCGGCGCGGCGAGTTGCGCGCCGGCGTCTTGCACCGAGACGACGCCGTCATCGAAGCCGGGAAGCTGGTGCACGTCGCGAGGTTGCGAAAGGATCACGCCTTGCCAGCCGCTCGGCACTGCGGTCACGCCCTCGGCCTGCAATCGCGCGAGGTAAGCATCGCGTTCGCCATGGCGGGCGTTCACGCGCAATGTCATCGGTGCGCGGCGGTTGTCCGCTTCGAGGATTTGCTGCCACGCGTCGGGGTAGTCGCGACGCAGGCGCGCGATCCACCATTGGGGGTGGTTCCAGCGTGCGACTTCATCGCCCTCGGTCGCCGCGACCAGCGCATCGCGTTCGCGCAGGAAGCGGCGCAGGCACGCATTGACGAAATTCGCCTGCGCGCGCATTGCATCGTCGCGCTTGGCGGCTTCCACGGCCTGGTCGACGAGCGTGAATGGCGGATACGGCGCATGCTCTTCCCGCCAGCACAATGCGAGCGCAGTGCACAGCAGGGCATCCACACCCGGCGCGGGCGCGCGGCTCGCGAGCTTGGCGCGCAGGGCCTGCGCACGCCCGAGCTCGCGCAGCGCGTGGAACGCGAGCGCCTGTGCGCCGGCTCGCAAAGTTGCATCCACGCGCGGCACCGCCTGTGACGTGGATTTGCCCGCGCGCACTTCGGCGACGATCTGCGAGGCGGCCTGCAACAGCCGCCAGAGCGGGATGGGGGAGTTCACGCGATCTGCGGGACGATCACCGGAGCCAGCGCGCGCGCCGGCTTGAAGCCGAACAGCCACGCCAGCAGCACCGCCGGAAATTGCGCGATCGCCTCGTTGTACCTTGCGACTGCGTTGTTGAACGTCTCGGTCGCCGCATGCGCCTGCAGCTGCAGTTGCGCGCGCCGCAGCAGCACCGTGTCGGGCAGGCGCGGCCCGGCCAGGTCGTGCGCATCGTCGCGTTCCGCGCGTTCCCATGCCATGCGGACCACGTCCTGCGCGGAACTCAGCGTGGCGATGTTCTCGGGCTCGAGCGGTTTCGCGCGTGCAGAAGCCAGAGTGGCGGCAAGCTGCGCCGAAGCAGCGTGCAGCCCCTCCCAGAAGGAGGCCGGGTCGTCGCCCCGCGGCAGCTGTTCGCGCACGAGGCTGACCTGGCGCGCGAGCTCCGTGTCGACGGCGGCAAAGGCGCTGTTCGCCTCCGCGCGCAGGCGCATCAGGCGGTTGTACGCACCGACGGCCCAGAACAGCAGCACCGCCGCGATCGTCCAACCCACCACCGAATTCGTCATCGTTGCGCCTTCAAACAAAACGCCCCGGCCTGCATGACAAGCCGGGGCGCCAGTTTAGGCTACCTCGCGGGCGTTACTCGGTGTGCGCGCCTTCGCTCTGCTCGGGCGCAGCCGCTTCGACGCCGCCGCTCGCGAGATCCGCAGCTTCGGCATCGGCGATGGCGCGGCGCTCGGCCTCGTCCATCTGGTCCTTCACCTTGCGTGCCTCGTGGTACGCCATGCCGGTGCCCGCGGGAATCAGCCGGCCGACGATGACGTTTTCCTTCAGGCCGCGCAGCTCATCGCGCTTGCCCATGATCGCGGCTTCGGTCAGCACGCGCGTCGTTTCCTGGAACGATGCGGCGGAGATGAACGAATCCGTCGACAGCGACGCCTTCGTGATGCCCAGCAGCAGGTTGCTGTACGTCGGCGTGATCTTGCTTTCGCCGCGCAGCCGGTCGATGGTGTCGAGGATCTCGGAGCGCTCGACCTGTTCGCCGGCGATGTACGCGCTTTCGCCCGGGTTCTCGACCACGACACGGCGCAGCATCTGGCGAACGATCACCTCGATGTGCTTGTCGTTGATCTTCACGCCCTGCAGGCGGTAGACGTCCTGCACTTCGTCGACGATGTAGCGCGCGAGTTCCTCGGCGCCCAGCAGGCGCAGGATGTCCTGCGGGTCCGCCGGGCCGTCCACGACGGTTTCGCCCTTGTTCACCACCTGGCCTTCGTGCACGAGGATGTTCTTTTCCTTCGGCACGAGGTCTTCCCACACCTTGCCTTCCGGGTCGGTGATCTGCAGGCGGATCTTGCCCTTGGTCTCCTTGCCGAACGACACGGTGCCGGTGATCTCGGCGAGCACGCCCTTGTCCTTGGGCGAGCGCGCTTCGAACAGCTCCGCCACGCGCGGCAAGCCGCCCGTGATGTCGCGGGTCTTCTGGCCTTCGATCGGGATACGCGCCAGCACTTCGCCGGGGTTCACGTCCTGGCCGTCGCGCACCTGGATCAGCGAGCCGACCGGGAAGCCGATCGTCACCGAGTGGTCGGTGCCGGGGATCTTCACTTCGTTGCCCGCGGTGTCGATCAGCTTGACCTGCGGACGCAGCGCCTTGGTGCTGCGCTTCGGGTCGAACTTGATCACCACCAGCGTCGACAGGCCGGTCACTTCATCGACCTGCTTGGCAACGGTAAGGCCTTCTTCCACGCCTTCGAAGTGGATCTTGCCTGCGAACTCCGTGATGATGGGTCGCGTCAGCGGGTCCCACGTCGCGAGGTGCGCGCCGGCCTTCACGTGCTGGTCGGCCTTGACCGTCAGCGTTGCGCCGTACGGGACCTTGTGGCGCTCGCGCTCGCGGCCGTGTTCGTCATGGATGACGATCTCGCCGGAGCGGGCGATCACGACCAGTTCCTTCTTGCTGTTGGTCACGTAGCGCATCGTGGCGTTGAAGCCGATCACGCCGTTGGACTTGGCTTCCACGCTCGACGCGATGGCCGCGCGCGATGCCGCACCCCCGATGTGGAACGTACGCATCGTCAGCTGCGTGCCGGGCTCGCCGATCGACTGCGCGGCGATGACGCCGACCGCTTCGCCGACGTTGACCATGCCGCCGCGGCCGAGGTCGCGGCCGTAGCACTTGGCGCACAGGCCGAAGCGCGTGGCGCACGTCAGGGCCGTGCGCACCTTCACTTCGTCGACGCCGGTCGCCTCGAGCTCCTCGATCACGTCCTCGTCGAACATGTTGCCGGCAGGCACGAGGACCGCGCGGCTTTCGGGATGCAGCACGTCCTCGGCAGCGACGCGGCCGAGAATCCGGTCGCGCAGCGACTCGATCACTTCACCGCCTTCGACGATGGCGCGCATGAGCGAGCCTTCCGAGGTGCCGCAATCGGTCTCGATGACCACGAGGTCCTGTGTCACGTCCACCAGGCGGCGCGTGAGGTAGCCGGAGTTCGCCGTCTTCAGCGCCGTGTCCGCGAGACCCTTGCGGGCACCGTGGGTGGAGATGAAGTACTGCAGCACGTTCAGGCCTTCGCGGAAGTTGGCCGTGATCGGCGTCTCGATGATCGAGCCGTCCGGCTTGGCCATCAGTCCGCGCATGCCGGCGAGCTGGCGAATCTGCGCCGCGGAGCCGCGCGCGCCGGAGTCGGCCATCATGTAGATGGAGTTGAACGACTCCTGGTCCACGGTCTTGTCGTGGCGGTCCTGCACCTTTTCCTTGGCGAGCTGGGCCATCATGACCTTCGAGACTTCGTCGCCGGCCTTGCCCCAGATGTCCACCACCTTGTTGTAGCGCTCGCCGGCGGTGACGAGGCCCGAGACGTACTGCTGCTCGATCTCCTTCACTTCCTTTTCGGCGCGGCCGATGATGTCGGCCTTCTGCGGCGGCACCAGCATGTCGTCGATGGCGATCGAGATGCCGGCCTTGGTCGCGAGGCGGAAGCCGTTTTGCAGCAGCTTGTCGGCGAAGACCACGGTCTCCTTCAAGCCGCACTTGCGGAACGAAGCGTTGATCAGCTTGCTGATTTCCTTCTTCTTCAGCGACTTGTTGATCAGCGCGAAAGGCAGGCCCTTCGGCAGGATCTCCGACAGCAGCGCGCGGCCTACGGTCGTGTCGACGATCGAGGTCGACGCGGTGAGTTCACCGGTGACCTTGTCGGCGGTCCACTCGGTCAGGCGCACCGCGACCTTCGCGGTGAGTTCGACCTGGTTGGCGTCGAGCGCGCGCAGCACTTCACCGATGTCGGCGAAGATCATGCCTTCGCCACGAGCGTTGATCCGCTCGCGCGTGGCGTAGTACAGGCCCAGCACCACGTCCTGCGACGGCACGCTCGACGGCTCGCCGTTGGCGGGGAACAGCACGTTGTTGGAGGCGAGCATCAGCACGCGCGCTTCCATCTGTGCTTCCACCGACAGCGGAACGTGGAC
>DATLBJ010000121.1:0-2825 GCA_035526975.1 Ramlibacter sp.
ATTTTCCGAGCCGCCGCTCACCGACCGGTGGTGGTACCCGGTGTACGAGAAGCTCTGCGAGCTGGACGTGCCCGCGATGGTCCACGTGAGCCAGTCGTGCAACCCGGCATTCCACACCACCGGGTCTTACTACCTGAGTGCCGACACCGTCGCGTTCATGCAGCTGCTGATGTCGGATCTGTTCGTGGATTTCCCGACGCTGCGGTTCATCATTCCGCACGGCGGCGGTGCGGTGCCGTTCCACTGGGGCCGGTTCCGCGGCATCGCGCAGGATCAGAAGCGTCCTCCGCTGCCGGAGCTCATGAAGAACAACGTGTTCTTCGACACCTGCGTGTATCACCAGCCGGGTATCGACCTGCTGCTGAAGGTGGTCCCGATCGACAACATCCTGTTCGCGTCGGAGATGGTGGGTGCCGTGCGCGGCGTGGACCCGGAAACGGGCCATTACTACGACGATACCAAGCGTTACATCGACGCGTCGTCGTTGAGTGCCGCGGACAAGCACAAGATTTTCGAAGGGAACATCCGCCGCGTGTTCCCGAGGATGGGCTGATGGAAGTTCGCAAGCTTGGTCACACCGACGTCACCGCCATCGGCTTCGGCTGCATGAACCTGTCGCATGCGTACGGCCCGCCGCAACCACGTGACGTCGCCGAACGCGTGCTGCGCACCGCGCTCGATCTCGGGGTCACTCATTTCGACACCGCCGCGCTGTACGGATTCGGGGCGAACGAAAAGCTCGTGGGCGACGTATTGAAATCCCGCCCGTCGAACGTGATGGTCGTCAGCAAGTGCGGGCTATTCGGCCGCGACGGCAAGCGGGTGATCGACGGGCGGCCGGAGTCCATCCGCGAGATCTGCGAACAATCGCTGAAAAATCTGCAAAGCGAGTGCATCGATCTTTATTACCTGCACCGCTGGGACCAGCGCGTGCCCATCGAAGAATCGGTCGGCGCGATGGCCAATCTCGTGCGCGCCGGCAAGATCCGCGCGATCGGCCTGTCGGAAGTCGGCGCCGCGACGCTGCGTCGTGCGCACGCCGTGCATCCGATCGCGGCGGTGCAATCCGAATACTCGCTGTGGACGCGCAACCCGGAGATCGCGGTGCTCGAGGAGTGCCGCCGGCTCGGCAGCACCTTCGTCGCGTTCAGCCCGCTGGGACGGGGGTTTCTCGCCGGCGGCCTGCAAGATCCGGCCGCGCTCGTCGATGGAGACATCCGCCGGACGATGCCGCGTTTCCAGAGCCCGAATTTCGAGGAAAACCTGCGTCGGACGGCGCCGCTGGATGCGATCGCGGCACAGGCGGGCTGCTCCCGCGCGCAGCTCTTCCTCGCGTGGGTGCTGTCCCGCGGGCCGCACGTGGTGATCATCCCGGGCTCCACACGGGCCGATCACGTCGCCGAGAACTGTGGCGCCGATGCGATTCGTTTGTCGACCGCAACGCTCGCCCAACTGGACGCCCTGTTGCCACCGGGGAACGTCTCAGGAGCCCGATATCCACCTGCGACGCAGGTCGAAAATGACACGGAAGACTATTCGTCTTAACGCTTGAATCGTATAGGCTTGCGGCTCTATGACAACGCCAGCCAACTCTGCCGAAAAGGCCCCCGAAGCCCCGGTCAAAGACACCTCCCGTGCTGATGCCCGCAAGACGGTCCGCATCGCGATGCAGGAATATCTGCGTCGTGACTCCGTCGGCCCCGTGGTGCGGCTCATCATCGATTTCACATTCCTCGTGGTGTGCATCATCGGCGCCTGCTACTTCAGCTCCTGGTGGGCGAAGTCGCTGATGGTCATTCCGGCGTCGATCGCGATCGCGCGGTTGTTCGTCATCGGACACGACGCCTGCCACGGCAGCTACACGCGCTACGACTGGCTCAACAAGATCATCGGCCGCATCGCCTTCCTGCCGTCGCTCACGCCGTTCTCGCTCTGGGACGTCGGCCACAATGTCGCGCACCACGGGTTCACCAACCTCAAGGGTCGCGACCAGGTGTGGGTGCCGATGTCGGCGGAAGAGTGGCAGAACGCCTCGAAGGGCCGCCGCATGCTCGAGCGCATCTATCGCTCCGGCTTTGGCCAGGGCCTCTACTACCTCATCGAGATGTGGTGGAAGAAACTCATCCTGCCGTCGAAGAAGCACGTCGGCGTGCAGCGCGCGAGCTTCTGGTGGGACAACGTCCTCGTGCTGAGCGTGGGCGCGGCGTGGGTCACGGCGCTCGTGCTGTGGGCCGTGTTCGGCCATCACTCGGTGACGTGGACGCTGCTGGCGGGCTTCGTGCTGCCGTTCCTCGCTTTCAACTGCATCATGGGCTTCGTGATCTACGTGCAGCACACGCATCCCGACGTCGCCTGGTTCGACAAGCGCGAAGAGTGGCAGAAGCGCCTGGGCTTCATCACGACCACGATCAACGTCGTGGTGCCGAAGCGCATGGGCCAGATCCTGCACGACATCCTCGAGCACGGCGCGCACCACGTGAACACGGGCGTGCCGCTGTATCGGCTACGCGCGGCGCAGGCCGCGTTGAAAAACGCAGTGCCGAACCTCGCGCGCACGTACGTGCTGTCGTGGCAGCGTTACTGGGCGACCGTGCGCGCCTGCAAGCTCTATGACTACGCGAACCATCGCTGGCTCGACTTCAAGGGCCACGTGACCGCCGCGCCGCAATTCCCGGACGGCGCGCAGTCGACCTGAGCGTCGCGCAAGCACAGCGAAGAACGGCGCCGCCTCCGGCGCCGTTTTTTTTTGCGCCGACAGTTCGCTAACTCTTCTTCGCGATGTTCACGATCAGCTCGCGCAACCACGTGTGCGCGGGATCGGGCTC
>DATLBJ010000122.1:0-15019 GCA_035526975.1 Ramlibacter sp.
GTGAAGCAGAACGCGGGCGACACGCTGCTGGCGGTCGTGAAGAAACATTTCGCGCCGGTATTCGACGCCGGCCATCTCATCGGCATCACGGTGCAAGTCGACGAGAGCCCGGGCCAGGTTTACGACGCCAAGCACAGCACCTTGCATCCGCTGTTCAACAAATGAGCTTTACCCCCGAACAGATCGAGTCGCTCGCGCGCGAGCTGCACGCAAGCGAGCAGTCGCGCGTGCAGGTCGAGCATTTTTCGAAGCGCTTTCCCGGCATGACGATTGCCGACGGCTACGCCGTCTCGCGTGCATGGGTCGCCCTGAAGGTCAAGGAAGGGCGCAAGCCGATCGGGCACAAGATCGGTTTGACGTCGCGAGCGATGCAGCAGTCCAGCCAGATCGACGAGCCCGACTACGGCACGCTGCTCGACGACATGCTGTTCGCCGCCGGCGACATCCCGGCCTCGCGCTTCATCGCGCCGCGCGTGGAAGTCGAGCTCGCGTTCATCCTCAAGCGCAAGCTCCAGGGCAGCAAGGTCACGGTCGATGATGTGCTCGAGGCCACGGAGTGGGTGACGCCCGCGATCGAGATCATCGACGCGCGCATCGAGCAGTTCGACCGCCACACCCGAGCGCCGCGCCGCGTGCAGGACACGATCAGCGACAACGCCGCCAATGCAGGCATCATCCTCGCGGGAAACAAAGTCAATCCGCGCGAGGTCGACTTGCCGTGGTGCGGCGCCGTGCTGCGGCAGAACGGCGTCGTGGAAGAGACCGGCTTGGCCGCCGGCGTGCAAGGCCATCCCGCGGTCGGCGTGGCGTGGCTCGCGATGAAGCTCGCGCCCTGGGGCGAGTGCCTCGAGGCGGGCGAGATCGTGCTTGCGGGTTCCTTCACGCGGCCCATCCCGGCAAAACAGGGCGACGTGTTCGACGCCGACTACGGCGCGCTCGGCCGCTTCGAATTCCGCTTCGTGTAATCGAGACAAGAAGGACGACGATGAAGACACCGGTCAATCCATTCAAGCAGGCGCTCAAGGACAAGCGCACGCAATACGGCCTGTGGGTCAGCCTCATGGGCCCGCTCAACACGGAGATCTGCGCGGCGGCCGGCTTCGACTGGCTTCTGCTCGATGGCGAGCACACGCCGAACGACCCGTACAACCTGATGCTGCAATCGCAGGTGATCGCGGCCTACCCGGGCACGCATGCGATCGCGCGCGTGCCGATGGGTCACGGCATGATCGGCCAGGCGCTGATCAAGCAATACCTCGACGTCGGCATCCAGACGCTGCTGGTGCCGATGGTGGAAACCGCGGTGCAGGCGCGCGAGCTGGTGCGCTGCATGCGTTACCCGCCCGAAGGCATTCGCGGCATGGCGGCCACGAGAGCCTCGGGCTGGGGCCGCAATGCGAACTACGCGAAGGAAGCGAATGCGCAGGTGTGCCTGCTGGTGCAGGCCGAAACGCGCAAGGGCATCGAGAACCTCGACGAGATCGCCGCCGTCGAGGGCGTCGACGGCGTGTTCATCGGGCCGTCGGACCTGTCCGCCGCGTTCGGCCACGTGGGCGACCCGTGGCATCCCGAGATGGAAAAGATCATCGACGAGTCGTTCCGCCGCATCCAGAAGGCGGGCAAGGCCGTCGGCATCCTCACGCTCGACGAGAAACGCGCGAAAGAACATGTGCAGATGGGCGCGAGCTTCATCGCGGTGGGCACCGACAGCAACCTGATGGTCAAGGGCAGCAGCGCGCTGGTGTCGGCGTTCAAGGGTGCGCCGGTGGCACCGGCCAAAGGCAATTACTAGGAGAGTGCAGATGAATGCGATCCTGAAACCCAATCCGCGCATGCATCCCGACGAGTGGGCCGCGCGCGTGCAGCTGGCGGCGTGCTACCGCATCTTCGACCTGCTCGGCTGGACCGAGATGATCTACAACCACATCACGCTGCGCCTGCCCGCGAGCGTGACGGGCGCCGACAAGCAGTTTTTGATCAACCCGTTCGGCCTGCACTACAGCGAGGTCACCGCGAGCAACCTGCTCAAGATCGACGTCAAGGGCAACAAGCTCGACGACAACCCTTGGCCGGTGAACCCGGCGGGCTTCACGGTGCACTCCGCGATCCATGAGAACGTCGACGGCGCGCACTGCGTGATGCACACGCATACGACGACGGGTCTCGCCGTGGCGTCCACGAAGGAAGGCCTGGCCCAGAACAATTTCTATTCGGCGCAGCTGCACGACATGGTGGCGTACCACGACTTCGAAGGCATCACGGTGCACGGCGACGAGTGCCCGCGCCTGCTCAACAACATGGGCGGCAAGCCGGTGCTGATCCTGCGCAACCACGGGCTGCTGTCGTGGGGCCCCACGATCGCACTGGCGTTCGTCCGGCTGTGGACCCTGCAGCGCGCCTGCGACGTGCAGGTTGCGCAAGCGACGCTGGGCGCGGCGATCCCGGTGTCGGAGGCGGTGGCGATCAAGACCACGCACGACTCCTTCCAGTGGGAAGCGAAGTTCGGCGCGGGCCAGGACGTGTTCGACGCGCTGGTGCGCCGCATCGACAAGCTCGATGCGTCATACAAGAACTGACAGCGATGACGTTGCGCAAGGTCTGCATCTACGGTGCCGGCGCGATCGGCGGATGGGTCGGTGCCCGGCTCGCGCGCGCGGGCTGCGACGTGAGCGTGGTGGCGCGCGGCCGGACGCTCGAAGCGCTCAACCAGCGCGGACTGCAGCTGCAATCGGGCGGTGAAACCGTCGCAGCGCCGGTGCGCGCCAGCGCGGTTCCCGCGGATCTGGGCCTGCAGGACCTCGTCGTCATCGCCGTCAAGTCGCAGGCGATGGGCGACGTCGCGATGTGCATCGACCCGCTGCTCGGCCCGGGGACGATCGTGCTCACGGCGATGAACGGCGTGCCGTGGTGGTTCTTCGAAGGTTTCGGCGGCTCCTACGCGGGTACGCGGCTGAAGGCCGTGGACCCCGACGGCAGCATCGCGCGCGCAATTCCGGCAAGGCACATCGTCGGCTGCGTGGTTCACGCGAGTTGTGCGGTGGCGGCACCCGGCGTCGTGCAACATCATTTCGGCAATCGCCTGATCGTGGGCGAGCCTTCCGGCGAGAAGACCGAGCGCGCGAAGGCGCTGGTCGAGCTGTTCACCCGAGCCGGCTTCGAAACCGAACTCGCCGCGCAGATCCAGAAGGACGCCTGGTACAAGCTGTGGGGCAACATGACGGTCAACCCGATCAGCGCGATGACCGGCGCCACCACCGACCAACTGCTCGGTGACGATCTCGTGCGCGAGTTCATCTCGAAGGTGATGCTCGAGGCCAAGGAGATCGGCACGCGCATCGGCATTCCCATCGCGCAATCGCCGGAAGACCGCCACAACGTCACGCGCAAGCTCGGCGCGTTCAAGCCGTCGATGTTGCAGGACGTCGAGGCGAACAAGAGCGTGGAACTCGATGCGCTGGTCAGCGCCGTGAAGGAGCTGGGCGAGATCACGCAGGTGCCCACGCCTTACACCGACGCGTTGCTCGGTCTTGCGCGCCTGCACGCGCGCACGCGCGGGCTGTATTAAGCTCCAGCGGGTCATGACCACCCGCATCTCGGACCTTCACATCGCGCGCGAGGACGCGCTGCCTTCGCCCGCACAGTTGCAAGCCGAGTTGCCGTGCAGCGAAACGCAGGCCGATTTCATTTCGCATTCGCGCGGCATCGTGCGCCGCATCGTGCGCGGCGACGACCGGCGGTTGCTCGTGATCGTCGGGCCGTGCTCGATCCACGAACCGGAATCGGCGATCGAGTACGCGCAGCGGCTGCATGACGTGTCGCAACGCCTCGGCGAAGCGATCTTCCCGGTGATGCGCGTGTATTTCGAGAAGCCGCGCACGCGCATGGGATGGAAGGGCCTCATTTACGACCCAACGCTCGATGGCGAAGGCGACATCGGCGCGGGCCTGCGTGCGGCGCGCCGCATCCTGCTCGAGTGCGCGCGCATCGGCGTGCCGGCTGCATCGGAGATCCTCGACCTCGCCACGCCGCAGTACTACGCCGAACTGCTGTCGTGGGGCGCGATCGGCGCGCGCACGGTCGAAAGCCCCTTGCATCGCCAGATGGCGTCGGCGCTGTCGGCCCCGCTCGGCTTCAAGAACGCCACCCACGGCAGCGTCCAGGTTGCGATCGATGCGATCCATGTCGCAGCGCAGCCGCATCGCTTTCCCTCGATCTCCATCGACGGCCGTGCCATCGTCGTGACGACCACGGGCAATCCCGACACGCACCTCGTGCTGCGGGGCGCGAACGGCGGGCCGAACTACGACGAAGCGAGCGTTGCTCGTGCAGCGGGGGCCTTGAAGGACGCCGGCCTTCCCGCGCGGCTGCTCATCGACTGCAGTCACGGCAACAGCTCGAAGGACTATCGCCGCCAGCCTGAAGTTGCCAGCGACATCTCGCGCCAGGTCGCAAACGGATCAGGCGTCATCGCCGGCGTGCTGCTCGAAAGCAATCTGGTCGAAGGCCGGCAGGACATCGCGAATGGCCGCGGCGCATTGCGTTATGGCCAGAGCGTGACCGACGGCTGCATCGGCTGGGACGAGACGGTGGCCGTGCTGGAACAACTCGCGCGATCGAAGTCCTGATGTCCGCAGCCCTTCCCGCCCGCAAGGCGATCAGCGGCGCCGCGTTCGCCACGCTGCTGCTGATCGCCCTGATGATGGGTGCCAACCATGTGGCGGCGCGCATCGCATTCAACAACGGCGCCGATGTCTCGACGGCCGTCATCTTCCGCAGCAGTGTCACCGCGCTGGTGCTGATTGCGATCATTGCGATCCAGCGCGTGCCGCTCGCTTTCACCGCGCGGCACAAGCGCATGCTGCCCGTCATCGGATTGCTGATCGGCGTGCAGAGCCTGTGCCTGTATTCGGCGGTGGCGCGCTTGCCGGTGGCGCTGGCACTGCTCGCGTTCAACACCTACCCCATCTGGACCGCGTTGTGGTCGCGCGTGATCTACGGACACAAGCCGGAGCGCGCGATGCTCGTGGCGATGCCCATCATCCTGTTCGGGCTGGCGCTGGCGCTCGACGTGCTCGGCGCCGCATCGGGACTCGGCGCTGCGGGCCAGTGGTCGCGGATCGGTGCGGGCGTTGCGTTCGCGCTCGCAGCCGCCGGGACATTCGGCCTCGCGCTGGTCGTGACGCAGCACGAAGCATCGGACGTCGACGGCCGCGTGCGCACCGCCACCACGATGTGCATGGCGGGCCTCGTTGCACTCGTGAGCATCGTCGTGCAAGGCGGATTGCACCTGCCGACCGCGCCGGCAGGCTGGGCCGGGCTCGCGACCCTGACGTTCCTCTACGGCACGGCGTTCACGATCATGTTCACGGTGCTGCCGCGCCTGGGCGTCGTCGGAAACTCGGCCATCATGAACGTCGAGCCCGTGTTCGCGCTGGTGCTGGCATGGCTGATCCTCGGGCAAAGCATCGCGCCCGTGCAGGTGGTCGGCGCGGTGATCGTCGTCGGTGCCGTCATGGCGCTGGGAATGCGCAAGCGCTGAAAGGCCGGCTGCGCGCGGCGCTCAGCCGCCGACGCTGAATGCCACGCGCTGGGTCACGGCGCACATCAACTCGTACCCCAATGTTCCCGCCGCGCGCGCGACCTCGTCGATCGGCAGCACCGCACCGTTGCCCGCGCGCCCCCACAGCGTGACTTCGCTGCCGATTTTCGCGCCGGGCACCGCCGTGAGATCGACGGTGATCATGTCCATGCTCACGCGCGCGACGAGTTGCGTGCGCACACCGTCCACGAGGATCGGCGTGCCCGTCGTGCAGTGGCGCGGGTAGCCGTCGGCATAGCCGCATGCGACGACGCCGATGCGCATGTTGCGCTGCGCCGTGAAGCTCGAGCCGTAGCCGACGGTGTCACCGGGCTTGAGGTCCTGCGTTCCGATCACGCGCGTGGCCAAGGTCATCGTCGGTTGCAGTTCCCAATGCGCGATGTCGCGCTGCGGAAAGTCCGGTGCGGCGCCGTACATCGCGATGCCGGGGCGGATCCAGTCGCCGCGCACGTTCGCGTCGGCGCCGCAGCGCAGGCTCGCCGCGCTGTTGGCCAGCGTGCGTTCGCCCGGCAGCCCCTGAGTCGCTTCCTCGAACACGCGAACCTGGTGCGCCACGCCCTTGTCGCCGTCGGCATCAGAGAAGTGCGTCATGAGCGCGATCTCGTCCACCTGCGGCAAGGCGTCGAGCCGGGTCCATGCGGAGCGATAGCGCGGCGGCGCGAACCCGAGGCGATTCATGCCCGAGTTCATCTTGAGGAACACCTTGTGCGGCGCGTGCGTCTTGTGCATGGCCAGCATGTCGATCTGCTCGTCGCAGTGCACCGTGTGCCACAGGCCCAGGCGCGAGCACAGCTCGAGGTCGCGCGGCTCGAACACGCCTTCGAGCAGCAGGATCGGGCCGCGCCAGCCGAGGGCGCGGACACGCTCGGCTTCCTGCAGGTCCAGCAGCGCGAAACCATCGGCGGCGCGCAGCGTGTCGTACACGCGCTCGATGCCGTGGCCGTAGGCATTGGCCTTGACCACGGCCCACACCTTTGCGTCCTGCGCGGCCCGGCGCAGGCGCGCGAGGTTGTGCGCGAGTGCGGCGGGATGGATCGTGGCGGTGATCGGACGAGGCATGGGGGTTTTCGATGATATAACCCCTTGTCGCTTGGAGACAGCCATAAGAAATCACCGCCCATCAGGCGGCCTGATGCGCACGCACGCCAGATGAAGCGCGGTTTTTACACGTTGATGTCGGCCCAGTTCTTTTCGTCGCTGGCCGACCAGGCGCTGTTCGTGGCCGCCGTCGAATTGATCAAGGGCGAAGGCGGGCCCGAATGGCAGCGCGCCGCGCTCGTCCCCATCTTCGCCCTGTTCTACGTGGTGCTCGCGCCCTGGCTGGGCGCTTTCGCCGACGCTTATCCCAAACGCAATGTCATGTTCGCGAGCAACGCGATCAAGGTCGGGGGCTGCCTGCTGATGCTGGTGGGTTCGCATCCGCTGTTCGCGTACGCGGTGGTCGGCCTCGGCGCGGCCGCCTACTCGCCGGCGAAGTACGGCATCCTTACCGAGATGCTGCCGCCGTCGCAGCTCGTGAAGGCCAACGGCTGGATCGAGGGCCTGACGATCGCATCGATCATCCTGGGCATCCTGCTGGGCGGCCAGCTCGTGGGCAATGCGATGTCCAGCCGCCTGCTCGCGTTGGACTTCCCGGTGCTCGATACGGGGATCGATACGCCTTCCGAGGCGGCGATCGCGGTGCTGATCTTCGTCTATGCATTGGCCGCCTGGTTCAACCTGAAGATTCCGCTCACCGGTGTGGAGATGCGGCGCATTCCCGCGAATCCGCTCGAGCTCGTGCCCGACTTCTGGATCTGCAACTCGCGCCTCTGGCGCGACAAGCTGGGGCAGATCTCGCTCGCGACCACCACGCTGTTCTGGGGCGTGAGCAGCAACCTGCGCTACATCATCCTCGCATGGAGCGCGGCGGCGCTCGGCTACAGCACCACGCAGGCCTCGTCGCTCGGTGGCGTCGTGGCGATCGGCACGGCGGTGGGCGCGATCGTCGCGTCGATGCGCATGCGGCTCGACACCGCAACCAACGTGATTCCCATGGGCGTGCTCATGGGCCTGTTGATCATCGCGATGAACTTCATCCACAACGTGTGGGCCGCCGCGCCTTTCCTGGTCCTGCTGGGCGGCCTCGGCGGTTTCCTGGTGGTGCCGATGAATGCATTGCTGCAGCATCGCGGGCACAACCTGATGGGCGCCGGGCGCTCGATCGCGGTGCAGAACTTCAACGAGCAGGCCTGCATCCTCGGGCTCGGGGCGTTCTACTCGCTGTCCACCGGCCTCGGGCTGTCTGCCTTCGGCGCGATCACGGCGTTCGGCGTCGTCGTCGCCGGCATCATGCTGCTGATCCAGCGCTGGCACCGCACGAACTGCGTGAAGCATCCCGAGGAGCTCGACCACCTGTTGCGCGTGGCCCGGCACGACAACGCGCAGGTGCATGTCGAACAGCGCTGAGCACGGCTACAGGCCGGCGCTGGCATTGCTGCTCAACGCGCTGGTCTGGGGCGTGTCGTGGTGGCCGTTTCGCGAACTGCACGCGATGGGCCTGCATCCACTGTGGGCCACGGCCCTCATCTACGCCGTCTCCATGCTCCTGCTGCTCGCGGCGCGGCCGCAGGCGTGGCGCGGTTTGGCGCGCAACCCGCTGCTGTGGCTGTTGATGGCAGCCTCCGGCCTGACCAACGTCGGCTTCAACTGGGGCGTGACGGTGGGCGATGTGGTGCGGGTGGTGCTGCTGTTCTATTTGATGCCTGCGTGGACCGTGATCCTCGCCTGGATCTTCCTCGGCGAGCGGCCGACGCCGGCGGGGATGTTGCGCCTGGTGATTGCGATGGCGGGCGTGGTGACGGTGCTCAAGGCGCCCGACACGCCGTGGCCCGTGCCGCAATCGCTCGCGGACTGGCTCGCGCTGGGCGGCGGGTTGTCATTTGCCACCACCAACATCGTGCTGCGGCGGCTGCGCGATGTCGATGCGCCCGCGCGGATCTTCTCGATGTTCACCGGCGGGGCGGTGCTCGCGACGGTGTCGGCGCTGGTCGGGATGGCGAACGGGCTCGTTCCGTCGATCCCCGCGCCCCAAATCGAATGGACCGCAGTGGGGCTGGCGCTGTCGCTCGGCTTCCTCGCGAGCAACATGGCGCTGCAGTACGGCGCGTCGCACCTCGATGCGCATGCGTCGGCGCTGATCATGCTGTCGGAGATCGTGTTCGCCAGCGTGTCGTCGGTGGCGCTCGGCGCCGCAACGCTGACGCCGCGCATCGCGGTCGGCGGCGCGATGATCCTCGCGGCGGCCGCATGGTCGGCGTGGGCGGCGGCGGGCGCCGAGCGCACGGAAAGCGCACAATAGCCGGCCACGTTGGAGGAGCAGGCGATGACGACCGTGTACGACTTCGAAGCACAGCAGATCGACGGCAAGACCGTTGCATTGTCGAAATTCAAGGGCAAGCCGATGCTGATCGTGAACACCGCGAGCGCCTGCGGCTACACGCCGCAATTCTCCGGGCTCGAGAAGCTGCACGAGGAGTTCGGCGAGAAGGGTCTGGTCGTGCTCGGATTCCCCTGCAACCAGTTCGGCGCGCAGGACCCCGGCACCAACGACGACATCGCCAGCTTCTGCCAGGTCAATTACGGCGTGAGCTTTCCGATGATGGCGAAGATCGACGTCAACGGCGACAAGGCCCACCCGCTGTACCAGTGGCTGGTGAAGGAAGCGCCCGGCATCCTCGGCACCACCGCGATCAAGTGGAACTTCACGAAGTTCCTCGTCGGCAAGGACGGCAGCGTGATCAAGCGCTACGCGCCGGCGGACGAACCGGCTTCGATGAAGAAGGACATCGAGGCCGCGCTGGCCGGATGACGCTCAGGCCGCGCGCTGTTCGCGCTGCGCCGCCGCTTCATTCATTCGCAGCAGGTCGGCCAGCGTTCGCCCCGGCTCATCGCGGAAGCGTTCTTCGAGGGGCTTGAGTTTCGTGACGCGGTCGATGCGGAAGGTGCGGAAGTCGTTGCGCCGCTCGCACCACGCCGACAGCGTCCACACCTTGCCCCAGTAGAAGCACCCCAGGGGACGCAGCACGCGCTCGCTCGACTGCTCCATCAGGTCGCGGTACTGCATGAAGACCTTGCGCTTTTCCTGCACGGCTTCGCGCAGGGTCTGCAATGCTTGCTGCGCTTCCCGCGACAGCCCACCCTCGCCGGCATACACCGCCAGCGCTTCGGCGGCCACGCGCGCCTCCACGGGCAGCACCGACATGATCTTGCCGAGCGCGTCTTCCGCGCCTTGCGCCAGGCCCGGGTCGAGCCACGCCTGCGCCATGCGCACGGAGGCGACGAGCGCCTTGGCTTCTTCCTGCGTGAACATCATGGGCGGCAGGTCGAAGCCGGCGCCGAGGCGATAGCCCACTCCGGCCTCGCCCTCGATCGGCACGCCCTGGACCTGCAGGTCGGCGACGTCGCGGTAGATCGTGCGCTCGGAGACTTCGAGGCGCTGCGCGAGATAGCGTGCGGTCGTCAGCCGCCGGCCGCGAATCAGCTGGATGATGTGGAAGAGGCGGTCGGCGCGGCGCATGGGTTGTCCCTCAGCGGGGAAAATACAGCAACCGCGCGTCCGCCGCCATCGCGCCGGCAATGCACTGCATGTCGGCAGGGCCGATCTCGAACAGGCCGAAGCGGAACTTGTAACCCCAGCGCGCGCGGTCGCCGATGAAGTCGAGCCCATCGAGCAAGGGCGCGATCGCGGCCTCGCGGCTGGCGACGGCGATCCAGTTTCTTCTTCCCACAGGCAGCTCCAATTGGCAGGGAGGCGATACTGTGCGCGTCCCATGCTGACACGGTGATGTCAGGAGGGCTGCAGTGCGGCGTCGAGCACCTCGACCCAGTGTTTCACCGGAATGCCGGTGCCGCTTTGAAGGTGCGTGATGCAGCCGATGTTGGCCGAGACGATCGCCTGCGGCATCAGCGGCTCGAGGTGCGCAAGCTTGCGGTCGCGAAGTTCGTGCGCGATGCCCGGGTGCAGGATCGAATACGTGCCGGCCGATCCGCAGCACAGGTGGGATTCGGCCGGCGCAACGCGAACCGTGAATCCGAGCTCGCCCATGCCGCGCTCGACGACGCCGCGCAGCTGCTGCCCGTGTTGGAGCGTGCACGGCGGATGGAACGCGAGCAGTGCATCATTCGATTTCACCTTGCCTTGCAACGCGGGGACGAGCTGCGGCAGCAATTCGCTCAAGTCGCACGTGAGTTCGCTCACGCGCTTGGCCTTGTGCGCGTAGGCGGCATCGTGCGCGAGCGCGTGGCCGTATTCCTTGACCGTCACGCCGCAGCCCGAGGCGTTCATCACGATGGATTCGACCTCGGCGCGCTCGATGAAGGGCCACCACGCGTCGATGTTCGCGCGCATCTGCGCGAGGCCGCCGTCCTGGTCGTCAAGGTGGAACTTGATTGCGCCACAGCAGCCCGCACCCTTCGCGGTGATGGCCTGCACTCCTGCCGCATCGAGCACGCGCGCCGTCGCGCGGTTGATGTTGGGCATCATCGCCGGCTGCACGCAGCCTTCCAGCAGGAGCATCTTGCGTGCGTGTTCCCGCGTCGGCCAGGCGCCGGCATCCCGGGTGCGCGGCACCTTGTCCTTCAACGCTTTCGGCAGCAAGGGCCGCACCGCCTGCCCGAGCTTGAACGCGGGCGCGAAGAGCGGCGAGTTCAGTCCTTCCTTGAGCGCCCAACGCAGCGCCCGCGAGCCGGCCCCGCGCGGCACTTGCTCGTCGACGATGCGCCGGCCGATGTCGACCAAATGCCCGTATTCGACGCCACTGGGACACGTGCTCTCGCAATTGCGGCACGTGAGGCAGCGGTCCAGGTGCAACTGCGTGTCGCGTGTCGGCGCCTCGCCTTCGAGCACCTGCTTGATCAGGTAGATGCGCCCGCGCGGCCCGTCGAGTTCGTCGCCGAGCACCTGGTAGGTGGGACAGGTGGCCGTGCAGAAGCCGCAATGCACACACTTTCGCAGGATCGCCTCGGCCTCGCGGCCTTCAGGCGTGTCCTGGAATTGCGGGGACAGGTGCGTTTGCATGCGGGTTCAGAAGCCGGGATAAAGACGGCCCGGGTTGAAGATGCCCGCCGGGTCGAATTCGCGCTTGAGGTCGCGATGGATGCGGTCAAGGGGCGCGGCCAGCGGCGTGAAGCGATGCGTCGCGTTCGCGTCGTGCGGCCGGAACAAGGTGGCATGCCCGCCCGCGCGCGATGCGGTGTCGCGGATGCGTGCGGCGTCGGCCGCACTTGCACGCACCCATCGCTGCGCACCGTGCCATTCGACGAGCGGCGCCTCGGGCAACTCGAGTACGGGTGCGATTTGCGGCACCGACACGCGCCACAGGTCACGCTCGCCGCGCTCGGTGAACCATGCCGCAGCCTGGTCGCGGCATTCAGTCCAATCCGTCGCGGCGCGCTCCCCGCCCAGGGTCCGGCAAGCGGCCTCGACGGCGGCGGCGGCGCCGCGCAAACGCAACTGCAATACGCCGTCGGCCCAGCAACTGGCATTGAGGGGCAAGGGTCGGCCGCCCCATTCATTGAGCCGCTGCAGCGCTTCGCCTTGCGGCATCGCGAATTCCAGCGTCGCTTCGGCCGGCGCGAACGGCAACACCTTCAAGCTCACTTCGGCGATCAGCCCCAGCGTGCCGAGGGCGCCAACCATCAAGCGCGATACGTCGTAGCCCGCGACGTTCTTCATCACCTGGCCGCCGAACGTGAGCCGCTCGCCGCGGCCGTTGACCATCGTCACGCCGAGCACATAGTCGCGCACCGGGCCGACGCTCGCGCGCGAGGGGCCGGACAGGCCGGCCGCGACCATGCCGCCGACCGTCGCGCTGCCCGAAAAATGCGGCGGCTCGAACGGCAGGCACTGGCCCCGCTCGCGCAGTACCGCTTCAAGGTCTGCCAGGCGAGTGCCCGCGCGCGCCGTCACGACAAGCTCGCTCGGTTCGTAACTCACGATGCCCGCCAGTGACAAGGTCGAGAGCGCGTCGCCCCCGGTGCCCGGCTCGCCGTAGAACTCCTTGCTGCCGCCGCCGCGGATGCGCAGCGGCGCGCCGCGTCGCGCGGCGTCGCGGATGCGATCGACGATCTCTTCCAGCGGCATCACGCAATGGTAAGCGCGCTGTCGTGCAGCCCCGCCCCGCGCGCGCTTGAAATTTGTTGGATCAGGTCCTGACGAAATTGACGGGCAGGCCCGGCACGTCGACCCGCGCAGCGATCACGTGGCCCGACAGCGGCAAGGCCCGCACTTCGTCGGCGGGGCGCTTCTCGCGTGAGCTGGTGACGTACAGCGTGCGCAGATCGTCGCCGCCGAAACAAGGCATCGTCGGGCAGCGCAGCGGCACCTCGATTTCTTCGAGGATTTCGCCGACGGCCGAGAATTTCACGAGGCGCTGCCCTTCGAACATCGCGCTCCAGTAGTTCCCGAGGCTGTCGACCGCCGCGCCGTCGGGCCGGCCGCCATAGCCGGGCGCCCCCGGTGTCCAGCCTTGCGGCTTGGGCGCGAACTCGCGAAAGACGCGATAGTTGTGCATCGCGTTCGCGTGCGCATCCCAGTCCCACGTGTGGATGATGTGGTGCGGCGTGTCGGACCAGTACATCGTCTTCGAATCCGGCGACCACGCGAGTCCGTTGGCGATGATGGCGTTGTGGGCCTTCAGGTGGACCACGGGCTGGCCGCCACTGCCATTGTCCGAACGCAGGTCGATGCAGTACAACTCGGCGCGCCGCAGGTCGCGCGGCTCGTACATCGTGCCGGCCCAGAAGCGGCCTTCGGGATCGGCCTTGCCGTCATTGAAGCGCATGGTCGCAGGGTCGTGGTTGAAGCGCACGACGAGTTGCAGCGGCCCGTGCCATGCGGACGCGCGATACACGCCATCTCGCAACGCAATCACGAAGCCGCCGCTTTCGACCGGCGCGATGCAGCCCGGCTCGCTCGGCATGTCCCACATTTGGGTGCCGCCCTCCGCACCGAGCCGCTTGACCTTGCGCGCCGGGATATCGACCCAGTAGAGCGTACGCTCCTGAGGATGCCAGAACGGCGACTCGCCCAGCAGGTCCGGCTCGCGCGTGACGGCCTGCCAGTCGTATTTCATGCGACGCGCTCCACGCCAATCGTCATCTGCGCCGACAGCGACTCGCCCGGGCCGAGAATCACCAGCCCCAGCTGCGACGCATCCATTCCTTCCCGCGACAGCGCGATGGCGTTGTTCACATGGCTGACCGGCTCGATCGCGATGTGCTCGCGCGCGGGGTTCGTGAAGACGACAACGCGCGACAGGTTCGAGGTGACGCGGATCTCGAAGACCTCATCGCGCAAGCGTGCCGTGCCGTCCCAGCCGTCGAAGCAGTGATCGACCGCCAGCGCATCGCAAGCGGCGTCGATGCCGGTGCCGCCCACGCGCTGCGTCGGCAGCTTGTCGTCGCCCATCTCCCAGCGGCCGGCGGCGCGCAGCAGGAGATGCGAATTCGCGCGCTTCATGAAGAACGGGTGCCAACCCAATCCCGCGGGTGCGCTGCGGCCGGACTGGTTCGTCATCGACAGCGTGAGTTCGAGCGAGTCCGGCGAGACACGGAAAGTCTGCGAAGCGTCGAAAGCGAACGGCCACGAGGCATCGGCGCGATGCTCGAACGACAACATCGCGAATTCGCGCGTCGCATCGAGCACTTCCCAAGCGCGCTGCCATCCCACGCCGTGGATCGCATGCGGCTCTTCGCCGTTGTTGCGCACCAGCGGGTAGAGCGTGCCCTGCCACTGCAGCGTGGCGTGGCCGATGCGGTTGGAAAACGGCACCAGCGGATAGCTCGACGCCTGCCGCGCGCTCGCCAGCGGAACGGCGGCGGGCCGCAGCACGGGCTCTCCCGCATGCGTGAGCGCGGTGATGCAACCGCCGAGTTGCGGCTCGATGCGGCAGAGCAAGGGGCCGGCTTGCAATTCGACCATGCGCGGCATTGTGCCCCCGCGCGCTAACATCCGGCGCATGCCGCACGCCGCCGATCATGAGCAAGCCGTCGAAGCCGCGCGCTACGCGCTGCTGCGGCGGCTGGCGTACGCGATGCGCCACCAGATGGTCGTGCACCTCCAGCCCATCGGCATGATCCTGGAAGTGATGGAGCGCCGGCTCGAATCGCCCGCGCCCGAGCTCGCGCCGATCCACGAAGCGATGCAGAAAGTGAACATGCATGCACGCGCCGCCGTGCAATCGTCACTGGACGTGGTCACGTGGCTCGCGCCGGAAGACGGCCAGCTCATCGCCGCCGGCGCGGGCGTGCAGGAGTGCTTCGACCTGTTGCGCAGCCACCTGAATTTCCGCGGCTTCGCGCCGCGCAACGAAGCCGCTGCGCTGTCGCAGCCGGTGTCGAGCTCGGCGATCCGCGGCGTGCTGCCGGCGGCGTTGCTGG
>DATLBJ010000123.1:0-2251 GCA_035526975.1 Ramlibacter sp.
CCGCGGGCCCGATTCGCTGCGTTGCCTGCGTTTCGTGAAGGGCCTGGGCGACCGCGCAGTCAGCGTGCTCGGAAACCACGACCTGCACCTGGTGTGCGTGGCCGAGGGCATCCAGCGCCGCAAGAAGCGCGACACGCTCGAGGGCGTGCTGGAAGCGCCCGATCGCGACGAGCTCATCGCATGGCTGCGTCGCCAACCGCTGCTGCATGCCGAGGGCGACTTCGTGCTCGTGCACGCCGGGCTGCTGCCGCAATGGAGCGCGAACCGTGCTCGTGAATTGGCCGCCGAAGTCGAAGCGATGCTCGCCGGGCCCGACTACCGTTCGCTGCTCACCCACATGTACGGCGATGAGCCGCGCGCGTGGAACGACGCGCTCACCGGCCTCGATCGCCTGCGCGTGGTCATCAACGCGATGACGCGGCTACGCGTCTGCGACGCGCAGGGCGCGATGGAGCTGTCGTTCAAGGGCGAGCCGGGCGACGCCGCCGACGGCTGGATTCCGTGGTTCGACTTTCCGCAGCGCGCCAGCCGCGATCGCACCGTCGTCTGCGGCCACTGGTCGGCATTGGGGCTGCAGGTCCGCCGCGACCTGCTCGCACTGGACAGCGGTTGCGTGTGGGGACGCGCGCTTACCGCGGTACGGCTGGAGGACCGCCAGGTGTTCGCCGTGCCGTGCCCGGCGACGGAAGGCCGAGAAGACTAGCGACGGCTTCCTGCGCGGCGGCCGTCACGCTGCGCCGATCGCGCCCCTCCGCATGGATGGGCGGCGCAAAGCTCACCCGCGCCACCACGCCGCGCTGCCGGATCGCCAGGCCGAGCGACTGCATGAAGGACAGCTCGCCCACGAACGCCATCTGCCGGCAGAGCGTGCCGTCCGCATTCTCGTAACGGATCGCGCAGGGGTAAACGTGCGCCGCGTTCGCGACGGCCGGCTCGAACAGCGATGAATGGAACGGCAACAGGATGTCGCCCTCGGTCGTCGTCCCTTCCGGAAACAACCCGACGATGTCGCCGCGCTGCAAGGCTGCGTGCACCAGCTCGTTGATGCGCGCCGTATCGCGCCGCCGTTCGCGGCGAACGAACAACGTGCCCGAGCGCTCGACGATCCAGCCGACGATCGGCCAGTCGCGGATCTCGCTCTTGGCGATGAAGCGCGTCGAGCGCACCCCCGACACCACGAAGATATCCAGCCACGACACGTGGTTGGCGGCGATCATTGCGTTCGATTGGTCGTCGCCCGGCGGCGCGCCCGTCACCTGCACCGTGAGCCCCATGATGCGCACCAGCTGGACGGACCACGAGCGCACCAGCTCGCGGCGGCGCGCGGCATCGGCCCGAGGGAATACCAGCCGAAGGATCAGCGCCGCCGAGAACGCATGCCCCACCATGCGGCTCCAGCGCAGCGCGCGCGTGGCGCGCCCGGCCGCCTGCTTAAAGGGTTTCCCCGAAAGCCGCGGAGAGTTTCGCCGCGATGTCGCCGCGTGACGGCCGATGGTTCTGCCCGCCGCGGTGCGCGATCTTGATCGAGCCCATCACCGACGCGAGCTGTGCGCACTTGCGCCAGTCCCAGCCGCGCGCCATTCCATACAACAGGCCGGCGCGATACGCATCGCCGCAGCCGGTGGGATCGACGAGCGCGTCGGGTTTCACCGAGGGCACGTCGAAGGCGCCGTCGCGCGTGTGCACGGTGGAGCCTTCGCCGCCGCGCGTCACGATGACCGCACCGACGCGTTGCGCAAGCTCCGCCACCGACTTGCCGGTCTTCTGCTCGACGATGCGCGCCTCGTAGTCGTTCACGGTGAGCGCGCGCGCTTTTGCCATCAGCCCCAGCAGCTCGTCGCCGGAGAACATCGGCAGGCCCTGGCCGGGGTCGAATACATAGGGGATGCCGGCCGCGCCCAGGTCACGCGCGTGCTCGATCATGCCGTCGCGGCCATCGGGCGAGACGATCGCAAGCGTAGCTCCCACTGCATCGGCGATGCGGTTGCGGTGCGACGACGACATGGCGCCCGGATGGAATGCGGTGATCTGGTTGTCGTCGATGTCGGTGGTGATGAACGCCTGCGCGGTGAAAGCGTCCTCGAGCGGGCGCACGTGCTTCATCGACAACCCGAGCGCCTCGAAGCGCTGCGCATAGGGGCCGAAGTCGTGGCCGACGGTCGCCATCACGATCGGATCCTCGCCCAGCAGCTTCAGGTTGTAGCCGATGTTGCCGCCGGTGCCGCCGTATTCGCGCCGCATGTCGGGCACC
>DATLBJ010000124.1:0-2134 GCA_035526975.1 Ramlibacter sp.
CCGCGGGCCCGATTCGCTGCGTTGCCTGCGTTTCGTGAAGGGCCTGGGCGACCGCGCAGTCAGCGTGCTCGGAAACCACGACCTGCACCTGGTGTGCGTGGCCGAGGGCATCCAGCGCCGCAAGAAGCGCGACACGCTCGAAGACGTGCTGCAAGCGCCCGATCGCGACGAGCTCATCGCATGGCTGCGTCGCCAACCGCTGCTGCATGCGGAGGGCGACTTCGTGCTCGTGCACGCCGGGCTGTTGCCGCAATGGAGCGTCGACAGGGCCCGTGAATTGGCAGCGGAAGTCGAAGCGATGCTCGCCGGCCCCGACTATCGTTCGCTGCTGACCCACATGTACGGCGATGAGCCGCGTGGCTGGAACGACGCGCTCACGGGCCTCGATCGCCTGCGCGTGGTCATCAACGCGATGACACGGCTACGCGTCTGCGACATGCAGGGCGCGATGGAGCTGTCGTTCAAGGGCGAACCGGGTGACGCCTCCGACGGCTGGATTCCGTGGTTCGATTTTCCGCAGCGTGCCAGCCGCGATCGCACCGTCGTCTGCGGCCACTGGTCGGCATTGGGGCTGCAGGTCCGCCGCGACCTGCTGGCACTGGACAGCGGTTGCGTGTGGGGACGCGCGCTTACCGCGGTGCGGCTGGAGGACCGCCAGGTGTTCGCCGTGCCGTGCCCGGCGACGGAAGGCCGAGAAGACTAGCGACGACTTCCTGCGCAGCGGCCGTCACGCTGCGACGATCGCGCCCCTCGGTATGGATGGGCGGCGCAAAGCTCACCCGCGCCACCACGCCGCGCTGCCGGATCGCGAGGCCGAGCGACTGCATGAAGGACAGCTCGCCCACGAAGGCCATCTGCCGGCAGAGCGTGCCGTCCGCGTTCTCGTAACGGATCGCGCAGGGGTACACGTGCGCCGCGTTCGCGACGGCCGGCTCGAACAGCGACGAATGGAACGGCAACAGCACGTCGCCCTCGGTCGTCGTCCCTTCCGGAAACAACCCGACGATGTCGCCGCGCTGCAAGGCCGCGTGCACCAGCTCGTTGATGCGCGCCGTATCGCGCCGCCGCTCGCGGCGAACGAACAGCGTGCCGGAGCGCTCGACGATCCAGCCGACGATCGGCCAGTCGCGGATCTCGCTCTTGGCGATGAAGCGCGTCGAGCGCACGCCCGAGACCACGAAGATATCGAGCCAGGACACGTGGTTGGCGGCGATCATCGCGTTCGATTGCTCCGCGCCGGGCGGCGCGCCCGTGACCTGCACCGTGAGTCCCATGATGCGCACCAGCTGGGCGGACCACGAGCGCACGAGCTCGCGGCGGCGCGCGGCATCGGCGCGCGGGAAGACCAGCCGCAGGATCAGCGCCGCCGAGATCGCATGTCCCACCATGCGGCTCCAGCGCAGCGCGCGCGTGGCGCGCCCGGCCGCCTGCTTAAAGGGCTTCCCCGAAAGCCGCGGAGAGCTTCGCCGCGATGTCGCCGCGCGACGGCCGATGGTTCTGCCCACCGCGATGCGCGATCTTGATGGAGCCCATCACCGACGCGAGTTGCGCGCACTTGCGCCAGTCCCAACCGCGCGCCATTCCATAGAGGAGGCCCGCGCGATACGCGTCGCCGCAGCCGGTGGGATCGACGAGCGCGTCCGGTTTGACCGAAGGCACGTCGAAGGCCCCATCGCGCGTGTGCACCGTGGAGCCTTCGCCGCCTCGGGTCACGATGACCGCACCGACCCGTTGCGCCAGCTCCGCCACCGATTTGCCCGTCTTCTGCTCGACGATGCGCGCCTCGTAGTCGTTCACGGTGAGTGCGCGCGCTTTCGCCATCAGGCCCAGCAGCTCGTCGCCGGAGAACATCGGCAGGCCCTGCCCGGGGTCGAACACATAGGGAATGCCGGCCGCGCCCAGGTCGCGCGCGTGCTCGATCATGCCGTCGCGGCCATCGGGCGAGACGATCGCGAGCGTGGCCCCTGCTGCGTCGGCGACGCGGTTGCGGTGCGACGACGACATGGCGCCCGGATGGAATGCGGTGATCTGGTTGTCGTCGATGTCGGTGGTGATGAACGCCTGCGCGGTGAAAGCGTCGTCGAGCGTGCGCACGTGCTTCATCGAAAGGCCGAGCGCCTCGAAGCGGCGCGCA
>DATLBJ010000125.1:0-4478 GCA_035526975.1 Ramlibacter sp.
GAAATCGCTTCACTCCTGGTTCGTCTCGTCCACAACGGTGCTGCCGCGGGCCGGCATGAACAAGGCCAGGCAGGGGGCCAAAATGCGTGAACGGCGTCCGATCAATGCGACGTGCCCCGAATGTCGTGGTCCCTTGTCCGAAGTGATCGAAGAGGGCGTCCGCGAATACCAGTGCCTCGTCGAGCATCGCTATTCAGCTGCGGCCCTGCTGGCCGCCCACTCCGAAACCCAGGAGCGCACATTATGGATGGCCGTGCTGGTGCTGCAGGAGGCCGCGCTGCTGGCGCGTGAAGCAGCGGCCCAGCTGCCCGATCATGCAGCCATGCTGGCCGAACAGGCGGCCGAGAAGCTGAAGCAGAGCAACGCGATTAAACAGATCCTCGAGGAACTCCGCCCCTTCGTCGTCGAATAGTCGACCGGCGCGCGGGGCCGCTACTCCGGGTCGGGTTTGTTCGTGCCGGTGAGGAAGAACGGGTGAAGAGCGGAAGCCGCGCCTTCGGCGCGCGGCTTCGCCGTGTCGATTGAGTCCTGCACGCCGGCAATCGCAGCAGCGATCTGCGCGCGCACTTCAGAGGCGAGGAACCGCTGGTGCAGCAGCGGGCGCTGGCGCCAGTCTTCGGCGGTGAGTCCCCACATGATCTGGGTGTCGTAGCCCTGCGGCCGCTTGAACCCGCGCACGAGCGACCCTTCCGGTTTCGCCCCGAGCTTCTGCAGCGCGGCGTTGCCGCGCGCATTCGCCTCCACGGCGCGAGCCTCGAGTCGGTGCACCTGCATCGTGTCGAACGCAAACTCGGCGACGAGGTTGGCCGCTTCCATGAACGTCCCGGTGCCCCAGAACGCGGCCGCCAGCGCGAACCCCCACTCCGCGGTCTGCCAGCACGTCGGATCGAGTGCGCGAATTTGAATGATGCCGACGGCAGCTTCGAGGCCGTGCGGCACGATGCCGAAGCAGACGCTGCGGCCGAGCGAGCGCTGCTGCTGGCACCACGCGATGAATCCCTGGAACGCGCTGACCGACTGCGGCGGGGCTGACACGTGCTCTGCCACCAGGGCATCGCTCAGAAGTTCGGCCAGAACAGGGGCGTCTTTTGCGACGACCTCGCGCGCGCTGACGTTCGCCCCAGTCAACGGCGGCAGACCATCAGTCCAGGCCACGGCGGGCATCTTACCAGCGCTGTCGCCGCGCGCGGCGACATAATCGTCAGCGTCCCACCTTTACTGAGCGCGCACGTGCAGATCTGATTTCTGTAATGCCTCGCGGGACCGGCCGCGCCGTCACTGGTCATGAGGTGTTGCAGTAAGCTGCCCTCATGCACTCCTGGCCTGATCGTCGCATCCTCGATCTGTTCCGCATCGATCTGCCGATCGTGCTTGCTCCGATGGCCGGACCCGGTACACCGGAACTGGCGATCGCGGTCAGCGAGGCTGGTGGGCTCGGCTCGCTGCCGTGTGCTCTCCTGACCATCGCGCAGGCGGGCGTGGCCCTCGAGCAGATTCGCGCCGCTACCTCGCGCCCGATTGCCGTGAACTTCTTCTGTCACGTGCCGCCCGAAGCAGATCCGGTGCGCGAAGCGGCGTGGCGCGCGCGACTGGCGCCGTACTACCGGGAGCACGGCGTCGATCCGGCCGCGCCGGCGCCGGCTTCGAACCGCACGCCCTTCGACGCCGAATCCTGCGCGCTGGTCGAAGCATATCGGCCCGAGGTCGTCAGCTTTCACTTCGGACTGCCGCCGCAGCCGCTGCTCGACCGCGTCAAGGCCGCCGGCGCGAAGGTCATCGCGACGGCGACGACGGTGCGTGAGGCACGGTGGTTGGAGGCGCACGGCTGCGATGCGATTGTCGCGCAAGGTCTCGAGGCCGGTGGACATCGGGGGAATTTCCTGACTCACGACATCGCGCGCCAGGTCGGTACGTTCGCGCTGGTGCCGCAGATGGCCGATGCAGTGAAGGTGCCGGTCATTGCCGCAGGCGCGGTCGCCGACGCACGCGGCATCGTCGCCGCGCTGGCGCTCGGTGCCGCCGCCGTACAAATCGGTACGGCCTATCTGTTTACGCCTGAGGCGAAGGTGCCTGCTGCCCATCGCGACGCGCTCAAGCATGCAGCGGACGACGATACCGTGATCACGAACGTGTTCACGGGCCGGCCGGCACGCGGCATCGTGAATCGCCTGATGCTCGAGGTGGGCCCAATGTCGGCCGATGCGCCGGCGTTCCCCCTCGCGGCTGGTGCGCTGGCGGCGCTGGTCGCGAAAGCCGGGACTGCCGGCTCGAGTGAGTTCACGAGCCACTGGTCGGGACAAGCCGCGCAACTCGCAAAGGAACTGCCCGCGGGCGAGTTGACCGCGCTTCTGGCGAGCGAAGCGCTGGCGCGCCTCTGAGTTGCGCTACCCGTTCTTTGTGGCGACCACCTCGACCGCGCCCGGCGCCGTGCGCAGGTGGATCGGTTTTCGCGGAACGAGACCGGCGTCGCGCTGCCATGCTGCGATCTCTTCGATCGACCAGGTGCCGGCCTGACTCGTTACCGCAAAATACAAATCGAGCAACGCGCCCACTTGGCCCGCAGACGTTGGCGACGCAGGGCGGATCATTTCCAGGACCACGAAGACGCCCCGCGGCCGGAGCGCGCGCGCCACGCGCTGCACGAACGCGCGGTTGGCTTCGCGGTCGAAGTGATGCAGCAGCTGCGAGACGTAGATGAAATCCCACTCGCGTTCGCCCAGGTCGTCGGTCAGCGCGTCACCTGCACGGTGGACGACGCGGTCCCCCATACCTTCGTGCGCCAGGATTGGCGCGGCATGTTTGATCGCTGCCGGCAGATCGAGGACGACGGCGCGAAGGTTCGGGTAGCGCCGGCACATCGCGACCGGGATGTAGCCGTGCGACCCGCCGATGTCGAGCATCGCCGTCGCACCGGCGGGCATGGGCGTCCGGCGAACAATTTCAGGCGCGACCAATCCCGAGAGCGCGCGCATGGCGCGCTGGTACAGGCCCCATTCGCGATCCGACACGCTGCTGTGCATGTCGGCCGGTTCCCCGGTGCGCACGAACTCCTCGAAGCGCTCCGTCGTGGTCCATTCCACGAACTCGAACAGAACCTTGTCGCGAACCGAACGCGCGGAATCGCGCAGCAGCCACTTACGCGCCGTGGCTGACAGCCCGTAGGCGCCGCGATTGAACGTCAGGTAACCGGACCCGACGAGCGCATTCAGTAATTTTTCGGTTGCCGCGGCGGATGTGGTGCAGCGCTCGGCGACCGCGACGGCCGGCAACGGCCCCGACGCGAGCGCATCGAAGACCCCGAGCTTGGTCCCGACCATGATGGCCCGGGCCCGCATGAAGCTCATGTGGGTGTCCATCAGCGTGACCGGCGCGAGTCCGAGCGCCAGGACGATGCGCTCGATTGGGTTCTCGCCGACAACTGTCAGTTTCATGGCCCAGCGTACAACGAGCGCCGGGGCCGACCGCGCTTTGATGAGCCGGCGATGATGCTAGAATCCTCACTCGCCCAGTTCAGCCCAACAATTCGCGTCCGGAGAAGTATATAGGTGTCGTCAGCCGACCCGTCCGAGCCACTGCTGCTGTTGATCGAAGACAACCGGGACACCCTCGTCGCGGCGGGTCGCCTGCTGGAGACGTCCGGATTCCGGGTGGAGATTGCGCGCGGCGGGCAGGACGGCATCGCCAAGGCGTCGCGGCTGCGGCCGGACGTCATCGTTACCGATCTGGTGATGCCGGTCACCAGCGGATACACGGTCTGCAAGCAGTTGCGCGAAGGGCGCACGACGCGCCACATCCCGGTGATCGTGTACACAGGAGAGTCGTCGGCCTCAGCGCTGGCTCCCCTCTACGGGCTCGGCGTGCGGTTGTTTGCGATCAAGCCGTGCGTGCCAACTGTGCTCGGCCAGGAAGCGCACGCGCTGCTTGCGACCCGGTTGTCAGAGGTGCGAATCGTTACCGGCTACGGCGAAACGCTCGACGATCTCGCGGCCCAAGTCGAGGCGTCCGAAGAGTTGGCCCACCCGAACCGCTGAACGGTCAGCCGGCGCCACCAGCGCTCGAACGCCTTCCACGCGACGAAGCCCACGGCGGCGGCCAGTTCACCCGCCTTTTTCGTCCGGCGTGATCTCGGCAATCAGCCCATCGCTCCAGCCGTATTTCGCGTCCGAGAGCGCCTTGACGGCGCGTGCGAGCTCCGGCTCGTCGCCGTCGTCGATCAGTCGCGCGTGTGCGGCGAAGTGCCGATCGCCGACGCGGGCCTGGACGTGCGGGGCTGCGCGGATGTTGCGGACCCAGTTGGCGCGCTCGCCATGCTCCGCAATTACATAGAAGCGTCCGGCGCGCTCGGTGAACCAGATCTCGATTTCACGCGGCAGGCCCGTCCGCCGCCCCGTGGTCGTCAGATACAGATACTGGACGTCAGGGTGCTTGGGCATCATCTCAGGAGCCTTCGACGCGCGTGCGTGTGCGTGAGCGTTTGC
>DATLBJ010000126.1:0-2557 GCA_035526975.1 Ramlibacter sp.
CCTCGCGGTGGTGAGCATGAAGAAGCAGTACCCGGGCCATGCGAAGCGCGTGATGTTCGGCGTGTGGAGCTATCTGCGCCAGTTCATGTACACCAAGTTCATCGTGGTGTGCGACGACGACGTCAACGTGCGCGACTGGAAGGAAGTGATCTGGGCGCTGACCACGCGAGTCGACCCCAAGCGCGACACGACCCTGGTGGAGAACACGCCGATCGACTACCTGGACTTCGCCAGCCCGGTTTCCGGCCTCGGCTCGAAGATGGGCATCGACGCCACCAACAAGTGGCCGGCGGAGACTTCGCGCCGCTGGGGGCGGCCGATCGCTATGGACGCTGAGGTGAAGCGTCGCGTGGACCTGCTTTGGCAGGACCTCGGGCTCTGATCCACTGCAGTAATGCATCGAAGGCGGGTTCCGCCTGCGGCGCATTGGGATGGTTGGCGATCATCACCACCGCGTGCCGCTTACCGCTGCGATCGAGCACATAGCCCGCCATCGCACGCGCATCGACCAGTAAGCCGGTCTTGATGTGCGCATTGCCCGATACTGGCTCGCCGTGCAGGCGTTTGCGCATGGTGCCGTCGGCGGCAACCACCGGCAGCGAGGCGACGAACTCGGGCATCACCGGGCTTTTCCATGCGGCTTGCAGCAGCGCCACCAGAGTGTTTGCGCTCGCACGCTCGAGACGCGATAAGCCGGAGCCGTTTTCGAGCACCAGTTCCGGCGCGTCGATGCCCTTGAATTGCAGCCACTGCGCGATGGCGCGGGCGGCCGTGTCAGGGTGCGCGGGCGCGCCGCCGAGCTCGGCGGCGATGGTGAGATAGAGCTGGCGCGCCATCACGTTGTTGGAAAACTTGTTGATGTCGCGCACGGTCTCCGCCAGCGGCTCGGATTCGTGCGTATAAAGCAGTTTCGCTTGCGGCGAGACCGCGCCTTCGCGGATGGCGCCTTTCCAGGTGCCGCCCATCTCGCTCCACAGCAAGCCGATCATGCCGGCGACGTAGTCCTGCCGATGATGCAGCGCGACCAGCAGCTCCTTCTCGCCGCAGCTCTGCGGATAGAGGCCGGTGAACCCGGCGCGCGGCGGCTGGGACTGGAAGGTGGCCTGCATCAGATCGCGCAACGCGCGTCCCTCGGGGCAGGCGCCTTGCGACAGACGCAGGCCGTTCACTACCTCAAGCCCGGGCAGCGACGGCTCGACGAACAACCGCACCTTGTCGTTCTCCGGCACGAAGACGAAGCGCAGTGCCTTGAAGTTGACGAGCAGCGCGTCGGGCAGCACGTTGTAGGGCCGGAATAGCTCGTCGTCGATCGGCGCGAGGGCCATGGTGGTGAACTCGCTGCGATCGAGCACCACGTCGCGAATTTCGCGCACGCCGCGCGCGCGCAGATTGCGCAACAGCATCCAGAAGCTCTCGTAATTCAGCTTGGGGTCGCCGCTGCCTTTCAGCACCAGGTCGTCGCCGTCGAGGTAAGCCTCGGTCCTCCAGAGATACGCCGGTCCGAGAAGCTCGAGCGCGGCGTAGGTGGTCACCAGCTTCATCACCGAAGCGGGATTGCGCGGGGTTTGCGCGTTGAGCGCGAGCTCGGTGCGCAACGTACCGACCTCTTGCACCACAACGCTGACGCTCGACTGCGGCACCTTGGCGTCGCGCAGCGCCTTCGCCACCGGCTCGGGCAACCCCGCCGCGACTGCCGGAGTAAGCACTGACCAAAGAACGAAAGTCTTGAAAAAACGGCACATGAGCGCTATTATTAGCACTCGAAGTTGAGGAGTGCTAAACCCCTTTCGAACACCGCTTGGTTCATCCAAGCCATTGTCATACATCATCTTTATTGGGAGCCACCGCATGAAAATCCGTCCGTTGCATGACCGCGTGATCGTCAAGCGCATCGAGGAAGAGCGCAAATCCGCGGGCGGCATCGTCATCCCCGACACCGCCGCCGAGAAGCCCGACCAGGGCGAAATCGTCGCCGTGGGCAAAGGCAAGAAAGACGACCAAGGCAAGTTGATCGCCATCGACGTCAAAGTCGGCGACCGGGTCCTGTTCGGCAAGTACTCCGGGCAAACCGTGAAGGTCAAGGGCGATGAGCTCCTCGTCATGCGCGAGGAAGACATCATGGGCGTCATCGAAGGTAACTAGGAGAAATTGCAATGCCAGCTAAAGAAGTCAGATTCCACGAGGGCGCCCGGGCCAAGATGGTCCACGGACTCAACATCCTGGCCGACGCAGTGAAAGTGACGCTGGGGCCCAAGGGCCGCAACGTCGTGCTCGAGCGCTCGTTCGGCGCCCCCACCGTCACCAAGGACGGCGTGTCGGTCGCCAAAGAGATCGAGCTCAAGGACAAGTTCGAGAACATGGGCGCGCAGATGGTTAAGGAAGTTGCGTCCAAGACCTCCGACGTCGCCGGCGACGGCACTACGACGGCCACGGTTCTCGCCCAGGCGATCGTGCGTGAAGGCATGAAGTTCGTCGCCTCCGGCATGAACCCGATGGACCTGAAGCGCGGCATCGACAAGGCGGTCGCCGCCGTGGTCGAGGAGCTGAAGAAGGTCTC
>DATLBJ010000127.1:0-7006 GCA_035526975.1 Ramlibacter sp.
ATGACTTCCTCGTTTTCACGCGCGGCGTCCATCGCCGCCTTGTCCGAGAGGCGCAGCGTCCTGGCATGGGGTTTCAGGCTGTCGCGCAGCACGCGGCCGAGGGCCCCCGCGGCGCCTGTGAGCAACAATCGATCAAGAGTCATAGGTCGTCAGTTGTCATACGACATCGATTTTGATTATCATGAGGCCGTGACGAAGGTGTCAATCGCGAAGCCTCAGGGCAATCCCGGGGTGGCGGCTCCCGAGGCGGCGCCGCGCCGGCGGCTGCGCAACCTGGCGCACGAACTCGTCGAAGGCATCGGCGGGCGGATCCGCAACCGCACGCTGCGCCCCGGTGACAAGCTGCCCACCGAGGCGGAGATCATGCGCGAGTGGGGCGTGAGCCGCACGGTGGTGCGCGAGGCGCTCTCCAAGCTGCAGGCCGGGGGCCTCGTCGAAACGAGGCATGGTGTCGGCACCTTCGTGCTCGAGCCGCCGGCCCAAAGCGGCTTTCGCATCGACCCCCAGGAGATCGAAGCGGCGGTCGACGTGCTCGCGGTGCTCGAACTGCGCATCAGCCTCGAGACCGAGTCCGCGGGACTGGCTGCCCAGCGAAGAACGGAAGGACAGCTCGCCGACATGCGGCGCGCGCTCGACGAACTCGCGCGAGGCGATTCGCAAGGGCAGGACACGGTCAGCCCCGACTTCCGCTTCCATCACCTGATCGCCGTGGCCACGGGCAACCGCTATTTCGCGGACATCATGAGCCACCTGGGCGCAACCTTGATTCCGCGCGCGCGCATCAACTCGTCGAAGATCGCGAGCGAGGACTGGTCCCAGTACCACCGGCGGCTGTCGCGCGAACACGAAGAGATCTACGAAGCAATCGCACGCCGCGATCCCGAGGCGGCGAGGGCCGCGATGCGGCTGCACCTGACCAACAGCCGCGAGCGCTTGCGGCGCGCCCAGGAAGCCGCCGCCAAGCCGGCAACCGACTGAGACTTTGGCGTTGCCCGCATTCCGTTCTCCGCCCGATGTTGTATGATGACGGACAACATGGGAGCCAATCGATGAAGATTTCCCGACGCCGCCTGCTGGCCGCCACCGCCGCCGCAAGCGTGGGCAGTGCCTTCGCGCAAGAGACGTGGCCCTCGAAGACGCTGCGCATCGTCGTGCCTTACCCGCCCGGCGGATCGTCGGACATCATTGCGCGCGCGGTGAGCCAGCCGCTCTCCGATGCGCTGAAGCAGACCGTGATCGTGGAGAACCGCGCGGGTGCCAATGGCAACCTCGGCGCGGAACTCGTCGCGAAGGGTGCGCCCGATGGCTACTCGCTGTTGCTATGCGATGTCGGCGCGCTGGCCATCAGCCCGTCGATCTACACCACGCTGTCGTTCGACCCGTCGAAGGACCTGCACGGCGTCACGATGCTGGCGTACTCGCCGCACCTGCTGGTCGTCCATCCCTCGGTGCCCGCGAACAACCTGAAGGAGCTGGTCGCGCTGTCGAAGCAGCGGCCGCTCAACTTCGCGATCTCCGGTGTCGGCGGCGCGACCCATCTCGCCGGTGTCGCCGTCGAGCGCGCCACCGGCGCGAAGTGGCAGTACGTGCCTTACAAGGGCGGATCGCAGGCGATCCAGGACACCGTCGCCGGGCAGACGCAAGTGATGATGAACGGCATGCTGGCCACGTACCCGCACGTGCAATCCGGCAAGCTCAAGCTGCTTGCCGTTTCCAAAGGCACGCGCATGCCGCTGATCGGCGACGTGCCGACCATCGCGGAGCAGGGCGTTTCCGGCTTCGAGTCGGGCTCCTGGCAAGGCGTGCTCGCCGCGCGCGGCACGCCCGAGCGCATCGTGCAGCGCCTCAACGCGGAATTGATCCGTGCCATCCGCTCGCCCGACGTGCGTGCGCGCCTCGCCGGGCAAGGCGCCGAAGTCGTGACGATGACGCCCGCCGAACAGGACAAATTCTTCAACCAGGAGCGGGCACGCTGGGCGCAAGTCGTCGCCCAGGCGCAGATCAAGCTCGAGTGAATCACGCCATGAACCCGCAAGACCTCAAATCGACGATCAGCTCCGGGCTGCTTTCGTTTCCCCTCACCGATTTCGACAGCGAAGGCAATTTCAACGAGCGCGGCTATCGCGCGCGTCTCGAGTGGCTTGCGCCGTACGGCGCCACTGCGCTGTTCGCCGCCGGCGGCACGGGGGAATTCTTCTCGCTCACCGCCGATGAATACCCGCGCATCATCAAGGCAGCGGTGGACACGTGCCGGGGCAAGGTGCCCATCATCGCGGGCACCGGCGGCCCCACACGCTTCGCGATCCAGTGCGCGAAAGCCGCGGAAGAAGCCGGCGCGCATGGCATCCTGCTGCTGCCGCACTACCTCACCGAGGCCGGCCAGGAAGGCCTGGCCGCGCACGTCGAAGCCGTGTGCAAGAGCGTGAAGTTCGGCGTGATCGTCTACAACCGCGGCCAATCGCGCTTGCAGCCGGCGACGCTCGTGAAGCTCGCGGAGCGCTGCCCGAACCTCGTGGGCTTCAAGGACGGAATCGGCGACATCGAACTCATGTCGTCGATCCACATGAAGATGGGCGACCGCTTCGCGTATCTCGGCGGCTTGCCGACGGCGGAGGTTTACGCGGCCGCGTACAAGGCGCTCGGCACGCCGGTGTATTCGTCGGCGGTTTTCAATTTCATCCCGAAGACCGCGTTGCAGTTCTACGAAGCCGTGCGCACGGACGACATGGCCACGCAGCACAAGTTGCTGCGCGACTTCTTCATGCCGTATCTCGAGATCCGCAACCGCGGGCAGGGGTACGCAGTCAGTATCGTGAAGGCCGGCGCCAAGCTGGCCGGGCACGATGCAGGCCCGGTGCGCCCGCCGCTCACCGACCTGAAGCCCGAGGAGATGGACCAGCTCGCGGCGCTGATCGCGAAGCTGGGCCCGCAGTAAACACCTAACCTTCACACCATCATGAAAAAAGCCATTGCTGCATTCGTGGCTGCGTTCGGCATCGCCGCCGGCGCATTTGCCGCCTACCCCGACAAGCCCGTCACGCTCGTCGTCCCGTTCCCGCCCGGCGGGTCGACCGACCAGATCGCGCGCGTGCTCTCGCAGAAGCTGCCCGAGAAACTCGGCGGCACATGGATCGTCGACAACAAGGCCGGCGCCACGGGCACTGTCGGCGCCGCGATCGTCAAGCGTGCTCCCGCAGATGGCTATACGCTGTTCGTGTCGTCGCTCGGCCCGTTCGTCATCACGCCGCACCTGATCAAGAACGCGCAGTACGACGCGCTGAAGGATTTCGACCCGATCACCGTGGCGGTGCAGGCACCGAACGTGCTCGTCGTTCCCGCGTCGTCGCCGAACAAGAACGTGGCCGAGCTGCTCGCAGCGCTGAAGAAAACGCCCGGGAAGGTGAGCTTCGCCTCGTCCGGCACGGGCTCTTCCGACCACTTGTCGGCGGAACTGTTCTGGCAGCAGACGCACACCGAGGGCCTGCACGTTCCGTACAAGGGCGGCGGCCCGGCGATCAACGACCTGCTCGGCGGGCAAGTCGATGCCGCGTTCGTGAACATCAACAGCATCATCCAGCACATCAAGGCGGGGAAGGTGCGCGCACTGGCCGTCGCATCCGAAAAGCGCAACCCGCTGCTGCCCGACGTGCCCACGCTCGCAGAGCAGGGCGTCAAGGGCGCGGAAGTGCAGTCGTGGCAGGCCGTCGCGGCGCCGAAGGGCATTCCCGCCGACATCAAGGCGAAGCTCAATGCGGCGATCGTGTCCGTGCTGAACGAGCCTTCGGTCAAGGAAAAGCTGCTGGCGCAGGGCTTCGAGATCGTGGGCAACACGCCCGAAGAGTTCGCGAAGTTCCAGGCCGCGGAATTCACCCGCTGGAAGAACCTGATCGAATCGCGCAAGATCACGGCTGAATAAACTCACGCCGCATGAGCAACGAACCCCGCCGGATCCGGATGCATGAGCGCGACAACGTCGCGATCGTGGTGAACGACGGCGGGCTCGATGCGGGCGCGAAGTTTCCCGACGGCCTCGTGGTGCGCGAGCGCGTTCCGCAGGGCCACAAGATCGCGCTGGCCGACATCCGCGAAGGCGATGGGGTGAGGCGCTACGACGTCGTCATCGGTTACGCGACGCGCGACCTGGCCGCCGGCAGCTGGGTGCACGAGCGTGTGCTGCGCATGCCCGACGCCAGGTCGCTCGACGACTTGCCGCGTGCGAGTGCAAAACAGCAAACGCTCGAGCCTGTCGAGGGCTACACGTTCGAGGGTTTTCGCAACGCCGATGGCTCCGTGGGCACACGGAACCTGCTCGCGATCACCCAGACGGTGCAATGCGTCGCGGGTGTGGCTCGCGTTGCGGCCGATCGCATCCGCGCCGAACTGCTGCCGAAGTTCCCGAACGTCGATGGTGTCGTCGCGCTCGAACACGGCTACGGCTGCGGTGTCGCGATCGACGCGCCCGGCGCCGAAATTCCCATCCGCACACTGCGCAACATCTCGCTCAACCCGAACTTCGGCGGCGAGATCATGATGATCAGCCTGGGCTGCGAGAAGTTGCAGCCGGATCGCTTGATGCCCGCGGGGTCGTTCCCGGTGCCGGTGATGGTCCAGGGCACTCAGCCGCAACTCGATGTCGTCGTGCTGCAGGATGACGCGCACACCAGCTTCCAGTCAATGATCGACTCCGTCGTGCAGCACGCGATTCCGCATCTGGAGCGGCTCAACGCACGCAAACGCGTCACCGTGCCCGCAAGCGAACTCGTCGTCGGTGTGCAGTGCGGCGGCAGCGATGCCTTCTCCGGCGTCACGGCCAATCCGGCTGTGGGCTATTGCACCGACTTGCTGGTGCGCGCTGGTGCGACGGTGATGTTTTCCGAAACGACCGAAGTGCGCGATGCAGTCGACCAGCTTACGTCGCGCGCAGTGAACGACCAGGTCGCGCAGGCGATCGTCGACGAGATGGCCTGGTACGACGACTACCTGCGGCGAGGCAGCGTCGACCGCAGCGCCAACACGACGCCCGGCAACAAGAAGGGTGGCCTTGCGAACATCGTCGAGAAGGCGATGGGCTCGATCGTCAAGTCCGGCTCGGTGCCGATCTCGGGCGTGGTTCGCCCCGGCGACAAGCTCGATGGCCAGCGCGGCTTGATCTACGCGGCAACTCCCGCGAGCGATTTCATCTGCGGCACGCTTCAGATGGCCGCCGGCATGAACCTGCACGTGTTCACGACAGGGCGCGGCACGCCGTATGGATTGGCCGAAGTTCCCGTGATCAAGGTCGCAACGCGAACCGAACTCGCCGGCCGCTGGAAGGACCTCATCGACGTGAACGCAGGCACGATCGCCGACGGCACGAAGTCCATCGAGGATGTGGGCTGGCAACTGTTCCGCCTGATGCTCGAAGTGGCGAGCGGCCGCGAGAAAACGTGGGCCGAACGCTGGCAACTCCACAACTCACTGGTGCTGTTCAACCCGGCGCCAATCACCTGAATGTCTTCCCCGGTCGTCCGGCAGATGCGCGTCGTGCCCGTTGCGGGCCGCGATGCAATGCTGCTCAATCTCTCCGGTGCGCATGCGCCGTTCTTCACGCGCAACATCGTCATCGTCACCGACAACGCGGGCCACACCGGCGTGGGTGAAGTGCCCGGCGGCGAAAAGATCCGCCGGACGCTCGAGGACGCGCGGCCCTTGGTCGAAGGCCAGACCGTCGGCAACATGAACGCAATCCTCGATGCGATGCGCACGAAGTTCGCGGATCGCGATGCGGGCGGGCGTGGGCAACAGACGTTCGACTTGCGCACGACGATTCATGCCGTGACGGCTGTCGAATCGGCCCTTCTGGACCTGCAAGGCCAGCATCTCGGCGTGCCCGTCGCGGCGCTGCTCGGCGAGGGACAGCAGCGCGACTCGGTGCAGATGCTCGGCTACCTGTTCTACGTGGGGGACCGCCGCAAGACGAACCTCCCGTACGCGAGCGAGCCGGATGCGAAAGACGATTGGCAGCGCCTGCGTCACGACGAAGCGATGACGCCGCAAGCGGTCGTGCGCCTGGCCGAAGCCGCGCAACAGCGCTACGGCTTCCAGGATTTCAAATTGAAGGGCGGCGTGCTGCGCGGCGAAGACGAAATCGAAGCGGTGACCGCGCTGCACGAGCGCTTTCCCGATGCGCGCATCACGCTCGACCCGAACGGGGGCTGGCTCCTGAAGGACGCGATCCGCCTGATGTGCGACATGCACGATGTCGTGGCGTACGCGGAAGATCCGTGCGGCGCGGAAGAGGGCTTCTCGGGCCGCGAAGTGATGGCCGAGTTCCGGCGTGCCACCGGTTTGCCGACGGCGACGAACATGGTCGCGACCGATTGGCGGCAGCTTGCGCATGCGCTGGCATTGCAAGCGGTCGACATCCCGCTTGCCGATCCGCATTTCTGGACGATGCAAGGCTCGGTGCGCGTCGCGCAAACGTGCCGCGACTGGGGACTGACGTGGGGATCGCACTCGAACAACCACTTCGACGTGTCGCTCGCGATGTTCACGCATGTCGGCGCGGCCGCTCCCGGCAAGGTGACGGCGATCGATACGCACTGGATCTGGCAGGACGGCCAGCGCCTGACGAAGGAGCCGTTGCAGATCCGCGGCGGCTGCATCGATGTGCCGAAGAAGCCCGGCCTCGGCATCGAGCTCGACATGGCGGAAGTCGAAAAGGCCAACGCGCTGTACCAGCAGCACGGGCTCGGTGCGCGCGACGATGCGATCGCGATGCAGTTCCTGGTGCCCAACTGGAAGTTCGACCCCAAGCGACCGTGCATGGTGCGCTGATCAGTCCTTGCCCAGAGTGAAGTAGAAGGTTGCGCCTTCCCCGGGCTTTGACTCGGCCCACACGCGCCCGCCATGGCGCGAGACGATCTTGCGGACCACGGCGAGGCCAATGCCGGTGCCCTCGAACTCCGTGCGCGCATGCAAGCGCTGGAACGGCGTGAACAGCTTGTGCGCATAGTCGGGATCGAAG
>DATLBJ010000128.1:0-3203 GCA_035526975.1 Ramlibacter sp.
TCGAAGAAGCTCGCCAGGGAAGCGAACGTCAGCACGATCCCGGGATGGAACGAGGCAATCGAATCGGCCGACCAGGCCGTCGAGATAGCGAAAGACGTCGGCTACCCGGTCATGATCAAGGCCAGCGCAGGCGGCGGCGGCAAGGGCCTGCGCGTGGCGTTCAACGACAAGGAAGCGCGCGAGGGCTTCGAGTCGTGCCGCAACGAGGCGCGCAACAGCTTCGGCGACGACCGCGTGTTCATCGAGAAGTTCGTCGAGGAGCCGCGCCACATCGAGATCCAGGTGCTGGGCGACTCGCAGGGCAACGTGATCTACCTGAACGAGCGCGAGTGCTCGATCCAGCGGCGCCACCAGAAAGTGATCGAGGAAGCACCGTCGCCTTTCATCAGCGACAAGACGCGCAAGGCGATGGGCGAACAAGCGGTGGCGCTCGCAAAGGCGGTGAAGTACCAGAGCGCGGGCACCGTGGAATTCGTCGTCGGCAAGGACGAATCGTTCTACTTCCTCGAAATGAACACGCGCCTGCAGGTGGAGCACCCGGTGACGGAGTTCATCACCGGCCTGGACCTCGTGGAGCTGATGATCCGCGTGGCCGCGGGCGAAAAGCTGCCGATCACGCAAGCCGGCGTGAAGCGCAACGGCTGGGCGATCGAATGCCGCATCAACGCGGAAGACCCGTTCCGCAACTTCCTGCCGTCGACGGGGCGCCTGACTCGCTTCCAGCCGCCGAAAGAAACGGACGGCGTGCGCGTCGACACGGGTGTGCACGAGGGCGGCGAGATTCCGATGTACTACGACTCGATGATCGCCAAGCTCATCGTGCACGGGACTGATCGCAACGCCGCCATCGCGAAGATGCGCGAGGCGCTGAACGCCTTCGTGATCCGCGGCATCTCGAGCAACATCCCGTTCCAGGCGGCACTGCTCGCGCACCCCAAATTCGTCGCGGGCGATTTCAACACGGGCTTCATCGCGGAGAACTACGGCAAGGGATTCCATCCCGAGGACGTGCCGCATGACGACCCGGACTTCCTCGTCGCGATCGCGGCGTACGTGAATCGCCGCTCGTTGCAGCGCGCGGCGGGGATCAGCGGGCAACTGCACGGGCACGAGTACAAGGTCGGGGAGGATTTCATCGCTGTGATCCTCGACGCCGATGGCAAGCACAAGCGCGAGCCCGTGACGGTGAGCGACTTCGAGGCAGTGTCGGGCTCCAGTGTCGTGCAGGCCGGCGGCAAGCGATACGAAATCTGCAGCCAGTGGCACCTGGGCGCGGCGCGCATCCGCGGCACCTGCAACGGCAAGCCCTTCGTCGCGCAAGTCGAGCGCGGATTGCCGAAAAACCCGATGGCCACGCGCATCGGCCACAACGGCACGCGCCTCGATGTCATGGTGCTCGCGCCGCGTGCGGCCGAATTGCACGCGCTGATGCCCCACAAGCCCCCGCCGGACATGAGCCGTTACGTGCTGTCGCCGATGCCGGGTTTGCTCGTCGACGTCGCGGTGCAGCCCGGGCAGAAAGTGCAGGCGGGCGAACGGGTTGCGGTGATCGAAGCGATGAAGATGGAAAACGTGTTGTTCGCCGCAGCCGATGGCGTGGTGGCCAAGGTGATGGCGAGCAAGGGCGAGAGCCTCGTGGTCGACCAGCCGATCGTGGAGTTCGAATGATGGACAGGCCCTTCAAGGTGCTGGGCATCCAGCAAGTCGCGATCGGCGGGCCCGACAAGCAGCGCCTGCAGGAATTGTGGGTCGACATGTTCGGCCTCGAGATCACGGGCACGTTCCGGAGCGAGCGTGAAAACGTCGATGAGGACATTTGCTCTATGGGCGCCGGTCCGTTCAAGGTCGAAGTCGACTTGATGGAGCCTCTCGACCCGGACAAGAAACCCGCTGTGCACCACACGCCGCTGAACCACATCGGCCTGTGGATCGACGACTTGACCCAGGCCGTCGAATGGCTGAGCGCGCAGGGCGTGCGTTTTGCACCCGGCGGCATCCGCAAGGGCGCCGCAGGTTTCGACATTTGTTTCATTCACCCGAAGGCGAGTGACGAAAGTCCCATCGGTGGCGAAGGCGTGCTGATCGAGCTTGTGCAAGCGCCGCCTGAAGTGGTTCTGGCGTTCGAGCGGCTGACCCTGAACCGGAGCTGACCCGCTCCCGGGGTAACCCTAGCAGCGATTCGCAGCGCGCACAGCGTAGACTGGCCCGGGGTCATCCGCCCCGTTCGCGCCAAGGAGGCGAAGCTTGCAGCGCACGCAGACTGCGAACCCGACGTACTTCCACAAGGTCGTCGATTGCCAATGGGCCTGCCCGGCCCACACCCCCGTTCCCGAATACATCCGCCTGATCGCGCAGGGCCGCTACAGCGACGCCTACATGATCAACTGGGTGTCGAACGTGTTTCCCGGCATCCTCGGGCGGACGTGCGACAGGCCGTGCGAGCCCGCATGCCGCAGGGGCCGCGTCGAGGACACGAACCTCGAGAAACCCGAGCCCGTCGCGATCTGCCGCCTGAAGCGTGTCACCGCAGACTTCAAGGACGATGACGACGTGAAGTCGCGAATGCCGAAGATCGCGCCGCGCAATGGCAAGCGCATCGCGTGCGTCGGCGCGGGGCCGGCGTCGCTGACGGTTGCGCGCGATCTCGCGCCGCTCGGTTACGACGTGACGGTGTTCGACAGCGAGCCCAAGCCCGGCGGCTTCATGTGGACGCAGATTCCGCGTTTCCGCCTGCCCGAGTCGGTCATCGATGAAGAGACCGGCTACATCCTGGACCTGGGCGTGAAGTTCGTCGCCGGGCAGCGGATCGAGTCGATGAAGGCCTTGATGACGCAGGGCTACGACGCCATCTTCGTCGGGTGTGGCGCGCCGCGCGGGCGCGACCTCGAGATTCCCGGCCGCACGGAAGCGGCGCGGCAAATCCACATCGGCATCGAGTGGCTGGCTTCGGTGTCGTTCGGCCATGTCGACAAGGTCGGGAAGCGCGTGATCGTGCTCGGGGGCGGCAACACGGCCATGGACTGCTGCCGTTCGGCGCGCCGTCTCGGCGGCGAGGACGTGAAAGTCATCGTGCGCAGCGGCTTCGACGAAATGAAAGCTTCGCCGTGGGAGAAGGAAGACGCGATGCACGAAGGCATCCCGTTCATCAACTACCACGTGCCGAAGGCGTTCATCCACGAGAACGGCAAGCTCAAGGGCATGAC
>DATLBJ010000129.1:0-2908 GCA_035526975.1 Ramlibacter sp.
GATCAGCAAGACGCTCCACATCCCCAAACCCTGACCCCCTCAAAACCGGTGTCAGACACGAATGTCGTTCGCCGAAATTCGTGTCTGACACCAGTTTCAGGGGTTGAAATGGGTGTTCAGCATGCGGTTGCGGGGTATGCTGCCCTTCCCCGCCACCAGGTGGGATAAAAGGGGAGGCTTCATGCGAATCAAGTTCGCCGCCGCAATCTGGGCCGCGTTGCTGTCGTTCATTCCGTTTGCCCAAGCGGCCGATCCGAACTACTCCGACATCTGGTGGAATCCGCACGAGTCGGGATGGGGCATCACGATCGCCGACCACGACACCAGCATGTGGGCCGTCTGGTTCACCTACGCGCAGAACGGCCAGCCGACCTGGATGTACATGTCGGGCGGCACGTTCTCCGAAGGCAAGCGCCGCTTCACGGGCGACCTGTACCAGACCACGGGCCCCTCCTATCGAGCGGCCTACGCGAGCCGCGCGATCACCAACGTGAAGGTCGGCACCGCGAGCTTCGACTTCGCACCCCCCGGGCTCGCGCCGGGCGTGGCCCTCTTCAGCTATACCGTCGGCGCCGTGACCGGCAGTCGGCAGATCGAGCGCTACGGATTCGGCAACGGCGCGCCCAACTGGGGCACCGACTTCACCGACATCTGGTGGGATCCGGCCGAGGCGGGCTCGGGAATCACGCTCGCACAGCACGGCAACACCGTCTTCGGCGTCTGGTACACGTATGGCGACGACAACCAGCCGTTGTTCGTGGTGTTGTCCGCCGGTGCCGTTCAGGGCGCGACCAGCATCAGTGGCGACCTCACCACGACACGCGGCCCCTGGTTCGGCAACGCGACGTTCGACTCGACGCAAGTCAAGGTCGATCCGTTCGGCCACCTCAATGCGACCATCGACAAGCAGACCGCGGTGCAATCGTTCGTGCCGATGAAGGGCGCGTGGAACGCGACGCGTACCGATGGAGCTGCCTTCTCCAAGTTCTTCACGCAGCTGGGCTTCGGCAACGCCGCGCCGAACGTGGCACCCCCGCCCTGCCTGATCACCGGCACCTGCGTGGAGCGCACGTCGTCGTCCGGCGGAACCTGCTCCTATCGCACCTGCAGCGAGGGCAAGATGCCCGATGGGTATGACAGCTATGGCTATCCGTACGGCGAGATCGCATGCAGCTGCTCGGCGGAGACCAACAACCTTTCGGTCGCCTGCACGGCCTCGCGTCCGCTGGTCGCGGTCGGCCAATCGTGTTCCGCGGGGCAAGGCTGTCCGGTCGGCAGCGTGTGCACGACGCGCCTCACCGGCGTGCAGCTGTGCATGACGAGGACCGACTTCGACCGCAACATGTGCTACTGATGCAGTAGCGCACGGCGCCTGCGGGCGCCGGTAGCGAACCGGCGCCCCCCGGCGCCGGTCCTACGGCCCATGAACTGGCGCAAGGCGGGCCTGTGGGCCATCGCAATCCTCACCTTCCTCGTGGCCGCATGCGCGGTCGCGCTGAAGGTCATCGTCGATCCCGAGCGCCTGAAGCAGATGGCACGCGAGCGCGTGCTCGCCGCCACCGGTCGCGAGCTCATCGTGGACACGATCGCGTTGCGCTTCTTCCCGGTACCGTCCGTGACCGCGACGCAAGTGGCACTCGCCAATCCGGAGTGGGCGCGCGAGAAGAACCTGGTGGAGGCCGAGGAAGTCCGTGCCAACCTGGAGCTGCTGCCGCTTCTCACCGGGCACATGCGCGTCAAGACGCTCGTCGTGGAAGGGCTGCGTGCATCGCTGGAAGAATCACGCGAAGGCGGGGTCAGCTGGAGCTTCCAGCGTAGCGCGAGCGCGGCGGCGCCGAAGCCGCGACCGGCGGGCAACGACGCGCACACGATCGACATCGCGCAGCTCCACATCCGCAGGGGATCGATCCTGCACCTGGTGAACAAGGCCAAGTCCTCGCCGTGGCAGATCGAGGAGGCGAGCATCGTCTCCGGCAACGAGCTGCACGACGTCGTCATCGAGGCCAAGGTCGCGCGCAACGACCAGCCGCTCGCGATCAAGGCGCGGCTCGCGGACCTCTCCAGGCTCGGGGAACCGGGCGCGGTGACGGAAGGCAAGGTCACCCTGGCATGGACACAGACGCAGATGGAGGTGGCGGGAAAGATTCCGCTCTCCCATGCGTTCGCCGGCGCGTCGCTCAGAGCCGAAGCGAAGTCGCCATCGCTCGAGGACGTGTTTGCATTCGCCGGCTTCGATCGCGGACGTAGCGCCCCCTTCTCGATGAAATTCTCCGCGAACGATGCCGATGGACGCCTGCGCATCTCCGACCTGGCACTGTCGCTCGGCGCGCTCGACGTGCGTGGCGAAGCGCAAGTCGCGATGGGCGACAAGAAGCCGTCGTTCACCGCGCGGCTGCAAGCCGATCGGCTCGACTGGAAGAAGGCGCTCGTCGATGCCGGGGGCACGGTCAAGCCGCCACGCGACGACGGGCAGATCTATCATGACGACCCGGTGGCGTGGCACGCGCTGGGTCTGCTGGGCGCGCTCGACGGAACGGCCGAGGTCTCCGTGGGCTGGCTCAAGCTGGGCAACGGCATCGAGCTGCAGAAGCTGCGCGCGACTGCGAAGCTGGGCGATGGCCGCGTGGCACTCGAGCGCTTCAACGCAGAGCTGCTTGGCGGGTCGGCCAATGGCAGCTTCAGGTTCGACACCAGGAACAAGGCGATCCAGGTCAACCTCGACGGCGACAATCTCCTGCTCGCACGCTGGTTCGCGGAGCGCGGGCGGAAGCTTTCCATCGAGGGCGGCCCCATGTCGCTGAAGGCATCGCTCGCGCTATCGGGCGCGACTTTTCGTGACCTCGCCGCGTCGGTGAAAGGCCGCCTCACGCTGCGCATGGGGCGTGCCGTGTGGAAGTCGCCACGCGCG
>DATLBJ010000130.1:0-34256 GCA_035526975.1 Ramlibacter sp.
CTGGTAACGGTCGAACATGAACATGAAGCGCTCGCGCACCGCGTCGTTCGCGCAGCGCGCCGCGACGATCTGCTCCCCGCCCGTGATCTCGGTGGTCTCGCCGAAGCACAGGTACGTGTCCAGCGCATGCAATTTGTCGAACGCGTTGCCCACCGTGGGATTGGAGCCGCATCCTGACGTCGTATCCGACTCGCCGCATTTCGTCGACACCCACAGTTCCCGGATCGGACAGGGTTCGCGGTGCTTCTCGCTGGCCCACTGCACGAACTCCTTCGCGGCCTTGCTCGCGCGGCGGATGGTCTCGTGGTCGCCGTGGCCTTCAATGCCGAAGCCGACGACCGGCTTGCCGGTGGCCGCGATGCCGTCGACCACTTTCTTCGTCCAGCCTTCTTCGATGCCGATCACGACGACGGCCGCGACGTTCGGGTTGCAGCCGGTGCCGATCAGCGTGCGGAAGTGCAGCTCGAGGTCCGCGCCGAACTGCAAACGCCCATAGGGGTGCGGGATCGCCATTGCACCCTTGATGTTGTTCGCGACGGCTTCGCTCGCTGCATTGGACAGGTCGTCGAGCGGCAGGACGATGACGTGGTTGCGCACGCCGACGCGGCCGTTCTCGCGGCGGTAGCCCAGGAAGGTGGTGTTGCTGTCGATCATTTTCACCACCGCTTCGTCTTGATGTTGTGCACATGGGCGTGCTCGCCCGCGCGGATCGCCTTGACGACGCGGCCCATGTCGATGCCGTACTTGACGACGGTTGCGCCCTCGTCCATGTCCTTCAGTGCGATCTTGTGGCCGATGGGGATGTCCTGCTTGGCGACGAGATTGACCGTGCGGTCCTCGTCCATCACCCAGCCGGTGAGATCGGCGCCGGCCTTCACGCCTTCGACCACGACGACAGCGACCGTGTCGTGCGGGTCATGCAATACAAAGTGGATCACGACTGCCTCCTTCGCAAGGAGACGAGTCTACTTCCTGGCAGCGGGCCGAACCGGCTCTTCGACGTTCGGCTCGTTCGTCGGCTTCGGGTGCTTGCGCAGCGCGCCGAGGATGCCGCCGGGGCCGCCCATCTTCTGCTGCTGCTCCTGCTGCTGGCGCATCGCTTCGGTTGCGCCGCGCATGTTGCTCTTCGGGTCCGCGGCTTCCTTCAGGATCGCGCCGCAGTTCGCGTCCTCACCGGGCCCCGGCTCGATCGTCGCGGCCAGGGCCAGCAGCGGGTTGATCGCGCCCAGTGCCACCGCCGCCGCGCCGCGCGCGAGCAGTGCCTTCTTGTCCGGGGACACATGCGGCGCACCGAACGTGCCGCCGATGCTGATCGGCGAACGGAAGCTCAGGATGCTCTTGTCCTTCGGGTACGGATGCAGCCAGATATCGAGCTGCTCCGTCGCAAAGCTCGCGCTGCCCTTGCCGTAGACGATCGTGTCGGTCGTGTCGAACACCACCGCGCGGCTCGTCATGAGGCCGTCCTTCACGTCGAACGAAGTCGCGGCGCAGCGCACCCGCACGTCCTTGTCGCCGCCCATGAGGAACTTGAGGATTTCGCGGCCGTCCAGCCCGACGAGTTCGAGCAGCAGGTTGCTCACTTGCCCCTCGCCCATGATCAGCGCGAGATTGCCGTTCGAGCCTGACAGCATCTGCCCGACGCTGTTGCCGCGGCCCTTCAGGTCAACGTCGCCGTAGATCTTGCCGAAGCTGCCCTTGATGAGATCCGAGTCGCGAATGAGTTTTTGCAACTGGAGTCCGCGTGCGGCGAGTTTCACGTCGCCCTGCGCCGGGTTGCTGTGGCTGTCGATGTGCATGTGGCCATCGAGCGTGCCGCCGGCGAAGCCGAGTTTCATCGGGTCGAGGTTCAGGACGCCGTCCTGCAGCCGCACGCGCACGTCGATCCGGTCCAGCGGCAGGTGCTTCACATTGGTGACTTTCGCCGCGACGAAGTGCACATCCGAGTTCATCGACTTCAGCCGCGCGAGATCGAGCTGCGACTTCGGCAGCACCTTGCGGTTCGGGTCTTTTGCCGGCTTCTTCTCCTTCGCGTCAGCCTGCGCGGCTTTCTCGGCCTTCGGCCCGCGCGGCTTGTCCTCCATGCCGACCAGCGGCGCCAGGTCGTTGAAGTCGAGGAAAGTCGAACGCAACTGCCCGACCAGATGCGGCACGTCGTGCTGCTTGTCGTAGTCGAGATTGCCGGAGACGTCCGAGTGACCCAGTCGGCCGCGGATCTCCTTCACGTGCCAGAGCTCGCCCTGCTTGTCCACCTGCCCGTGCACGGCGTAGTTCGGAGTCTCCGGCAGTACAACGCCCAGCAGCTTGTACAGGTGCGCGAGGTTGTCGCCCTTCAGGTCGACGACCGCATCGGCCCCGTCGAGGGTCGCGAGGCTTGCAAGGGTCCCGTGCGCGATCAGGCGCGTGGCGCCGGCACTCGCGTCGATCTCCATCGGGAAAGGGTTCTGCAGCGGCGCCGACAAGTACAGCACGTTGCCCGTGCGGCCCTTTGCGGTGAACTTCTCGCCCTGCCACACGCCCTTCGCGTCGAACCGCAGCGGCATCGTCTCGCGCGGCGCATCGGGGTCGGGCTTGACGCGCAGCGGCCCGTCGATCGCAAACTGGGTCTGGATGTCAGCGCCGTGCGCCGGCGCGACGAAGTGCAACGTCCCTTCGTCGACAACCAGCGCGCCGATGTCGGGCACGTTCTTCTTGTCGCCGGTGTCGCGGCCCAGAGCCCACGTGCGGCGCCCATCTTTTTCCTGCTGCAGGCCCAGCTGCGGCTTGCGCAGCTCGATGCGGGGCATCACGTACTCGCGATGGGCGATCAGCGGCCAGAGGCGGATGTCGATTTCGCCGCCTTCGGCCTTCACCAGGTACGGGTCCTTCGCCCATTCGGGGTTCGCGAACTCGATGCCGTCCGCGATGATGCGCGTGGTCCTTCCGAGCTTCACATCGAGTCGCCGCGTGATCTCGAAGTGGCGTCCGGTCTTCTCGCTCACGTAGCGGTTCACCGGGCCGCGCAGCGTGTCCCAGGGGAAGAACACCAACAGCAAAGCAACCAGCGCAATGACGGCCACGAGGATGAGGAGCGCTTTGACCCACAGCGGGCGGTCATGGAACAACGGACGGTGCGCAAGGGTGGCCATCGCCGGCGAGTCTGCGCGAGGGGCATACCCCTTGCGGTCGGCTTGGCCCGGGAAGCGCTGTCGGCCTTGCCTTACGGCGTAGGAATGCTCCTACGGCTGGGGCACAGGCCCGCTGGCAGAATCATCGTTTCGCTGCGGGACTCACGGGAACAAGGGCGTCGACGCGCCGCCGGCATGGCGCGCGTGTCGCGGCGGCAGGACGTGCAACTGAGAACCTACATCGTCGAAGACAACGCCACGATCCGAGAAAACCTGATCGGCACCCTCGAGGAACTCGCTTCCATCGAGTCACTGGGCTGGGCGGAAACGGAAATCGATGCCACGAAATGGCTTGCGGAGCACACGCACGGGTGGGAGCTTGCGATCGTGGACCTGTTCCTGAAGCAAGGCAGCGGCCTCGGCGTGATCGAGGCATGCCGGTCGCGCGATGCGGCGCAGCGCGTCGTGGTCCTCAGCAACTACGCGACCGCGGACATGCGCAAGCGCTGCATCGAACTCGGCGCCGATGCCGTTTTCGACAAATCCAATGAGATCGATGCGCTCGTGGAGTACTGCATCGCGCAGAGCGAAGCATGAACGCCGCCGCTGCCCTGTCAGTCGATCAGTTTGTTCTTCAGCGCGTAGTACGTGAGGTCGCTGTTCGAGCCCAGGTTCATCTTCTCCATCAGCCGCGTTCGGTACGTGCTCACGGTCTTGACGGAAAGCGACAGCGCCTTCGCGATCTCGCCGGCCGTTTCGCCCTTGGCCAGCTTCAGGAACACCTGGAACTCGCGCTCCGACAACTGCTCGTGCGCGGCGCCGCCTTCCTTGCGATTGAGCTGCTGCGCCAGCAGCTCCGCCACCGCCGGCGAGATGTAGCGACGGCCGAGCGCGATGGTGCGGATCGCGTTGACGATCTCCATCGGTTCGCATTCCTTGTTCAGGTAACCGCTCGCGCCCTGGCGAATCAGGTTCATCGCATAGTGTTCTTCCGGGTAGCCCGAAAGAATGAGGATGCCGACGTCGGGCGCTTTCGCGCGGATCATGCCCAAGGCGTCGATGCCGCTTTGCCCGGGCATCGACAGGTCCATGACGAGCACGTCCATTTCCGTGGCGCGGACGAGGTCGATCGCCTCCCGGCCGCTCGCGGCTTCGCCGATCACGCGCAGGTCGACCTGCTCGGAGAAGAACTGCTTGAGGCCCTGCCGCACGATGGCATGGTCATCGACAATGCCGACTCTGATCATTGGGTATCCGTCCGTTGGTATGCGACAGGCTGATTTTATGCACAACAAGAGCATCGCGAGTCAATGTCATGCGTAGGTTCTCCTTGTCACGCACGACACTCAACCTGTTGCTGGCGGCGATCGCGGCCTTGATCCTCGTCGGAATCAACGAAATCGGGTTCGTCGAGTCCAGCCAGGCGCTGGACAGCATTGCCTCGGCCACGCGCACCCGCAGCGCACTCAATCGTGTGCTGCAACTGGTGCTGGACGCCGAAACCGGCTCGCGTGGGTACTTGCTTACAGGAGACCCCCGCTACCTCGAACCGTACAACACGGCAGTGGCGGACGTTGGCCAGCAGCTGGACGAATTGCGGTCCGCGTACGCCCCCGGCGGCGACGAAGCCAAGACGCTCAACGAAATGTCGCGCGACGTGCAACGCAAGCTCGCCGAGATGGAACTGTCGGTGCGGATGCGCAAGCAGGGCAACGAGGACGCGTGGAAGTTCGTCCTGGGCACCGACGTCGGGATGGAGCACATGGACGCCATCCGCGCCGAGGCCGCGAAACTGATCGACTCGGCCAGCCACCGCGTGGAGGTCAGCCAGGCCCAGGTGCGCAACTCGCTGCAGCTGTCGCGCGTGGGCATCAGCGGCGTCACGCTGATCGCCCTCATCGCGTTCTGGCTGTATTTGCGCCAGACCAATGCGCTGAAGGAAGCGGGCGAACGGCAGCAGGAAGTGCTGCAGGCCGAGCGCGACCTGCTCGAGCGCCAGGTGCGCGAGCGCACCGCATCGCTCGCGGAGCTCGCCACCCACTTGCAGAACGTGCGCGAAGAAGAGCGCGGCCACCTCGCGCGCGAGCTGCACGACGAGCTCGGGGCCCTGCTCACTGCGGCCAAGCTCGATGTCGCGCGCCTGAAGTCGCGGTTCGGCCCGCAAGCCGCGCCCGAGATCGCGCAGCGCCTGCAGCACCTGACCGAGGCGCTGAACAGCGGTATCGCACTGAAGCGCCGCATCATCGAAGACCTGCGGCCTTCGTCGCTTTCGAACCTCGGGCTGTCGGCGTCGCTCGAAATCCTCGCGCGCGAATTCTCGGAGCGTTCCGGCATCGAGATCACGCCCAGCCTCGAGCCCGTGGAGCTCGACGAGGGGCGCCAGCTCACCGTGTACCGCCTGGTGCAGGAGTCGCTCACGAACGTCGGCAAGTATGCGGAAGCGAAGCAGGTCGAGATCACGCTGCGCAACTATGGCGGCCATGTCGAGGTGGACATCAAGGACGACGGCAAGGGCTTCGATCCTTCCCGCATGAAACCGTCCACGCACGGCCTGGCGGGCATGCGCCACCGTGTGGAAGCCGCGGGTGGCAGGCTCGCAGTCTCTTCAGTGCCCGGCAAGGGCACACGGATCTCGGCCGTATTGCCGGCCACGCCGCAGGCTGCCGAGCCCGCTTCCGCCGAAGCGGCGGCTGCCTGACAAAAACTCTTCCGAATCCGCCCATCCCGGCGTCGGCGCGCTCCTACACGGGTGCCGCGCGCCTGCCGACAAATACACGAGCCTGTCTCTTATCTAGAGCACGGCCGTGCGCCCCGTAACCTTTGGTTGAAGGCGGGCGCTGCCCGCAAAGGGAGATTCCCATGCTTCATTACGCAATCGTTTTCCTCGTGATCGCGCTGATCGCCGCACTGTTCGGTTTCGGCGGGATCGCCGCAGGCGCCGTCGAAATCGCCAAGATCCTGTTCTTCGTGTTCGTGGTGATGGCGGTCGTCGCGTTCGTGATCAGCCTCGGCCGAAAAGGCTAGGCGCCCCGCGTTCCACGGGCGGGGCGCTTCGAGCGACCCCGCCCTTCTTATCCCTGCAACCACCCGAGAGGACACCTCATGACCAGCACACGATCGATCCAGAGCAGCGCGAACGACTACGCGGACGATGCGCGCGGCCTTGCGGCGCAGGCGCTCGACACCACTCGCGAATTCGCGAACCAGGCTTTCGACAAGGCGGGCTCGCGCCTGCGCGACCTGCGCACGGGCGCGAAGGACATCGCCAGCCGCGGCGCGAGCAGCGTGGGCGATTACGCCCAGGCCACGCGCGGCTACATCACCGACGAACCGGTGAAATCCGCGCTGATCGCCGCCGCCATCGGTGCCGCGGTGGCGGGCCTCGTGATCGCGCTGCGCCGCTCGTCGTCGTCCAGCAACCGTTATTGATCCATGCTCCACCCGATCTTCTCGGTCCTCATCACGCGCCCTGAGCTGGTGGTCGACCACGTGGCCGGCTATGCGGCACTCGCGCAGGAGGAAGCGTCGACAGTGGGCGTGCAGGTTGCGCGCCGCGCCGCTGCCTGGGCCGTCTGCGGCCTGGGCGTGCTGGTATCGCTGATCCTGGCCGGCGTCGCGTGCATGATCGGGGCGACGAGCGAATTCCACTGGGCGCTGGTCATCGTGCCGGCGGTTCCGCTGGTGCTCGCGGTCGCGGCCTTCTTCGTCGCGCGCAAACCCATGCCGTCGCAAGCTTTCACGGAACTGCGTGCACAGCTCGACGCCGACGCGCAGGCGTTGCGCACGATGGGGGCAGCATGACCGTCGCGAGCGACCGCCTCGCGCGCTCGCGCCTTGCGATCGTCGAGCACGTGCATCGCAAGGAAGGCCGGTCCGGCCGGCCGCAGGCGATGCGCGAACGCGGCGAACACGAGGAAGGCGACCAGTGGGAAGCCGCGCAGGCTGCGGCGGCATCGGGGAGCGGCGGCTGGTTCACGCGCATCCAGCGCGCCGCCAGGAGCTATTGGCGCCATCACCCCGCACGCGTGGGCGTGCAGATGGCGACGCCGCTGTTGTCCGCATATGCGCGGCGCAATCCTGCCGCTTACATCGGCATAGCCGCCGTTGCGGGCGCGATCCTGATGGTTGCGCGGCCGTGGCGCCTGGTTTCGGCCACGGGCGTGCTGGTTGCATTGGCGAAGTCGCCGCAACTGGCCGGCGTGGTCATGTCCGCGATGTCGGGCGCCGACTTCGACGACGAGTATCGATAGTGCAGTACGGCATGCCGGCGGTGTGGTGCCGCAACCGGCGAGTCGATTGGGAGCAAGAGCACCGTTGACCCGAAACTTGTACAAGGAGAAATCATGAAATTTGCAAAAGCCCTCGCCATCGCCGTCCTCGCCGGCGCCACCATCGTCGGCACCGGCTGCTCGGTGATGCGCGGCCAGGAAACCGCCGGCGGGTATGTCGACGACGCGTCGATCACCACGGCGATCAAGGCCAAGTTCGTCGAGGACAAGACCGTCGACGCCGCCTCGATCAAGGTCGAGACGCTGCACGGGACCGTGCAGCTGTCCGGCTTCGCGAAGTCCGTCGCGGAGAAGACGCAGGCCGAGAACATCGCCCGCAACACCAAGGGTGTGCGCGCGGTGCAGAACAACCTGTCCGTCCGCCCGTAAAAGTCTTGCCGGCACCGCAGTCGTCGCATGAGGACATTCCATTGCGACCACTGCGGTCACCCGGTTTTCTTTGAAAACTTCCGGTGCCTGCAATGCGGCAGCGCACTGGCTTTCCTGCCTCAACGCCTTGCGACGTGCGCGGTCGAACCCGTGCCCGGCGCGGAAGGCTTCTGGCGCCGCAAGAAACGCAGCGGCACCTCGCCGCGGCGCTGGCGCATGTGCTTCAACCACGGCGAATACCAGGCGTGCAACTTCACTGTGCGCGAAGACGACCCGAACCCGCTGTGCGTGTCGTGCCGCCAGACGCGCGTGCTGCCCGACCTGTCCATCCCCGAGAACATCGGCAGGTGGTACCGCATCGAGGTGGCGAAGCGGCGCCTGTTCTACACGCTCGCCAAGCTCGGCCTCGTCTCGGTGAACCCGCCGCTCGGTGAGCGCGACGGCCCCATCTTCGAATTCCTGGCCGATACGCCCGGCCAGCCGGTGATGACCGGCCATGCGGACGGCGTCATCACCCTGAACATCGCCGAAGCCGACGACGCCGAGCGCGTCAAGCGGCGCGTCGCGCTGCGCGAACCCTATCGCACGCTGCTCGGGCATTTGCGCCACGAGTCCGGCCACTTCTACTGGGACCGCCTGATCCGCGACGGCGGCCGCACCGATGCATTCCGCGAGATGTTCGGCGACGAGTCGCGCGACTACGCGGAGTCGCTGCAACATTACTACGGCGCCGGCGGCGCCGGCATCTCCGGGTGGGAGGCAAAGCACGTGAGCGCCTACGCCACCTCGCATGCGTGGGAAGACTGGGCCGAGACATGGGCCCACTACCTGCACATGGTCGACCTGCTGGAAACCGCGGCCTCGTACAACACGAGCTTCGCCCTGTCCGAGGACGACGAGGTCGACGAGGTGATCGACCCGTTCGAAGGGCACTCCGCTAACTTCGATGCGCTCGTGGACGACTGGGTGCCGCTGACGCTGCTGGTGAACAGCCTGAACCGCAGCCTGGGCCAGGAGGATGCCTACCCGTTCGCGCTCTCCGCCGCTGCGCTGGAGAAGCTGCGGTTCATCCACGATGCGATCGGCGACGCGGTCAAGCCTCCCGCTGCATCTCGCGCAAGATCCGGTCAAGCCGAACCGATAACTGCTCCGTCGTGAGCTGTTCGCGGAAGCGCTCCACCATGAGCGGAAGGCTCATGGGACTGGGATGGCGAATCTCGACGTGGTCCAGCTCCTTGGCTGCAATGCGCTGCATCGTGCCTTGCAGTCGCGTGATCTCGAGTTCCTGGCTCAGGACTTCCTTCTGCGCCTGTGTGAGCAGCATGTTCTGCGGGTCGTACTTGCGGAACACCTCGAAGAACAGGCCGCTGGAGGCCTGCAGCTGCTTCGTGCTCTTGGGCTGCCCCGGGTAGCCGGTGAACACCAGTCCCGCCACGCGCGCGATCTCGCGAAAACGCCGCTGCGCGAGCTCCGTCGAGTTGAGCGATGCGAGCACGTCGTGCAGCAGGTTGTCGATCGAAAACACCTGCTTGTCCATGACTGCCGACAGGTCCACTTCCTCGACACTCACGAGCTCGAAACCGTAGTCGTTGACCGAGAGACTGAAGGTGTTGGGCTTGTCGCGCGCCAGCCGCCATGCCAGCAGGCTCGCGAGGCCCAGGTGCACATGACGGCCCGCGAACGGATGGACGTACAGGTGCCAGCCTTCGCGCGAGCGGAAGGTTTCGACGAGGATCGTGCCGGGCGTGGGAATGTGCGAAATGCGCGCCTGCATCTCGAGCATCGGCCGCGCGGCGACCAGCTCCGGCTCGGAGTAGTCGCCTTGCGCCGCGCGCAACAGCATCTCCTGCACGGCTTCCCCGAGTTCGGCCGACAGCGCCATCTTGCTGCCCTGCCACGTGGGCACCGTGCCCTTCTTCTTGGTCGCCTTCTTCACGTACGCCGCCATCTCGCGCACGCGCACGAACTCGAGCAGTTTGCCGGCGAAGAAGAAGTGGTCGCCCTGGCGCAGGCGCGCGATGAAGCCCTCCTCGATCGTGCCGATGTTGCCGCCGCTCATCCACTTCACTTGCATCGCGGCGTCGCTCACGATCGTTCCGATCGCAAGCCGATGCCTTTTTGCGACGCCGCGGTCGGGCACGCGCCACACGCCGTCGTCGTCCTGCGCAATGCGGTGGTACTCGGGATAAGCGGCAAGGCTGGTGCCGCCTTGCGCGCAGAACGCCATCGCCCAATCGAATTCTTCGCGCGTCAGGTCCTTGTACGACCAGGCGCCGCGCACTTCCTCGAACAACGCGTCGCCGGTGAAACCGCCGCCGAGCGCAAGGGTCACGATGTGCTGCACCAGCACGTCGAGGGGCCGGTCGGGCGCCTTGCGTTGCTCGACGTGCCCCGCTTTCGCGGCGGCGCGCGCGGCCGCCCCCTCGACGATCTCCATCGTGTTCGTCGGCACCAGCGTGATGCGGCTCGTGCGCCCGGGCGCGTGCCCGCTGCGGCCCGCCCGCTGCATCATGCGCGCGATGCCCTTGGCCGAGCCGATCTGGAGCACGCGCTCGACGGGCAGGAAGTCCACGCCCAGGTCGAGCGACGACGTCGCGACCACGGCACGCAAGCTGCCCTCTTTCAAGCCTTGCTCCACCCACTCGCGCGTCGCCTTGTCGAGCGAGCCGTGATGCAAGGCGATCTGCCCTGCCCATTCGGGCCGCGCTTCGAGCAGCAGCTGGTACCAGATCTCGGCCTGGGATCTCACGTTGGTGAACACCAGCGTCGTCGACGACTTGGCGATCTCCTCGACGACCGGTTGCTGCATCTGCGGCCCGAGGTGCCCGGCCCAGGAGAAGTGGCCGGGGTCGTGCGGAATCAAGGTGTCGATGACGAGCGATTTGTCGATGCGGCCGCGCACGAGCCGCGGTTCCGGTGCGCCTGCAGCGACGGCTGGTTGCGCCAGCACGTTCATCGCTTCACCGAGGTTGCCGAGCGTGGCCGACAAGCCCCAGACGACGAGCTTGGGGTTGAAGCGCGCCAGCCGTGCGATTGCAAGCTGCGCCTGCACGCCACGCTTGCTGCCGACCAGCTCATGCCACTCGTCGACCACGACGTACTCGACCCCGGCGAGCTCCGCGTGGGAGTGTTCGCGCGCGAGCATCAGCGACAGCGACTCCGGCGTGGTGACCAGTGCGGTCGGAAAGCGGCGGTCCTGCCGCGCGCGCTGGGCACTGGGCGTGTCGCCCGTGCGCTGGCCGATCGTCCACTCCGGCGCAAGCGCGCGCAGCGGCTCGGAGATTGCGCGGGTGGTGTCGGCCGCAAGCGCGCGCATCGGCGTGAGCCAGATGGCACGCAGGGGTTCGGCGCCGCGTGCCGGCGGATGGCCCGCGAGCATGCGATCGAGGATGCCGAGCCACACCGCATACGTCTTGCCGGAGCCTGTCGTCGCGTGAAGCATCCCGCTGCGGCCTTCCGCGATGGCCTGCCACACCTCGCGCTGGAAGGCGAAAGCCTCCCAGCCACGGCGCTCGAGCCATTGCTGGGACGGCGAACCGGCCTGCGGGCATATCATTGCTCCAAGCATAGAGGAGACACCCATGAAAAGGCTGATCGCGGCACTCGCCGCCACGTTCTCGTTCGCCGCCTTCGGGCAAGCACTCGACGGCGCGCTGCACATCATCGTGGGCTATGCGCCGGGTGGCTCGACCGATCGTGTCGCGCGCATCGTCGGCGACAAGTTGCAGGCCAAGCTCGGCGTCCCCGTCGTCGTCGAGAACAAGACCGGCGCGGGCGGACGCCTGGCCGCGCAATATGCGAAAGCACCCCCGGGCACCCAGAACCTGCTGCTGCTCGCGAACCCCGCGACCATGATCGTCGCGCCGCTCGTGTTCAAGGACAACAACTACGATCCGGAAAAGGATTTCGTTCCGGTGTCGCACGTGAACGACTACGAGTTCTCCGTCGCGGTCGGCCCTGCCGTTCCGGTGCACGAACTGAGTCACCTGCTCGCGTGGCTTCGCGCGAACCCGAACCAGGCGAATTTCGGCGTGCCCGCCACCGGCAGCCTGCCGCACTTCTTCGCGCTGATGATGGGCGAGAAGGCCAAGGTCACCGCGCAAGTCGTGGGGTATCGCGGCTCCGCGCCGCTGATCTCCGATCTCGTTGGCGGACAGGTCCCCGTGGCCGTCGACACGTTCGACACGCAACTGCCGCAGCACGAAGGCGGCAAACTGCGCATCCTCGCCGTGTCGAGTGCGCAGCGTTCACCGCTCGCACCGAACGTCCCGACCTTCAAGGAAGCAGGCATCGACCTCGTCGCGACCGGCTGGAACACCTTCTTCGCGCCGGCATCGATGCCGAAGGCGAAGGTCGAAGCGTTGTCGAAAGCGATCCGCGAAGTGATGCAGGACCCGGACACGCAGCGAAAGTTCAACGACCAGAAAATGAATCCCGTCGTTGCCACGCAAGCGCAGACCGCCGCGATGCTGCAGAAATACCGCGCGCAGTGGGCGCCCGTGGTGCAGAAGTCCGGCTACCAGCCTTGATGGAATGCGCCGGCCGAACTTCGTCTTCATCGTCGCCGACGACCTCGGCTTCGCGGACCTGGGCTGCTACGGCGGCCGCACCGCGAAATTCGGCCCCGTGTCGCCGGTGCTCGACGGGCTCGCCGCGAACGGCATCAAGTTCATGCAGGGATACGCGAATTCGCCGGTGTGTTCGCCGACGCGGTTCGCGTTGATGACGGGACGCTACCAGTACCGCCTGCGCGGCGCCGCCGAAGAGCCGATCAGTATCCGCACGCGCGCAAGCGCCACGCTCGGCTTGCCCCCGGAACATCCGACGCTTCCCTCGCTGCTCAGGGCCGCCGGTTATCGCACCGCGCTGATCGGCAAATGGCACCTGGGTTATCCGCCGCACTTCGGCCCGCTGCGCTCCGGGTATGAGGAGTTCTACGGCCCGATGTCGGGCGGAGTGGATTACTTCACCCACAAGGGGACGAACGGCGACCGCGACATGTGGATGGGCGACGAGGAGCGCGACGAACCCGGCTACCTCACCGACTTGCTTTCGAAGCGCGCCGTGCAGTGGATCGATCGGGTTGCAGGCCAGGACACGCCCTTCTTTCTCAGCCTGCATCACACCGCACCGCACTGGCCCTGGGAAACGCGCGACGACGAAGCCGTGGCGCCGGACGTGAAGGACAACCTGTTCCACCTGCACGGCGGCAACATCCACACATACCACCGCATGATCCACCACATGGACGAAGGCATCGGGTGGGTGATGGACGCATTGCGGCGCGCGGGTGCAGATCGCAACACGCTCGTCGTGTTCACGAGCGACAACGGCGGCGAGCGCTTCTCGGACAACTGGCCGCTGGTCGGCGGCAAGATGGACCTGACCGAAGGCGGCATCCGGGTGCCGTGGATCGCGCACTGGCCCGACGCCATCGCACCGAACGGCGAAACGGACCAGCAGTGCATGACGATGGACTGGTCCGCCACGATGCTCGACGCGGCACGCGTCGCGGCCGATCCGGCGTATCCGCTCGACGGCATCTCGATGCTGCCGGTGCTGAGCGATCCTTCCCGCACGTTCCGCCGCCCGCTGCACTGGCGCATGAAGCATCGCGGCCAGCGTGCAATGCGCGACGGCGTGTGGAAGTACCTGCGCGTCGACGGCCACGACTACCTGTTCGACATCGGCAGCGACGAACGCGAGCGCGCCAACAAAGCCGGACGCGAGCCACAGCGGCTGGCGCTGATGCGCGATGCGTGGGAGGAATGGAACGCGACGATGCCCGCGATTCCCGAAGATGCGGCGGTGTATCCGGGCTTCGGCGCGAAGGACATGCCCCAGCGCTGATGCGAATCAACCTGCCCTTCCTCAAGTGGCCGCGCCTCACGACAAGGCTTGCGCGCAGCGAAGCGATGGCGGCGCTGACGGTGGCGCTGGTGATGATTCCGCAATCGGTCGCCTACGCGAGTCTCGCGGGCATGCCGCTGATCGCCGGGCTGTATGCCACCTTCCTGCCGCCGCTGATGTCCGTGCTCTTCAGCGCGTCGACTCGCCTGTCCGTCGGCCCTTCGGCCTTGTCGAGCGTGCTGGTCGGTGCGTCGCTCGTGGGCCTTGCCGCTCCTGCGTCGGGCGACTGGGTGATCCTCGCCGTGTGGCTCGGGTTGATGGCCGGCGCGATCCAGCTCGTGCTCGGGGGCATCCAGGCGGCGTGGGTGCTGAACCTCGTGAGCTCGCCAATCCTCGCGGGCTTCAGCCAGGCCGCGGCCATCCTCATCATCCTTTCGCAATTGCCGGCGCTGCTCGGCCTGCATGGCAGCGTGCACACATTGCTCGATCACCCGGAATTTGATGCAACCGCGCTGGCGTTCGGCGTGGGTGCGCTCGCGTTGTTCATCCTCGGGCGCAAATTCGCCCCGCGGGTGCCGATGGTGCTGCTGGTGCTGCTTGCATCGGCGGGCATCGCGAAGTGGAGCGGCTGGTCTGCAACCGGCGCGGTCGTCGGCGAACTTCCCTCGGGCTTTCCGTCGCTGTACTGGCCGGGCCTGCCCGGCTGGGGCACGCTGAATGCGATCGTCGTGCCGGCGATCGTGATCGCTTTGGTCAGTTCGCTCGAAATGGCCGCCAGCGCCAAGATCGAAAGCCAGCGTGACGGCAAGCGCTGGGACGCGAGCCAGGATTTGTTCGGCCAGGGCGTGGGGAAGATCGTTTCGGCCCTGAGCGGCAGCTTCCCCACCAGCACGTCGTTCTCGCGCTCGGCGCTCACGTTGTACGCGGGCGCCAGGACGGGATGGGCCACGGTGTTCGCCAGCGCGTTCGTCGCGCTCGTGCTCCTGTTCTTCACGCCGGTGCTGCATCACGTGCCGCGTGCGGTGCTGGCGGCCATCGTCGTCGCTGCGGTGTTGAGCCTCGTGAAGCCCGCGACCTTCCTGCGCATCGCCCGGATCGACCGCATCGAGGCCGCAATCGCGCTTGTCACGTTCACCGTCACGCTCGCTTCATCGCCGCAGATCTACTGGGGCGTGCTGACGGGCGTGGTCCTGGGCCTCGCGCACTTCCTGTACATGCGATTGCATCCACGCATCATCGAAGTCGGACTGCATCCCGACGGCAGCCTGCGCGACCGGCACTTGTGGAAGCTCGAGACACTCGGGGCCGACGTGTACGCGATGCGCATGGATGGCGAACTCGACTTCGCTTCGGCCAGCGCGTTCGAAGAAGCACTCGTCGACCACCTGGCGGCGCATCCGCAGACGAGGCACGTCGTGCTGTTCGCGCAGCCGGTCAATCGCGTGGATGCGACGGGCGTCGAAGTCTTCATGCAATTGCGCGCGATGCTCGAGGACCATGGCATCACCTTGCATATCAGCGGCATCAAGTTGCCGGTGGAACGCGTGATGGAAAAAGGCGGGGCGCTGAAGCCCTCGCCGCTCTTGCGGATGTACCGCACGGATGCGGAAGCCCTCGAAGCCTTGCGCAGCGTCTAACGCGCATTCGCCTTTGCCTTGCCGGCGTCGGTCAGCAGCTTCGCGAACGCGGTGGCCGCAGGGGACAGCGTGCGGCCGCTGCGGCGGATCAGGCCGATCGTCCGGCTGATCGAAGGGCGTTCAAGCTTCACCCCGACAACCGACGCGGGCTTCGGCGGCAGCGTCAGGCGCGGCACGACCGCGAGCCCGAGCCCGTTTTCGACGAGGTCGATCAGCGTCGAGACATGCCGCACCTCGCATACGGGGCGCGGCAGCGGAGGCAGGTCGGCGAGCGCCTGGTCGATGAACAGGCGATTGCGGCTGGCGTGCGAGACACGTGCCATCGGGTAGTTGGCGAGCTCCTCCCACCGCACTGCGCGCTTGCGTGCGAGCGGATGGCGCGCGGGGCAAGCCAGTACATACGGCTCCTTGAGCAGCGGCGCGAAGTCGACTTCCGAATCCTGCATGCCGATGTAGTTGAGCGCGAAGTCCGCTTCGCCCTGCTTCACGCTGGCGAGCACCTCGTCGGCGCCTTCCTCGATGATCCGCACCAGCACGTGCGGATGCTGCGCGCGGAACGTGCGGATCACCGACGGCAGGAAGTGGTGCACCGCCGAGAACACGCAGCCGATCGTCACGTCGCCCGTCTCCAGGTTGGCGGCATCCTGCAGGCTGGCGACCGAGCGATCCATGTCCTCGATCACGCCGCGCACTTCGCCGAGGAAGCGCTCGCCGAGCAACGTGAGCTGCACGCTGCGTGTCGTGCGGTCGAACAGGCGCACGCCGAGCAGCTCTTCGAGATGCGAGATCCGCCGCGACAAGGCCGGCTGCGACAGGTGCAGCGCTTTCGCGGCGGCCGCGAAGCTGCGGTGCTCGCCGACTGTCACGAAGGCGCGCAAGTCCGGCAGGGAGGGTTTGGCCATTGATGCACCCCGCGCAACAAAAGTTCAGAAACTTGCAATTTACAGCACGGCCCGCGGGCGGGAAGATGCACCTCCCCAAGGAGACAACCCCCATGAAACGCCGGCAACTCATCCAGGCGTCCCTGCTCGGCATTGCGGCCCCGTCGCTCGCATTCGCGCAGGCCTATCCCATGAAACCGATCCGCTACATCTGCCCGGTGGCAGCCGGCGGCGGCAACGACATGATTGCGCGCGTCGTGACGGAGCGCTGGGGGCAGGCCCTCGGCCAGACCTTCGTCGTGGACAACGTCAGCGGCGGCGGAGGCGTCGTGGCGTGCCAGACGGCGATGCGAGCCGCCCCCGACGGCTACACGCTGATGCAGGGTTACGTCGCCACGCATGGGACCACGCCCGCGACGCGCAAGGTGAACTACGACGCGGTCAAGGATTTCACGCCGATCGGGATGATCGGCGCCACGCCCAACGTGCTGGCAGTCCACGCGAACGTGCCGGCACGCAATGTCCACGAGTTCATCGACTACGTGAAGAAGAACCCGGGCAAGGTGAGCTATGGCTCGGCGGGCCAGGGCTCGCTCACGCACCTGACGATGGAACTGTTCAAGCAGGCGACGGGTGCGTTCATGTTGCACATCCCGTACCGCGGCATCGCACCGGCGATCAACGACCTGCTCGGCGGGCAGACGCAGGCCATGTTCCCCGGCCTGGCCGCGGCGCTGCCGCACCTGCGTTCCGGGCGCATGCGTGCGCTCGCGGTCACCGGCAAGCAGCGCAGCGCGCAGCTCAAGGACGTCCCCACGATGGAGGAGCTCGGGTTCAAGGGCTTCGACGCGATGCAGTGGTACGGCTCCGTCGGCCCCGCTGGCATCCCGGCCGACATCGTCCGGCATCTCAACGAAACGCAGGTCGCCGTGCTGAAGTCGCCCGACCTCGCGGACAAATTGTCGAGCGAAGCGGTCGAGCCGTGGCCGATGACGCCGCAGCAGTTCGGCGACTACATCAAGTCGGAAGTCGCGCGCTGGACCACGCTGGCGAAGGCCCGCAACATCCACCTGGACGAATGACGTGGCGCGCAACACGAATGTGCCCGCCGACATGGCGGCGCCTCCCATCACGCGCATCCTCGCGAAGTTCGTCGTATCGCATCCGTCGAAGGGGTGGAGCGAGGCGATCGACCACGAAGCGCATCGCACGTTCTACAACTGGCTGGGTTGCGCAGTGGGCGCGGCGCAGCATGAAGCGGCCGAGGCCGCGGTCGCGGCGATGAAGATCCTGCAGCCGGCGCCGCAGGCCACGGTGCTCGGGCGCAGCGAGCGCTTCGACATGGCGAGCGCGGCGCTCGTCAACGGCATCACATCGCACACGTTCGACTTCGACGACACGCACCTCAAGACGATCATCCACCCGGCCGGGCCGGTCGCATCGGCGGTGCTGGCGCTGGCGGAGAAGCAGGGCCTCGGCGGGCGCGACGTCATCGATGCGCTGGTGCTGGGCATCGACGTCGCCTGCCGCATCGGCAACACGATATACCCCGACCACTATGACCGCGGTTGGCACATCACCGGCTCGACAGGCATGCTCGGGGCCGCAGCGGCGTGCGCCCGCTTGTTGAACCTCGATGAGGAACAGACCACGATGGCGCTGGGCATCGCTGCTTCGCAGCCCGTGGGCCTGCGCGAGCAGTTTGGCACGATGACCAAGCCTTTCCATCCCGGCGCCGCGGCACGTGCCGGGCTGACTTCGGCACTGCTTGCAAGCACGGGCTTCACCGCCAGTGCGCGCGCACTCGAAGCGCCGCGCGGCTTCGTGCAGGTGGTCAGCGGCAAGCGCGCGTGGAACGAGGTGACCGGCGGCCTCGGCGAGCGCTTCGAGATTTCGTTCAACAGCTACAAGCCGTTCGCATGCGGCATCGTCATCCATCCGAGCATCGACGCCTGCGTGCAACTGCGCGACAAGGGCGTCAAGCCGGAAGACGTCGAGCGCATCGAGCTGCGCGTGCACCCGTTGGTGCTGGAACTCACCGGCAAGAAAACGCCGAAGGACGGACTGCAAGGCAAGTTCAGCGTGTACCACGGCTGCGCTGCGGGCCTGATTTACGGCCGCGCCGGGGAAGCGGAGTATGCCGATCGCGTGGTGAACGACCCCAAGGTCGTGGAACTGCGCGCAAAGGTCAACGCCACGATCGACCCGGCGATCAGCGAGGAAGCCGCGCACGTGACCGCGATCCTCAAGGATGGATCGCAGGTCGTCGTGCATGTCGAGCACGCGATCGGGTCGCTGCAGCGGCCGTTGTCCGATGCGCAACTCGAAGCCAAGTTCCGCTCCCTCGTCGAGCCGGTGCTCGGCGCCGGACGCGCGAGGGGGATCACGCGCGAATGCTGGAATCTCGCGCAACTGCCGAACGTGCGCACCCTGGCTGCGTTGTGCCGGCCATGAACGCGCCCCTTCGCATCGGCATCCTCGACGGCGACGACATCGGCCTGGAGATCGTCCCTGCATCGGTCGAAATCGCGCGCGCCGCCGCGGAAATTCACGGCGTCGTGATCGATTGGCAAACGCTGCCGATCGGCGCGACGGCGCTGCAGACGCACGGCCACACGCTGCCTGCGCAGACGATGGAAACGCTCGAGACGCTCGACGGATGGATCCTGGGGCCGATCGGCCATCGCGCTTACCCCAAGGGCGCGAACTCGATCAACCCGCACCCCATCCTGCGCAAGCAATTCAACCTGTTCGCGAACGTGCGGCCCACGCGCTCGTACCCCGACATCGGTTGCCTGTTCGACGACGTCGACCTGGTGATCGTGCGCGAGAACAACGAGGGGTTCCAGCCGGACCGGAACATGCTGGTCGGCAACGCGGAGTTCCGACCCAACGACGAAGTGACGCTGTCCATGCGGGTCATCACGCGCACGGGCTCGAGCCGCGTCGCGCGCGCTGCCTTCGAACTCGCGCGCCAGCGGCGCAAGCATCTGACCTACGTCCACAAGGACACCGTGTTCAAGCTGGGCTGCGGCATGTTCGTCGAGGAATGCCGCAAGCTCGCGCCCGAATATCCGGACGTGCGGGTCGACGACGTGATCGTCGACACGATGGCGATGCGGCTGGTACGCGACCCGCAAAGCTTCGACGTGATCGTCACAACCAACATGTTCGGCGACATCCTGTCGGACGAGGCGGCGGGCCTGGTGGGCGGCCTTGGCATGGCGCCGGGCCTGTGCATTGGCGACGGCAACGTGTGCATGGCGCAGGCGACGCATGGCTCGGCGCCCGACATCGCGGGCAAGGGCATTGCCAACCCTTACGCGATGATCGAATCGACCCGGATGATGTTCGAATGGCTGGGCCACAGCCGCGGCAACGATGCGGCCGTGCGGATGGCGCACGCGATGTCGCGAGCGACGACTGCGGCGTTGTCGGATGCCAACGCGCGCACCGGCGACATCCGCGGAAAGGGAAACACCGCCCGCTTCACGCAGGCGGTGATCCGCAGCCTCTGACGGGCGGCCCGCCGGTCAGCAGCCGGCCGTGCACCGGCCGGCGCCGTCGAACGCCATGGTGCGGCCCGACAGCGGCAGGTGCACCGGCACTTTCGACAGCTTCATGAACGCCTCGGCCTTCGAGCCGGGACGCACCTGGCCGCCCTGCGTGCTGGCCTCGTTCGCATGCGACGCGATCACGCTCGCGGGCTTGACGAGGTCGTTGATCACGTAGGCCGCTTCGGTCGGTCCGGTGGTGAATCCGTCGCCGATGTTCATCACCGCGAGCTGCACGTGGTACAGGTCACGCACCACGCTCTGCTGGTCAGCCGTCACGCCGGTGTCGCCCGACAGGTAGACCGCCAGGCCATTGCTGAAGCGCACCACGTAACCCGTGGCGAGGCCCACGTCGCCCCAGATGCCGGCATCCTTCATCGCCTTGCCGAGGTCGCCGCCGATGTAATCCGGGTCCAGGCCGTTGCTGTGCATCGCAGTGACCGTGGCGATCTTCACGCCGCCGACCGTCTGGCTGCCGCCGAATCGCGCGAGGATGGAATCCGCGGGATTGCCGCCGTTCGCGCGCAGCTTTGCCGCGAAGAACGAAGGCATGTCGCTGCCCGTGACGATCTTGGCCTTCTTGGCCAGCGCGATGTTCGTTGCGTTGCCGTTGGGCAGGGCGGACACGGACGCGTCGGGGCTCGCACAAGTGCCGGCGCCAATGGCTTTCATGTACGCGTTGCCGAGGTGGTCCCCGTGCGTGTGCGTGACCAGCACGATGTCGATCTTGCCCAGGCGCGGGTCGTTGGGGCCCATCACGCTGCGGCCCGGGTCGTAGAGGACGCGCGTGCCGTTGGGGTCTTCGAAGACCAGTGCGCGGTCCTGCGCGCAGAACTCGCCGTCAAAACCACCCAAGGGCGTGACCTTGACGACACCGGGACCGGCCGGCTGCGCCGGCGGCGGCGTGGTGCACGCTGCGAGCGCGGCGGTGGCGGCTGCGACGAACAGGAGCGAATGCAGTTTCTTCATATGTCTCCTTCTTGGGTTGCACGAATCATGTTGCACGCGGTGGCGCGACCGCCGCGCCTTCGATGTGGTGACGCCGCAGCGCATCGGCCACGAAGCCGGATCGTTTCATTTCCTCGATGAAGCCGGCCAGCCAGGCTTGCGCGGCCGCGCGGCCCTTCGGCACGCCCATCGCCTGCTCGATCACCATGAAGCGGCCGGGCAGCAGCCGCACGCCGCTTCCCACGCGCTTCGCGTCCATCTCGAGTTGCTGTTTCACGCCCGCAGCGACGTCGAGTTTTTGCGCGAGGAAGTCGTCGACGACGTTTTCGGAACCGGTGATACGAACGACGGTCGCGCGCTTGATCTCGCGGGTGAGGAACAAGTCGTAGGCACTGTTGCGCCCGACGACGATGTGCGTGCCCGCGCGGTCGACTTCCTCGTTCGCGCGCAGCGGCGACTCGGTGCGCACAAGATAGGCGCCTTCGATGATGACGTAGGGCGCGGTGTAATCGAGGTCGGCGCCGCGCACGGGGTCGATGGCGACGAAGCCCATGTCGACCTCGCGCGCCTTCAACGCGGCGACGACGTTTCCGGCGCCGGCGAATGTGACCAGTTCGATCGGGACGCCCAGGCGCCTGGCGGCTTCGCGCGCGAGATCGACGGAGACACCCCGCGGCTCGCCCGAGGGCCCGCGGCTGGCCAGCACGGGATTGCCATAGTTGATGGCGGCGCGCAGCTTGCCGGTCGATGCCAGCTCAGCGGCGGCGGCGCGCGTGGCGGGCCCCGTAGCCACGCAGCCCCCGGCCAGCAAGGCGCCCGCAATACAGAACGAACGGCGGCGTGTGTCCACGCAAATGTCTCCTCGTTGTGCGCGCGCGAATCTTCCGCCCTGCCGGAGTGAACGTAAATTGCAATTTCCTGATGCTTTATTGCACGGCTTGCATCAATGCATCAGCAGGTGGCGATCCACCCTTCGAGCGGGTCCAGCTCATCGGGCAACCCGTAGTGCGGCGGACCCTCGCGTGCGGACCACGCCGCCTGCACCATGCAGAGCACCGCATCGAGGCTGTCGCCGCTCGCATCGTGCACGAGCGCGTCGCGCTGCGCGTGCGTGAGCTTGACGCGCAAGCGCAGGCGTGTCTCGCCATGCTCCAGGCGCGTGATGAGGTCCTTGCGCGCGATGAGGCGCTCGGGCGTCTGCTTGGCCCGGTCGTCGTTCTTGTAACTGCGGCGGGCAATCAGCTCACGGGCGAGCAGGCCGGGATACGCTTCGAGCGCGACACGATCGGGGTCGCCCTCGTGCAGGCCCGGCATGTGCACACCGGCTTCCAGCAGCAGGGGCAGCGCCGCATGCAACATGTACGCGACCGGGGGGTTCACCCATTTCATCGACGGGCTCGAACCGGCGCGCTTGTCGAAGCGGCGGTGCGCAAACTTGTTGCCCACGGGCCGCGCATTGCAAAAGGCGGCAAAGGTCTCGCGGATGTCGCTGCGCGTGAGCGTGGTGTAGTGCGCGATGCATTCGCGCCACGAAAGCGGCCACTCCAGGTGCTCTACCAGTTCGCGGGGCAAGCCGAATGGAAAGTCGAAGCCGCCGATCCACTCGCCGGGCTGCTTCACCCAATGGCCGAACGCCGCGAGTGATTCGATGCGTTCCAGCCTCTCCAGGACGACGACGTCCTTGACGAGCGCGCCGACGGCCAGCACGATCGGCTTGCGTTTCGTCGGGGTGCTGGAGAAGTCGCAGCCGACGATCACGGTGCGCCGAGCGCGGCGCGCACTTCCCGCGGGATGGGCACGCTCTTCAACGGGCTGCCCGGCCCCGACTCGTAGCGGCACCACACGCGCGACTCGCTGCCACGCGCAAGCAAGCGTCCGCCTTGGGCAATGACGAAATCGTGCGACATCGAGAACGAGCTGTTGCCCCACTTGGACACCTGCGAGCGCAACTCGATCTCGTCGCCGAACTTCGGCGAGCTCATGAACTCGCAGCGCGAATCCACCAGCGGCAGGGAAAAGTGCTCGGACCGCATGCGCTGCGCGTCATAGCCGGCCGATGCGAACAGGGCCCAGGTCGCTTCGTCCATGAAGCGGTAGTAGTTCGGGTAGAAGATGATGCCGGCCGGATCGCATTCGCCCCAGGCGAGCGTGCGCCGGGTGATGCGGACCGCGCTCATCGCAGATCTATGCGCGCCCGCAGATCTGCGCCGAAGCCATCAGGTCTTCGAGCAGCGCGAGCGATACCTTGCCCGCAACCGAGTACGGGTCGAGCTCGGCCTTCTCCGAGTACTTGAGCAGGATCGAATGATTGACCTTGGAGATGTTCACCTGCCCCATGCTCCAGCCGCCGAAGCGGCGCTCGAAGATCTCTTCGAACGTGAGCAGCGCGACGTCCTTGTGGCGCGGGTCCTTCGCGATGTGGCCGAACAGCTCGCTGACCTGCATGCGCCCGCCTTCGATCGCCTGCAGGAAGATGCCGCCGCCGTAGCAAAGGATGCCGGTGATGCCGCTGGTCGGGTTGTGCTGGCGCGACTGGGTGAGGATCGCTTCGATCGCGTCGGGGCTCGTGTCCACCGCGCGGCTGCAATACAGGAGTCGAACGAGCATGGCCATCACCCTTTTTGCGGAATGAGCGACAGGAACTCGCGCCGCAGGGCCGCGTTCTTCAGGAACACGCCGCGCATCACCGAGTTGATCATCTTGCTGTCCAGGTCCTTCACGCCGCGCCACGCCATGCAGTAGTGACTGGCTTCCATCACGACGGCCAGGCCATCGGGCTGCGTCTTTTCCATGATCAGGTCGGCCAGCTGCACCACGGCCTCTTCCTGGATCTGCGGGCGGCCCATCACGTATTCGGCCAGGCGCGCGTACTTGGACAGGCCGATCACGTTCGTGTGCTCGTTGGGCATCACGCCGACCCAGAGCTTGCCGATCACGGGGCAGAAATGGTGGCTGCACGCGCTGCGAACCGTGATCGGGCCCACGATCATCAGCTCGTTCAGGTGCTCGACGTTCGGGAATTCGGTGATCGTCGGCTGCTTCACGTAGCGGCCGCGGAACACTTCGTTGAGGTACATCTTCGCGATGCGCCGCGCCGTGTCGTTCGTGTTGTGATCGCTTTGCGTATCGATCACCATGCTGTCGAGCACGCCCTGCATCTTGTGCTCGACTTCCTTCAGCAGGTCTTCGAGCTCGCCCGGCTGGATGAACGCCGCGATGTTGTCGTTGGAATGGAAACGCTTGCGCGCGGCGACGATGCGCTCGCGGATCTTCTGCGACACCGGCACGCCTTCATCGGCGGCCTGCTTCGACAGATTCTCGGATGGGTCGAGTTTCATGATGCTGGCCCCATTGTATGACCCCGGAAATCCCCGGCTGTCACAGGTTCAACAGCACTTCCAGGTCGGCCAGCGTGTTCGCCTCGTGCAATGGCTTGTCCGGGCGGATCCGGAGCATCCGCGGAAACCGCACCGCGATGCCGCTGCGGTGCCGCGGGCTGCGATTGATCCCTTCGAAGCCGAGCTCGAAGACGAGCATCGGCTTGACGCTGCGCACGGGCCCGAACTTCTCGATCGTGTTCTTGCGGATGACCGCGTCGACTTCGCGGAACTCCTCGTCGGTCAGGCCCGAGTACGCCTTGGCAAACGGCACGAGCTGCAACTCGCCTTCGACCGGTGGCTCCATGCGCACGATCTTCGCGATGACCGCGTCGACCTCGTGCTTGCCGTCCGGCGCGCGATTCCACACCGCAAAGGTGTAGTCGGTGTGAACGGACGACCGCCGACCCGAGCCCGGCTGCGCGTAGACCAGCACGCAGTCGATCGTCATCGGCTCGATCTTCCACTTCCACCACAGGCCTTCCGCCTTCGTGCGGCCGGTGCCGTACGACGCGTCCATGCGCTTGAGCATGAAGCCCTCGACGCCGAGTTCGCGCGAGCGCTCGCGCCGGCGCGCGAACTCGAGCCACGTCGGCGCCGTCTCCACCGGCGAGATTCGGATCGGTTTGTCCTTCAGCACTCCCTCGAGCCGCGTGCGCCGTTCGCGTTGCGCAATCGCGCGAATGTCGCTGCCCTCGTGCTCGAGGATGTCGTAAGCCATGAAGCTCACCGGTGCGTCTTCGAGGATCTTCTTCGATAGGTTCTTGCGCCCGATCCGCTGCTGCAGGAGCGAGAACGGTGCCGGGCGGTCGTCCTTCTCGTTCCACACGAGGATTTCGCCGTCGATCACCGTGCCGTCCGGCAACGATTGCGCGGCCGCGACGATCTCCGGGAAGCGCTCGGTCGCGAGTTCCTCGCCGCGCGTCCAGATCCACACCTGCCCTTCGCGCCTGATCACCTGCCCGCGAATGCCGTCGTACTTCCATTCGACCATCCAGTCGTCGACCGCCCCGAGCCGCGGCTTGAACAACTCCGGCGGCAGGTCGAGCTGGTGCGCCAGGAAAAAGGGATACGGCTGCCCGGCGTCGCGGACGTCCTGCTCACCGTCTTCGATCTTCGACACCAACGCTTCGTAGCGCTGCGGCGAAGGCAGCACCTTGCCGTCCGTGTAGCCCATCATGCGTTGCGCGATGCGCTTCGCATCGACGCCAGCGTGAGCGGCGAGCGCGCGCTGGACGAGCAACTTGCTCACGCCCACGCGGAACGCGCCGCCGATCAACTTCGTGAGCAGGAAGCGGCCTTGCGCATCGAGTTCCAGCCAGTACGACTTGATCAGTGGCGCGACGTCCTCGAACGGCTTGCCGCGCAGGGGCAGCAAGCGCTCTTCGATCCACTGCGCGAGGCCGAGGTCCGTCGCATTGCCGTCCAGCGGCAACACGAGCGAGATCGTCTCCGCCAGGTCGCCGACCTGCTCGTAGCAAGCGCCGAACAGCCATTCGGGAATCCCCGCGACTTCGCACGCGAGCGCACCGAGTGTCCCCATGGGGACCACCTGCCGCGGCTTTCCGCCCGCGAGGAAATACACCGCCCAGGCCGCATCGCGCGGCGGCGCTTCGTCGAAGTAGCGTGTGAGCGCCTCGACCTTGGCGTTCGTCGATGTCGTCTGGTCGAGTTCGGCGAAGAGCTGCGAGAAGCGCTTCACTTCCCTTCCTCCTCGCTCGCGGCCGCGGTATCGGCCTCGACCCCGTCATCGCCATACTCCGTCTCGAACGCCTCGGCCTGCAATCCCTGCTCGCGCAGGAACCGCACCATGGCTTGCGAACTGCCGTGGGTGACGATCACACGCTGCGCTTGCGTTGCGCCGATCGCCTTCAGCAGCCCGGGCCAGTCCGCGTGATCCGAGAGCACGAAGCCGCGGTCATATCCGCCACGGCGGCGGTTGCCGCGCACCTGCATCCAGCCGCTGGCGAACGCGAGTTGGGCGTCGGCGCCGAAGCGGCGCATCCACGGGCTCGCGGCGGCGCTCGGCGGGCAGATCACCAGGGAACGCTTGATGTCGTTGCGCGCGACGTGGAGGACCGAGTGGGTATCGGGCAGGTCGACACCCGCTTCGCGGTATGCGCGATTGAGCGGGTCGACGGCGCCGTGCACGATGATCGGGCCGATCGACGCATCGACGCCCGACAGGATCCGCTGCGCCTTGCCGAACGAATAGCACGTGAGCACGCTCGCGCGGGTGTGCTCCACGTTGCGCGCCCACCAGGCATTGACCTGCGCGAAGATCTCGTCGTCGTCGCACCAGCGATAGATCGGCAGGCCGAACGTCGACTCGGTAATGAACACGTCGCACTTCACCGGCTCGAATGGCGCGCAGGTGCGATCGGGCGCGACCTTGTAGTCGCCGCTGGCCACCCACACTTGCCCCCCGTGTTCGAGGCGCACCTGCGCCGACCCGAGCACATGCCCTGCCGGGTGCAGCGACAGCGTGACTCCGTTGTGGACGATGCGCTCGCCGTATTGCAATGTCTGCAGGTTCAGGTCGCCCAGCCGTGCGCGAAGCACACCTTGCGAAGGCGCCGCCGCAAGGTAGTGGCCGTGGCCGAAACGCGCATGGTCGGAATGCGCGTGCGTGATCACTGCCCGCGCGACAGGCCGCCACGGGTCGATGTAGAAATCGCCCGGCGGACAATACAGGCCTTCGGGCCGCTGCACGACGAGGTCTTGCGGCGTCACAGGTATTTCTTGCCTTGCACCAGCACGGCCAGGCGCGTGGCGCTGAGCGCAACCCACTCGAGAAAGCGATTCGACACCGGCCGGTTCGTGTACGACTGCGGATCGACCGCACTGCCTTCCTTCGCGATCGCATCCATGAGCTTGCCGCGAAGCGCAGTCGCGAACGGCACGTCCTCCACGACGATGTTGGCTTCGCGCGCGAGCAGCAGGCTCAGCGGATCGAGGTTGGACGAACCCACCGTTGCCCAGTGCCCGTCGATCACGGCGACCTTTGCATGGAGGAAGCTTGACGAGTATTCGTGGATTTCCACGCCCGCGCGCAACAGCACGCCGTAGACGGAACGCGCGGCGTAGAACTGCATGAAGGATTCGTACCGCCCTTGCAGCAGCAGCGTCACCTTGACGCCGCGGCGCGCGGCTTCCACCAGCGCATGCCGCATCCTGCGGCCGGGAACGAAATACGCGTTGGCGATCAGCACCTCTTCGCGCGACCGGCCGATCGCGCGCAGGTAGGCGCGTTCGATGCGATCACGATTGCGCAAGTTGTCGCGCAGGACGAGGGTCGCGCGCGCGCCCTGCCCTTCGGTCGCCGGCCGCGCCGCAGGCGGCGCCAGGGCGCGGCCGGACCCGCGCAGCGATTGCAATGCGCCTTTCAGCCGCGCGCCGCGAATGTCGCGAACGGCCTGGTTTCGCTTCCACTGGCGCTGCATCGTCGCTGCAATCTGCTCGACGAGCGGGCCGGTGATTTGCACGGAGAAGTCGAAGCGCGGTGCGAGCGCCGTAGGACCGGCCTGGTCGTACAGGTCGTCGAGCACGTTGATGCCGCCGCAAAAGCCGATGCGCCCGTCGATGAGGCAAAGCTTGCGATGGAGCCGCCGCCAGCTTCCCAGCCACAGCACGCCCAGCCACCCGAGTGGCGAGTAGACACGCCAATCCACGCCGGCTTCGAGAAAGCGCTCTTCCCACACCAGCGGCAGAGGTGGCGTTCCGAAGCCATCGACCAGGACTTTCACGCTCACGCCGCGGCGCGCCGCACGTTCCAGTGCGTACGCCACTTCCGCGCCGCCGCCCTGGAAATCGAAGATGTAGGTTCCGAGCCGCACCTCGCTCTGCGCTGCATCGATCGCACCGATGATCGCGGGAAAGAACTCCGTCGCGCCCTGGAGCAGGCGCAGTTCGTGGCCGGAGCGAAGCAAAGGCAGCGGCTTGGGCATCGCGCGCTACATCCTGAATTCCGCGATCAGCGGGAGGTGGTCGGACATGCGCCACCAGATGCGGCCCCTGGGAATCTGGAGCCCCACCGGCTTCAGCCCGCGCGCATACACGTAGTCAAGCTGCGTCAGCGGCAGCCGCGACGGATAGGTCCACGCCCGCTCGCCGATGAAATCGCTCAGCCCTGCTTCGTTGAGCGGCGAGCGCAGCTTGGCGCCCCAGTCGTTGAAGTCGCCCGCGATGATGAGCGGGTCGCGCTTCGGAAGTTCGCGCGTGACGAAGCGCACCAGCTGTTCGATCTGCCGCAGGCGGCTGCCCGCGATCAGGCCCAGGTGCACGACGATCACGTGCACCGTGCGGCGCTGCACGCGCAGCTGCGAATACAGCAGCCCGCGCTGTTCGAAGCGATGGTCCGAAATGTCTTCGTGCCCATGCGTGATGACGGGCCAGCGCGAGAGCAGCGCGTTGCCATGTTCGCCGTGGCGCGTCGTCGCATTGGTCTGGTAGACGGCGTGGTAGCCCTCGGGCGCGAGGAATTCGTGCTGCGGCAGCTCGGGCCAGCGCTTGAAGTATTTTTCCTCCTGCCGGTGCAGCTTGCGCACTTCCTGCAGGCACACGATGTCGGCATCGAGCTGTTCGACCGCGTGGCCGATGTTTTGGATCTCCAGCCGGCGCACCGGGCCGACGCCCTGCACACCCTTGTGGATGTTATAGGTCGCGACTCGAAGCGTCGTCATGCGCGAATTTTGGCAGCAACAGGATTGCCTCGGCGTTGGAGAACGATGCGCATGTGTCGGCCGCCTCGCGCCACGGCAGCCACCGGTAAGCGGTGTGCTCGCGCGGGTTGAGCGTCACCGGCGTGTTCTCGGGCACGCACAGGCCGAACACACGCTCGGTGTTGCGCGTGACGCCCGGCTCGTAGCGGTGCAGCCAGCGCGGATAAATGTCGTAGATGTTCTCGATGGCCCAGTCTTCGAGCCGGCCGACGGCGCAATCGATTCCGGTTTCCTCCATCACCTCGCGGCGCGCGGTGGTGTCGAGCGGCTCATCGATGGCATCCTTCGAACCCGTGACCGACTGCCAGTACTCTGGCATGTCGGCGCGATTGATCAGCAGAACCTGCAGGCTCGGCGTGTGGATCACGACCAGCACGGACTGCGGGATCTTGTAAGGGCGCATCATCACGCCCCCTTGTCATGCGGCTTGCGTATTGCGAAGCCGGATGTGCAGCTCGCGCAGTTGCTTCTCGTCGACCGGCCCCGGTGCTTGCGTGAGCAAATCCTGCGCACGCTGCGTCTTCGGGAAGGCAATGACGTCGCGCAGGCTTTCCGCGCCGGACATCAGCATCACGAAACGGTCCAGGCCGATGGCAATGCCGCCGTGGGGCGGTGCGCCGTACTGCAGCGCGTCCAGCAGGAAGCCGAACTTCAGTTGCGCCTCTTCCGCGTCGATCTTCAACGCGCGGAACACCTTGCTCTGCACGTCTTCGCGGTGGATACGCACCGAGCCGCCACCGAGCTCGATGCCGTTGAGCACGGCGTCGTACGCCTTGGCGAGGCAGCGGCCCGGATCGGTCTCGAGCCAGTCCTCGTCGCCATCCTTCGGGGAGGTGAACGGGTGGTGCACGGCGTTCCAGCGCTGGCCTTCGTCGTCGAACTCGAACATCGGAAAGTCCACGACCCACAGCGGCTTCCACGAGCCTTCGACGAGCCCGTGGCCCTTGCCGAACTCGCTGTGGCCGACTTTCACGCGCAGCGCGCCGATCGAATCGTTGACGACCTTGGCCTTGTCCGCGCCGAAGAAGATCAGGTCGCCGTCCTTCGCGCCCGTGCGTGCAAGGATCTCGGCGATTGCGCGGTCGTGCAGGTTCTTCACGATCGGCGACTGCAGGCCGTCGCGGCCTTTCGCCGCTTCATTGACCTTGACCCATGCGAGGCCCTTGGCGCCGTAGATCTTCACGAACTCCGTGTAGCCGTCGATCTCGCTGCGCGTCATCTCGCCGCCGGCGGGCACGCGAAGCGCCACGACGCGGCCGTCTTCGGCGTTCGCCGGCGCGGAGAAGACCTTGAAGTCGACGTCCTTCATCACGTCGGTCACTTCGGTGAACTCGAGCTTCACCCGCAGGTCGGGCTTGTCCGATCCGTACAGGCGCATCGCTTCCGCGTGCTTCATCACCGGAAAGGCGCCGATGTCCACGCCCAGCACGTTCTGGAACGTGCTGCGGATCATCCCTTCGAACATCGTGCGGATCTCGTCCTCGTTCATGAACGAGGTCTCGACGTCGATCTGCGTGAACTCGGGCTGGCGGTCGGCCCGCAGGTCCTCGTCGCGGAAGCATTTGGTGATCTGGTAGTAGCGGTCGTAGCCGGCCACCATCAGCAACTGCTTGAACAACTGCGGCGACTGCGGCAGCGCGAAGAACATCCCGTCGTGCACGCGCGAGGGCACGAGGTAGTCGCGCGCGCCCTCCGGCGTGCTCTTGGTGAGCATCGGCGTCTCGATGTCGATGAAGCCGTTGGCGTCGAGGAACTTGCGCACCTCCATCGTCACCTTGTAGCGCAGCATCAGGTTGCGCTGCATCGTCGGGCGGCGCAGGTCCAGCACGCGGTGCGTGAGGCGCGTGGTCTCCGAGAGATTCTCGTCATCGAGCTGGAACGGGGGCGTGACGCTGGCGTTCAGCACCGTGAGTTCCTGGCACAGCACTTCGATCTTGCCGCTGCGCATGTTGTCGTTGGCCGTGCCTTGCGGGCGCGCGCGCACCAAACCCTTGACCTGCACGCAGAACTCGTTGCGCAGGCCCTCGGCGGTCTTGAACATCTCGGCGCGGTCGGGGTCGCACACCACCTGCACGTAGCCTTCGCGGTCCCGCAGGTCGACGAAGATCACGCCGCCATGGTCGCGGCGGCGGTTCACCCAGCCGCAGAGCGTGACGCCCTTGCCCATCAGGGTTTCGTCGACGAGGCCGCAGTATGTGGATCTGAGTTGCATGGGGATACTTTCGCGAATTCGCGCCGACGCCGGGGCCGGCGCCGTTTCAGTGGTTGTGATTGTCGCCGGGGAGGGAAGGCGCGACGACGCCCATGGAGATGACGTACTTGAGCGCCTCATCCACGGACATGTCCAGTTCGATGCAATCGCTCCTGCGCAGCATCACGAAATAGCCGCCCGTCGGATTGGGCGTGGTGGGGACATACACGCTGACGTAATCGCCGACGAGGTAGTTCGTGACGTCGCCGCCGGGCGTGCCGGTGACGAAGGCGATCGTCCAGACGTCGGGGCGCGGCCATTGCACCAGCACGGCCGTGCGGAAGGCATTGCCGCCCGGCGAGAACAGCGTGTCGGACACCTGCTTCACGCTCGAATAGATCGAGCGAACGACCGGGATGCGCGTGACGAGGCGGTCGCCCCACTCCACGATCTTCCTGCCGAAGAAGTTGCTGACGATCGCGCCGACGATCAGCAGGATCGCCAGCGTGAGCAGCACGCCGAAGCCGGGGATGTGGACGCCGATGAGGCGGTCGGGCTGCCATGCTTCGGGCAGGATCTGCAGTGTCGCGTCGAGCGTGTTGACGATCCAGCGCAGCACCGCGACGGTGACCGCGATCGGGACGATGGCCAGCAAGCCGGCAACGAGCCATTTGCGCAGGGCGGACATCGGACTCGTGCCGTTCGCGCGTGCCGTCAGTGGCAAGCGCAGGACGCGCCGCAGCCGCCGGCGGCGGAAGGCGTGTCGGATTTCGGGGGGCTGCTTTCCGCAGGCTTCGAGCTGTCCGCGGGCTTCGTGCTTTCCGCCGGCTTCGATTCGGTCTTGGCGGTGTCAGCGGCCGGATCCGTGGACTTTTCAGCAGGCTTGGACGAGCCACCGCGGAAATCCGTCGCATACCAGCCCGATCCCTTGAGCTGGAAACCCGCAGCGGTAATCTGCTTGTTGAACGCTTGCGCGCCGCATTGCGGGCAAGCGGTCAGCGGGGCGTCGGAGATTTTCTGCAGGACATCCTTGGCAAAGCCGCAGGACGCGCATTTGTAGGCGTAGATCGGCATGGCTGTGTCTTTGGGAAGTTGCTGCGGTGCAAAGCCCTCAATTATAGAGGGGGCGGGTTTTTCAACCCGCGGCCGCCTTAGTGGGGCTGCAGGCCGGCCATGGGTGCCCGGGGCTCGTGGCGGTTGCGCAGGACCTGCGGCGCCAGCGAACCCGCGACCATGCCGACGAAGGCCGCGATCAGCCCCGCCAACTGCGCCGGGAACATCTTGGACAGCGCCTCGCCGCCGACCTGCGGGAAGAACAGGACCCACACTGCGATACCCGCCGCGAGCGAGAAGATCGCGCCTTGCGTCGTCGAGCGTTTCCAGTACAGGCCCATCACGAGGGGGACGAACGCGCCGACCAGCGTCACCTGGTAGGCCGACGACACCAGGTCGTAGATCGAGGTGCCCTTCATCGCGATCGCATACGCGAGGACCGACGCCGTGAAAACCACGATGGTCACGCGCATCGCGAACAGCTGCTGACGGTCGCTCATGTGCGGGCGCATGTTCTTCAGGATGTTCTCGACGAAGCTCGTCGAAGGCGCGAGCAGCGTTGCCGACGACGTGCTCTTGATCGCCGACAGCAGCGCGCCGAAGAACAGGATCTGCATCACCAGCGGCATCTTCGTGAGCACGAAGGTCGGCAGCACGCGCTGGTAGTCGTTCTTGGCCAGCTCCATCGCGCTGTCGCCCATCACGACCACCGCGCTCGCAACGATGAACATCGGGACGAAAGCGAACAGGATGTAGCTCACGCCGCCGATCACCGCGCCGTTGCGGGCCGTCTCGGGCGTGCGTGCCGACATCACGCGCTGGAACACGTCCTGCTGCGGGATCGAGCCGAGCATCATCGTGATGCCCGACGCGATGAAAAAGACCGATTCGGTGAACGTCGGCTCGGGGAAGAATTTCCACAGGTCCTTGTTCGCCGCCATCGCGAGCACCTTGTCGGCGCCACCGGCAAGGTCCGCCGAGAACATGGCGATGATGGACAGGCCGATCACGAGCACGATCATCTGGATGAAGTCGGTCCATGCCACGGCGAGGAAACCGCCGATGACGACATAGACCAGCACCGCCATCGTGCCGACGATCATGCCCGTCGTCTCGGACATCGCACCGTTGGTGAGCACGGAGAAAACCAGTCCCAGTGCGGTGATCTGCGCTGCGACCCAGCCCAGGTAGGACAGGATGATGGTGCCGGAGCAGAAGACCTCCACGCCGCGGCCGAAGCGCTGGCGGTAGAAGTCGCCGATGGTCAGCAGGTTCTGCTTGTATAGCTTGGTGGCGAAGAACAGGCCCACGAGGACGAGGCACGTGCCAGCGCCAAACGGGTCTTCGACGATTGCGTTCAGGCCGCCCTGCACGAACTTCGCCGGGATGCCCATCACGGTCTCGGCGCCGAACCACGTGGCGAAGGTGGTCGTGACCACCATGATCAGCGGCAGGCTGCGCCCGGCAATCGCGAAGTCCGACGTGTTCCTGATGCGTGTGCCGGCCCAGACGCCAATGGCCAGCGTGCCGAGCAGGTACAGCACGACGAAGGAGACCAGCGTGTAGTTCATGGCGGCGGGATTATCTAATAGCCTTTGAATCTCAGCAAAAGCTGGACCACCACGAGGCCCGCGGCAAAGCCCACGGCGGCGTACATCAACGTCTGCAGGAGGCGGTTCGTGCGCTTCACTTCGGCGATCAGCTCGCGGTAATCGTGCCGGAACTCGTACGAGCGCTCGCGGAAGTACTTGTGAACGAGGTGCGGCAGCTCGGGCAGCATCTTCGCGTAGCGCGGCGCCTGGTCGCGCAATTCGTCGAGGAACTTCTGCGGGCCGACCTGTTCCTGCATCCACTTTTCCAGGAAAGGCTTGGCGGTGGCCCACAGGTCCAGGTCCGGGTCGAGCTGCCGGCCGAGCCCTTCGATATTGAGCAGCGTCTTTTGCAGCAGCACCAGCTGCGGCTGGATTTCCACGTGGAAGCGGCGCGACATCTGGAACAGCCGCATCAGCACCATCCCCAGCGAGATCTCCTTGAGCGGCCGGTCGAAATACGGCTCGCACACCGTGCGCACCGCGGCTTCGAGCTCGTCGACGCGCGTGCCCGGCGGCACCCAGCCGGATTCGATGTGCAACTCCGCGACGCGCTTGTAGTCGCGCCGGAAGAACGCCGTGAAGTTCTGCGCGAGGTATTCCTTGTCGAACTCGGTGAGCGTGCCGATGATGCCGAAGTCCAGGGAGATGTAGCGCCCGAACGTGGCCTTGTCCAGGCTGATCTGGATGTTG